>JAZSOL010000056.1:0-4130 GCA_045536915.1 Clostridia bacterium
GCTTTTTGCAACTAAATCCGCCGCTGGCGGAAGAAATCCACCTGCGGTGGGTGAAATCGCTTCGCGATGAAATCTGCCTTACGGCAGGAGATGGAGGTGGATTTAATTTCATCTGAGGCGGAACGCCGAAGATTTCATCAGCGTTAGCTGATTTCACCCTTGCATCAGCAAGGATTTCATTTATGCAAGGGTTTGAATTCATACGCAAAAACGACAAGAATATCTTTTTCATAGCTCATAGACACGAGGGCGCCATTGCCGCAAGGCAACGGCGCCTTTTTTATCCGTTGACATCCGAGAGAATATTTCCCCGCTGCAGCCCTGCCGCGGCTGTTTTGCGCTGCGGTGTTTTGCGAAAATGACTTGAATTATTGCGGATTCCATGGTATAATATTGGTTGATGATGATTCTGAATGAAGCAGATTAACTGACTCAAACGGAGGATAGTATGAAAAAGTATGATGTAGCAGCGTATGTATGGCCTTCCTATACCGGTGATGAGCCCCGGGCTCGGATTTTCTGGGAGGAAGGGTACGGTGAATGGCAAACAGTGAAAAAGATGACCCCGAAATTCGAAGGGCATCTTTGGCCGCGCAAGCCGCTTTGGGGATATGTGAATGAGGCAGACTCTTATGTCATGGAAATGGAGATCGAAGCGGCGGTAAAGCATGGTGTCAATGTCTTTATTTATGATTGGTATTGGTATGATAACAAGCCTTTTCTGGAGCAATGTCTTGACAATGGGTTTCTTAAGGCGAGAAACAATCATAAAATGAAGTTTTACCTTATGTGGGCCAATCACACTGCCGATACCATGTGGGATAAGAGAAATTCCGACCTCAGAATTCCTGTATGGGATGGGGCTGTGGACCGGAAGACGTTTGAATCCATTGCAGCGCGAACGATAGAGAAATATTTTTCGCATCCCTGCTACTACAAGATTGACGGAAAGCCTGTATATATGCTTTTCGACATCCCGAATTTTGTGCGCGGTCTTGGCGGCCTTGAGCAGGCAAAGAACGCAGTCGAATGGTTCAGAGCCAAAACGGTGGAAGCGGGATTCCCGGGGCTTGAGCTTCAGCTTTGCGTCAAGGGCAATAAAAAAATGGAACAGCTTGTCACAGATACGCAAACCGTGATTGATGCAGCCAATATGCTGGGCTTTGACAGCGGCGCGCTTTATCAATATCGTGATTTCACGGCAACGAACCGATCTTATCCCGATATCTTTTCGGATGCGATCCGGGAATATGAAAAGATGGCAAGCCGGTTGTCGTTCCCCGTTTATCCTCATGTTTCGGTGGGCTGGGATTCCAACCCCAGATACAATCGTTTCCGCGATGATGTCTGCACGGATAACACACCCGAAAACGTACAGAAGGCATTTGCTTATGCCAAAGAATATATTGACACACATCCCGCTCTGCCCGCGCCGTTGATTACGGTCAATTCATGGAATGAATGGACGGAAACCAGTTATCTTGAACCTGACAATGTGTATGGCTACGGATATCTTGAAGCCGTCAGACGCGTGTTTAAAGATAAATAATTCTTATAAAATTGACGAAAGGACGGATACACTATGAAAAAGCATACTGCATCGGTGTTTTGTCTGATAATGGTATTTGTGACTGCCATATCTTGGGTTAATCCGGTTTACAGCGCAAATCCGCTTGCCCAAACAGATGAAAGCTTTCACGGTAAAATGCTTAATTCTCTTGGGATTTTTGAAGATTTCGGTGGAACGAATTTCAATTCTGAAACAATCATAACCAAAGCGCAGATGTGTAATATTGTTGCCGGTGTTTTTTGGGGAGATACGTTCAATCAAAAAAGAGAACATACATACTTTGAAGATGTGCCTCTCAGTCACTGGGCACTTTCGGGAATCAACATCCTTGCGGAAACCGGAATAGTTTCGGGAAACGGAAGCGGAATTTTTGAACCTGAAAAGAAAATTTCTTTGTATGAGTGCCTTAAAATATGGACAAGTGCTTTGGGCTATGATGCGCTTTGCCTTTCAAAAGGCGGATGGCCTTATGGGTACTACAACACAGCACTTTCCCTCGGGATGCTTGACGGACTTGAAAATGCCGGAACCGACACGGTAAGTGGTGCGGTGCTTGCTCAACTGGTTTCAAATTCTCTTGAAATTCCATTTATGAATCAGAGCGTGGGAAACGAAACCTTCGAAACCAATCCGAACGGTACGGATACCATACTTAAAAGAAGAAACATTTGCGTTTCAGAGGGGAGAATCATTAAAAATGATATTACGGCACTTGCCGTGAATGCATCGCCCGAATCGGACGGTCTGATAAATATTGACGGTGTGCGCTATAAGGTTGGTCAAAGCGGTGCAGATAAATATTTAGGTGTTGAAGTGAAGTTTTATTACTCGGAATCCGGGCAGACTGACACTGTTTTGTTTGCATATCCTGAATATGACTATGAAAAGCTTGTTATAAATACAGATGACATAGTCTCATCTTCAAGACTTGAAATAAAATATCTTGATAACGAAGAAAAAGAAAAAAAGATTCGCATATCAGCCGGTGCAGGATTTATACTCAATTCAAAATCTGTGAATTATTATGATGGATTTTTCAACGTGAAAAACTCAGAGCTTGTGCTTACCCGCTCCGGAGATTCGGCATCGTTTGATGTGGTAAGTATTAATTCATATATTCACACTATTGCCTCCGGTGTGTCATCGGATGAAAGGGTTTTGTATTTTAAAGATATTTTTCCGGACGGAAAAGGGTTTATGGATATTGATGCCGATAAACTCGTTGTGATAAAAGAATCAAAGGAAGTTAAGGTTTCGGATATAAGTAAAAATGATGTTATAAGCATTTTAAAATCCGCAGACGGAAACTACATCCGCATTGAAATCCTCAGCGGTAGTTTTTCGGGGACTGTAAGCGAAACCGGAAGTGAAAAGTTGGTTATCAATGAAGCAGAATACGAAATCTCTCCGGATTTTTCAAGTAAAAACGGAATTGCTTTAAAGGTTGACAAAACCGGTGATTTCTTTACAGACAGATACGAAAAAATCTTTTATGCTGATTTTGCCGTGTCAGACAAAGCTGTGTACGGATTTATGTTTTCATGCATGAAAAAAGAAATCAGCAATACATATGCTTTCAGAATACTTTCGGAAAGCGGATTGTTTGAGGAAGTTAATCTGGCTTCGAAGGTGAGAATAACGGATTCTTCATATGACTCAAAGACTATGAGTGCTGTTGATGCGTATTCGTATGTGACCTCTGAGCTGAAAGATGCACCGTCTCTTATCAGATATGAATTGAATTCAGAATCGGAGGTGGTTTGTATTGAACTTCCCCGAAGCGGAAACGGTTCAGGCTCTGATGACGGAGTGCTCAGGCTCGATGTTGTTATGAAAGACACTCAGTATTATGCATACGGCAGGGTGGGAAGCATTGCTCATGTTGATGATGATACGAAATATTTTGTTGTTTCAAAATCAAAGACCTCTGACGGAGTAAAATACAATGAAAATACGAGTCGTGTTTCAACTGCATATTTTACCAACGGCAACAATTTTGCAAGTGAAGACAAACCGATTCACTTCTACAGCATAGGTTCGGACGGCTTTGCAGATGCGGTTCTGGTACTGGATGAAATTGAGGAGTCGGAGTATGGAAATATAGGAAGTCTTGAAAGCTATCGTGTGTATGTGTTCGAAGAATATTCATCAGCACTTGATGAAAACGGCGATGAGGTTAATGTTATAACTGCGTGGTGCGACGGCAGTGAAAAAAGACTTGTTATTTCCGAAGAATGCAAAAGCACGGAAACCTCGCTTGTTCACGGAGTGGAAAATATGAAGCTTGGTGATGCTTTTGTCATAAGAAAAGACAAAAACGGAAAAGTGAGTGACTACCGCGTTCTGAAAAGAGCCGGAGATTCCAAAACAGGTTATATTTTTGGCGCAGGAGGTGGTTATTATCAGGTCTATGCTACCTCAACAAGTATATTTGCCGGAAAACTTTATTCTTACACTTCAAAATCGATGAGAATAAAATGCAACGATACATACTACAGCTTTTCGGTATCTTCAACTCCGGTAACCCTTGTTGATACCAAAGCCGAAACCGTGTCTTCGG
>JAZSOL010000271.1:0-4806 GCA_045536915.1 Clostridia bacterium
ATCCGCTCCATTTTTTTGGCATAATTCAATGCCGGAAAACATATCTTAATATTGTATGGTACCATAGCCAAGTGGTAAGGCACGAGTCTGCAAAACTCTGATTCCCCGGTTCAAATCCGGGTGGTACCTCCAGAAATCGACGAATTTCGACAAGAAGTTCGTCGGTTTTTCATTTATGCCCGAAGCACATAACTTCATCTCGGCTGTTAAGCCGTATTTCATTATTGGACATAAATGAATGAAGTTGCCCTGACGGTCAAACGGATTTTACCCGAACCCGATTGTAATTTCAGATTATGTGTGATATAATTTTTCCGACAAATAAGAATTTGTAAAAATATAAGGTGAATAAATGGTAGGAATTATTGATGTCGGCGGCGGATTAAGAGGAAATTATGTGAGCGGTATTATTGATTATCTTCTTGATAATTCTATTGATATTGACTATTGTTTGGGCGTTTCTGCAGGAAGTGCGAACCTTATAACATATATAGCCGGTCAACGTGGACGATTAAAAAGCTTTTATGAGGACTATTCATTTGAAAAGCAATATATGAGTATAGGTAACTATTTCAGCAAAGGAATGTATATCAACCTTGATTATATTTATTCTGATATATCAAACAGTTACGGTAAAAATCCATTAGACTTTGATGCTATAATGAAGTCGCCTAAAAAGTTTGTTGCTGCTGTAACGGATGCACAGACCTCTGAACAAAAGTATTTTTATAAAAGTGATTTCGCCTATGATGATTTTACTTTGTTAAAGGCAAGCTGTGCATTACCTATAGCAACCCGTCAACCCGTTTTATTTAAGGATAGAAAATATTTCGACGGCGGTATCTCTGACCCGATTCCGTATAAAAAAGCATTTGATGATGGTTGCGATAAACTGATAATCTGTCTGACACTTCCTATTAACTATAAGAAATCAGCTTTTCCCAAATGGCTTGTTAATTCATTACTTTTTAAATATCCGCAAATTGCAAAGGCTATAACAATTTCACACACATTATATCATAATAGGATAAATGAAATTCTTAAACTTGAAGAACAAGGCAAAGTGTTGATACTTTATCCTAAAAATTGTTTCGGAATTAAAACAGCGACAAGAAACAAAATCGGGTTAAACCAATTGTATCAGCTCGGATATAAGGATGCCGAGAAGATAGAAATTTTTTTAAATTTATCCAAGAAATAAAAGCACGAGAAATTTCAATTTATGGAGGTGTTTTATGCGCGAAATTGGTTTGCAGATGATAGATCATCATATATCCTCATTCTGGTGGAAAGAACTTGTTAAATATTTCGTCCAAATAGGAGATAGCTTGGAAATCAGGTGTTGGAAAGAAGAAATTGCTGAAATTCAACAAGCCTCAATATATGGAAATCCTACGGAAGATAATTACGAGGTTTCTGTCAAAGGAGTCGTTTCCGAAGAATTGATTTCAGAGCTACTATCTGAAAATCCAACAGACAAAAGCATATACAATAAAATGACAAAATATTTCACAATTAATGTTGAGCATAAACAGCGCAAATTTTGTAGTGCGCATTATGGCACAGAGATGTATTTAATAGATGTATCTGATGACGATGTTGCTTTTTTTGAAAATGTAATGAAAGCTTATACGGAAGAGAATTTTCGTGTACGTATAGATAAATAAACTTCTATTTAACAAAGGAGTGCAATTGTTATGAGTGCATGCAGATTTATTGCTTCTGATTCACCCTTGACAGAGTTTGCACCGTCGCAGGATTATCCGCTTGAAATAAATATCGATAACGGCACAATATATGATGGCGGTGCTGATGATAACTATTTTCTGAGCTTTTTTGAGAGTGTGAAAGATTATACCAACAAAAATTATGGTGTTTATCTTGAATGGAATTATACTGACGGCAGAGCAAAACAAATCATTGAATACATAAAAAATGCCTTGCAGAAATCGGACAGAATTGAATTTTGGCACGTATGGTTGGACTACTACGAATTTGAGAACAGACCCTTCGTTCAAAGAAAATCGATCACCATTAATGAATTAACAACGGAGTATATAAAAGAGATTGATAGTGCTGCAATTTGGAATACACCCGATAAGATGTATCCCGAAAGACCATCGTTCTATTGTTTGACAATAACGCGATAAAGAAAAACAAATTCCAATTTGTTGAGCTCCTTCGGTATTTACCGAGGGAGTTTACTTATGCAAAACGTTGAAAATAAAATAAAAAATATCGCAGGAGTTATAACGAACTCTCGTTTTCTCCGTTTTTCTCTTGTTTTCTCATTTTTTGATTTTTTAATAAATCTGAATATCACACTTTAACAAAGCCTGAATCCGTTATACATCAACGGTTTCAGGCTTTTTGCTTTTGTTTTTTACACAATAACGGCGGCGATATGACAAATCATAAGATATTTGCTAACATTAAATCACATCAGATTTGTACAAAAAGTAGAAAATAAATTGAAAAATATCGCCGGACGATATACAGAACTCTCGTTTTCTCTGTTTTTCTCTTGCTTCCTCACTTTTTGATTTTTAAGCAAATTGTATTTTTTATTGGGATAAAAACTTATAATCCTTTATATATCAACAGTTTTACGATTCGTTAAAAATATTTGACACCTATATCGTCGGGCGATATGACAAACCAGAAGATATTTGATAACATTAAATCACATCAGATTTGTGCAAAAAGTAGAAAATATAAAAATTTATTACACGGCGTGTAATGCAGATCTCTTGTTTTCTCTCTTTTTCTCATGTTTTCTCACTTTTTGATTTTTGAGGCGTTTTTTAAAAATCAAAAACCTATCCTTAAATCCCTTTAATATCAAGGCATTCGGGACTTAAGAAGAAAATTTTACGTCATTACGCCAGACGAAATGACAAATTAAAAGTTATCTGCTAATATTAAGCCGCATTAGAATTGTGCAAAAAGTAGAAAATAAAAAAGTTTGTAACACGGCGTGTTATAACCAACTCTCGTTTTCTCACTTATTCTCTGCTTTGCACGTTTTTGACATTTTTAGGTAATTTAGAAATAAGGAAAAACAATTCCTGCAATCCGTTATATATCAATAGTTCTAAGTCTTGAGCTGTTTTTTCGGCACCATAACACGGGACGATATGACAAACTAAAAAATATCTGCTAACATCAAATAAGCCAAGTCCCTCCTTAACGGAACGGACTTAAATTTAAATCCACCAGCCGAACATTTGTGCATTGCGCTTTTGTTAAACATAAAACGGTAAGCATTATATCCGGAATAATGCTTACATTCAAAACTTGCCTTGGAAGGAGGAAACCGTAAAAACTATGGTTATTTTTTAAGTTACAGAACTTACTTTTTCGGGGAGTGCACACCCCGAAGGTATAAGTATATTAAGATAGCGTTTCCCGGGAAATCGCACGATTTCAGATTACTTTTTAAATCACAGAAAGGTCTATAATATGAAAAAACTAACTAAATATGAGCAGGAAACAATACTGCTCACCAATCAGGATACGGATGAATACTCCGTTTTCACCTGTAATAAGCCTTTTAAACGCCGTCTGATGAAGTTTGCAGAGAAATATCCCGAAGCTGCGAAGCACGAAAATACGGACCAATACGGAGGTGTTATGTACGCAATCAAAAAGTCTTGCATCTCAATCAGCCTCAGACCACCGAAATCGCAGGAACAGATTGATGCTGCAAGAGAGCGTGCAAAGAAAATCGGTCTTGGCAGAAAGTCGGGGTGATTTATTGAACGACAATGTTTTTGATTATCCTTATATCCGATATCCGAGAGCGCTTATCGACAGTCCGGTGTTTTCACATATATCAATCGAAGCTCGGACCCTGCTTGCAATGATTCTTGACCGATTCTGTCTTTCAACAATCAATGCCGACAGATTCACCGATGAAAACGGCGAGATATATGTAGTTTATACGGTTGAAGAAGTCAGCGAAAAACTTGGGTGCGGTAACACGAGAACACTAAGGATTTTTAAAGAGCTTGAATCTAACGGTCTTATAATCCGCAGTCGAAAAATCTGCTGTATGCCTTACAGAATTTATATCACAGAGCGATTTTCCGAATACATAAAACAAGAATTCCCGAATACGGAAAACGATAATTCGCGAGTTCACGAAATCAGAACTCCCGAGTTTATAAAACCCGAACATAGTAAAAATAATAACAGTAATAATGAAATCAGTAATAATCATCAATCTATCATAGGATTCGGAAGGACGGAAGATGAGATAAGAGAGCAGATAGAATATGATTGCATTGTTTGTGATGCCAACAAAAACCTGCTCGATGAAATCGTGATGATTATTTCCGATGTACTAAACGGCATCAATCCGACGGTCAGAATCGGCAAAGAAGAATTCCCACGGGGAATTGTGATATCGAGATTCTGCAAACTCGATTCTGAACACATCTGTTATGTTCTATCAAACATCGAAAACACAACAACCAAAATCACAAGTATAAAATCGTATCTGATAACTATGCTTTACAACGCACCCGCAACAATCGAATCTTCGGTTGCAGCAGATTTCGCATATTATCAGAAAACATCGTAAAGGAGAATGCAATGAGCAATATGTTTAAAGATTACCCCGATGTTGTCAGCATCGAAGAACTTCAGGAAATGCTCCATATCGGCAGAAACGCCGCCTATGACATTGTCAAAGACGGCAAGATAAAAACAATCAGAGTCGGAAAAAGATATATCATTCCGAAAACAAGCGTTATAAATTTTCTTGAAACAGCGTCTTAACTCTTGTAAACAGTAAAATATTAT
>JAZSOL010000096.1:0-2699 GCA_045536915.1 Clostridia bacterium
GCCGTATGTCATTTTGCGAACAAGTCCGGCAGGAGTCATGCTGAAAAAGTCTATTGCCGCATCACCGTATTTATAATCTCTCATTCCGATTCTTGCCGCATTATCTGCCTTTAAATTAGTGCCGCTGTTCAGCATATAGTCAAATTCAAAATATATTTCGCCTTTTTCGGCTTTGTCTACAGTCCAGTTTCTGGAGCAGGATGAGTTCGCCCATGTGCCGTAGCTGTTGGCGTGCAAGCCAAGGTAGCCCTCATCGGCATGATAGGTTCCGTTCCAGTTGGGATTGGTGCTGTCAAAATCTTCGTTCAGGATGTATACCTGCATAAAGTTTTCGCCGGAAGCAGATGAGGATACAGGTACGAATAAGGTTATTAAAACAGCAGCCAGTGTTATGATGCTGATTATTTTTTTTGATATATTCATATTAATTTTCCTTTCAACAAATTTTGATTTGTCAACGTGGTGAATAGGAAATAGTGAATGGTGAATAGGACTTGAAACATGCGTAGATACTGCATTGGAAGATTCCTATTCACTATTATACCATTCACTATTCACTACGTTAATCAAAATTTATAAGCCGCAAATTCCGTTACAGAGTTCCACATATTAACCGAGTTTCCAAAGCCTTCGAGCCTGATATAGCGTGCTGACTTACCAATATAGGGCGAAAGCTCAATGTCGTTGGTTAAGCCGGACGAGCCGCCGTCATAAATAAGCTCCCAGGTTTCGTTGTCGTTGGAAATATAGAGTTTATACTTGGTAACTCTGGCTGTGCCGTTCATAAATGCGGCGCCAATGTAATCTATCGGCACGCTCTTGCCGTAGTCAAGAGTAATCCACTGCCCCACACCTTCTGCCGACCAACGAGTGGAGAGGTTTCCATCTATGGCAAAGCCCTTGTGATTTTCGGGCTGTGGCTCTTCTGATACCTCAACGCCTGCAGGCTCAATGCGGTACTGTTCAATGGTAGCCATATCAATTTCATAGCCTACATAGTAGGTATTATACACACTTGGATCAAGCTTTGATATCACCTTGATTGTGGCAACGGATTCGGTGTCGGAGGTGTCCTGAGCGATTTCGGCATATGAATTTTCATCGCATACTGCGCTCACTTCAGGCACCTCGGTTGCACCAAACGGGATTTTTACGCTGTAGAACTTGGTGTTGACGTCAAAGTCTTCCACATTTTCGCCGCCAACCTTTATCATGGAAGGCTTTGGCAGAGCCACAAATTCACCTTCGGGAAGCTTCCAGTCATCAAGAGAGGTGGTGTCCACCGGCTTTTCTGCCGCAGGGTCATCAAGAGGAATAAACTTCATTGTGATGTTCATGCTTCCGGAGCCCTTAAGCTTTGCGGCTACCTTGCGATAGTTAAGGAGAGTGTACTGCTGAGGGGGAGCTGTTCTCAAAATATGCTTTGGACCCGCCTCGGAAATTACCCATTCATTCGACTGCGCGTCGGTTGAAAGCATCATTTTTACTTTCTTGCCGTTTTTGGTGAGAATAAGGGTTGAGCCGTCCACAACCTCAACATCAGTTGCGGCGCTTGTGTGCATTATCCACCATACCTCGTTTGAGCTTTCGGAAAATTTAATTTCATCACGCACCACAACGCTTCGTCTGTCGTCATCGAGCTTAATTCCCCTTCTTACGCTTTCGGCAAAGCCTGCGTAAGCATCAGAAAGCTCGGTTATGGCATAGGCACCTTTATCGTTGGTTTCGTAGTGAGTTATTTTATCTTTTGAATATATGTTCTGACCAATGTTTTCAAGGCTTGGGTTTATGATAAGGCAGTTATGACCTTCGGGAGAAAGGTGATAGTAGCTCCAGCGGGTTATCTTGTTGCCTGTGGGAAGGTCGTGTGAATTCATACCATCGGAGTTATAGTCCTGTGAGCCCATGTCATACACAAATCTTTCGCCAAGCATATCCAGAACGAAGGTGCCGGCATCGATGTGTGAATGCCATTCGGCATCCCAGTTACCGCCGGAATGCATGGAGATGAATGCACCGTAGTTATCTTCAAAGTCGGCTCTGAGGCTCACAGCTTCGTCACCCTTAAGGTAGGAATCACGCGGGAAAGTGTAGGCACTTTCCATATCACAATCCACATAGTAGATGATGTCTACCACAGAACCTGCAGTTTTGTTTACCTTCATATCATAGAGTCTGATTCTTGCCCATGAGGGGTTAGAAAATCTGGACGACAGATAGAAGGTGTAGGGATTACTGTATTTTACGCCGCCGGCGTTGTCGTTATAGTTATTGGAACCGCCGGGACCGCAGAGGTTCATTGTATATTCGGCGGTTTTATCAAAGGCAGGAGAAAGGGTTATGCCAAAATCCGTGCCGAAAACATTTTTGAGGGTTATTGCCGCATCCGACATATCGCTGACGGTTGAACCCCAGTACTGAGTTCCCTCAATCCATGCACCGGCAGGATAAAAGCCCTTCATGGCACTTTCCATAAGCCTTAAAGCATTTTCAATAAGATCACCGCATTTTGCAGGGTTGGTATCATAAAGGATTGATGCCACGCAAGCCACACCGCCATTACAGGTTGGGTTCCAGTTATTTCCGGTGGTTGCCCAGCCGTGATCCTGAGTTTTCATGAGGTGATACACATCATATGAATAATCAAGGAAATATCTCCAGAGAGCATCTTCTGTCATTTTTCTCTGCTCAGGTGTCCA
>JAZSOL010000006.1:0-1515 GCA_045536915.1 Clostridia bacterium
TCGGTGCTTGGTGAAAGCGGAGAAAGTACCGTGTATTCAGTTATAGGTGAGGCATCACAGCTTGCACGTTCTTATGATGTAACCGGAGCCACGGTTTACACATCCGACGAAGCCCAAAAAGCATGGGGCGGAAGCTACAGAGCCGGCACACCCAAATGGATAAGCACAGAAAAAGGCGGCGGAGCATGGTTTATTGAAGCCGATGGCTCCGACTCCGGCACGGTAAGCATTAAAAAAGAAAATAACAATGATTATATATGTTTGGAAAAAACCACAGATTCCGGAAACTTTGTGCTCTGGAGCGGTGACAACAAGAAAACCGGCATCATAACAAAGCTGCGTACTTCGTTTAAATTCCGTGTGGAGGAATTCACCGAAGACTACGGCCAGTTTGCCGGATTCATATCCGGATGCGGAGACGAAATAGTGCTCACCGGAGCAGATGAGCAAAACGGACTTTTTACTCTTGCATATCGTCCCCGCGGTCAGGAGCTGAAGCAGTTTGAATGCACTCCCTTGCTTGAAAGCAACAGATGGTATAATCTGACCTTTGTTTTCAGAAGATTGAACAGCTACAGCGTAGATGAAGAAGGCCTGTACACAGGTTTTTGCACCGAGGTGTATCTGGACGGTGAATATGTGGGCACAACTAAAACCTCGTCCAACCTGCCGCCTGCATATGTTGGCTACATAACAATGAAGGATTTTTCCGATTCTGTGTATTCACAGCTGAGCTTCCAGCTTCACAGCGGGGCAACCGCTAAAATAGGAGTGGATGACATATCGGTTACATTTGTTCACAGTGAAGAAGAAATTCCGCAAACTAAATGCGGAGCAGGGCAGAAGGCGTTTCTTGCTTCGTATTATGCATCGATTGGAAAATAGCAAATTAAAATAAATGGAGGATAACACAATGAAACAACCCAAACGACTTTTAAGTGTCATTATGCTTACGGTTTTTGCATTTGTGAGCACCTTTTCATCAGGTGCTGCATTTGCACAGGACGGCTTGAGCATTGAAAGCATCACGGTTACTCTTGGTGAAAAAGAGTATGGAGGAATAATCAATCCCTCCGACAAAACCGTGACGGTGTATTTTGATGCATCTGCTACTATGCTCTCAGAGCTTAATGCGGCAAGCATAGCTGTTGTTGCAAACGAGGATTATACCATAGCTCCCGAAGGAGAAGTGTATGACCTTGAAAATCCGGTTACGGTAGTCTTTTCCGGAGGCGATGAGTACATCCTCACCGCAGTGCCGGCAACTTTTGGCAGAAGCTATGATGCTGAAGGTGCATCCATAACTGATGCCGGCTTACCTTCGGATAATTCTGATAATGCCACATGGAAATCAGACAATCTATCCGGCGGTGCAATTGAAATAATAACCGAAGACGGCAATTCATTTGTGAGAGCCGATAAGAATACTGCAAGCGCTTTATCGCTTTTAAGCTGGTATAAAACAGATGTCACCTCATCAGAATTTTCTGTGAGCTTTGATATTCGTATTGCCGA
>JAZSOL010000321.1:0-3340 GCA_045536915.1 Clostridia bacterium
GATTTGAAAATCTCAATATTCCTTATCCTGAGCTTGGTATTTGCGAGGTTCGCATTAAAAATACATCAGCGGCAACAACGTCCATCATTTTTTTGAATCGTGTGGAAGATACAACATATTCAAGCGGACGTAAGGTTGAAATTGAAATTACCGCCCACGATACCGACTATAAAACCTATTATTTTGATTTGTCAGACCATAATGCTTTTACTGCTTCGGATATAATAAACGGTATCAGATTTGACTTTGTGGAGCACGCAGGAGAGAGCGAAAGCGGCAAAAAGGTTTATGTTGATTATGTTAAGCTTCACACAAAAAAAGACTATGAATATATTGAAGAAACGGTAACTGAATACGCAGGAGATAACTGCGTTAATTCTTCCGGAACAGGGCTTGGTAAATTCACTTTACGTACTTCCGACCCTCGTATCAGATTTGAAAATCAGAATATTATGTGCGGCAATTTCGTGTGTGCAGAGGTCAGAATGAAAAATGAAACCTCTGCAACGCAGGCTGCAATTTACTATAAGAGAAAAAATGATGCAAATTATGCTTTTGCAAGAAGAATAGCAATTCCCATAACATCAGATGATACGGAATATAAAACCTATCGTATCAATATAGCAGGAAATCCATTGCTTGATTATAACGATATAATAACCGGTGTAAGGCTTGATTTTGTTGAGGGGGCAAAGGCCGGTGATGTCGGAAAAAGTGTGTGGATAGATTATGTGAAATTCATAAGAAAAGAACCGGATTTGAAAAAGCTCTACAACGGATATAAAGCGGAGCTTGAACTCAATCCCGTTGAAAGTATTGGCAGCAAAATTAAGATTTACGGAATCTCCGACGAATACAAATCAAAGTGGAATGAGCTTTCTTCATACACCAATCTCAAAGAATCCGGTGTAACATCTGCTGTCAAAACAGAAATAACCTCAGATTCCACGGTGACTTTTGATGTTACCGATTATGTGAATTCTCAAACTGACGGTGTATATTCATTTGTAATAAAAAACGGCGGAGAAATATACTCTTGCGAAAAATCGGATATGTTTTCGCCAAAGCTTATTTTCAAGCCATATGAAAACAGCGACGGTGTTGATTTCGGAGATACGGTTGATGAAATAAGAGTACGCAAAAAAACAGATGATGAAAATGATTCGGTTCTGATATTTGCAATATACTCAAAAAGCGGAACGCTTGAAAAGGTGCATCTTTCAGATATGGCTGTTTCAGAGCTTGAAGCAGGCAGTATAAAAGCTGTGTCGGGACTTGGATACGAAATCCCCGAGTCGCCCGACAGCATAGTAAAAGCCTTTGTGTGGAGAAATGCACTTTTACCGGTTCCGCTTTCGGATGCCTATTCAATGCCTTTTGAAAATGATATTTCATCTGAATTGAAAGAAAACTTTAATTATTCAGTTGATAACGAAAAACTCTATGTGCTTGCCTCGGTTCTTAATTCAGATATTATTGGTACGCAAGCCGTTTCTCTTGAAACCGAATCCGACAAAAGCCGTTTTGTGCAGGATATAACAGAGCATTTCAAATCAAGGGAAAATCCGTTATATTTTTATGATGTAAAAAACAAATCCGAAAAAATTTCAAGGCTCAGAAAGGACATTGCCTACAGCGAAAGCATTGTGGCGGAAGCAGAGCGGATAATGGGCTACAAACCCTATATGTGGGGTTCTAATGTGGACTTTGAAAATTCCGATGTGTGGGACTACAGAATCTGCGTTCCGGGTTATTACACATACGGCTCCATGATAAACCGTTTTGAATGGCTGATTCCCGTGGCACAATCATACTGGATTACAGGCAACGAGAAGTATGCCCGGTTTGCTACGGATATTCTTTCAAAATGGATAAAGGCGAATCAGCCGGCATCATACGAGCCGCAAGTCCGTGGGCAGGGCGAATGTGGACTTCCCTGGAACGACACTCTGGATATTGGTATCCGTCTGCAAAATTTTTGCCGGATTTTTCAGTATGTAAGATGCTGTGACAGCTTTGATGCAGAGCTTTATGTGGATTTTCTCTGCTCTATCTATGACCATGCAAAAATACTTATGGCTCAGGAAGAAAATGGATTTTTTGGTGGTAACTGGCAAACCCAGGAATGCGAAGGGCTTGTTCAGGCGGCTGTTTTGTTTCCTGAATTCAAAGATTCGTTAAAATGGCATGAATGTGCAATGAGCCTTGTGGCACTTCATACCGAAGAGCCTAAAACTATGTCTGACGGAACATATCTTGAACCAACACCCGATTATTTTTCGAGTGTAAGGCAAAATCTTTTTAACATAATAGCTCTTTCAAAAATGAACGGATTTGAAGTAGATTCCAGTGTTTCAGAGCCACTCGAAAAAATGTTTGAATGGTTTATGGGCCTCACATTATCAGACACATACATGCCCGTACCGGGAGATACCTCAAAGGTAAATCAGCAAAAATATCTTGCATTCGGTGCGGCACTGTTTAACAGAGGTGATATGAAATTTGTTTCCGGACTTAACGAATTGCCTGCAGAATTCATATGGATGATGGACGATAAAACGTTTGAGGTTTACGAATCATTACCGGTGGTTAAACCTGCAAATTCCCATACGCTCCTTCCCGACAGTCAGTATATTGTTATGAGAGATGACTGGGCAAACCTCGGGCATGGCAACAGCTTATTTTTCGACATAAATCCTATAGCAAAAGGTCATAACCACTATGACTATCTCAACATAGAAGCAGTATTCGGCGGTGAAAGGCTTATAACAGAACCGGCGCATATTGGCTACTCTCATCCGCAGAGAACAGTTTACGGCTTGGGTGCAATTGGTCACAATGTTGCACTTATAGATGATGGTGCAAAGCAGAATGCCTGGATAACAAGTCCAGCTCCCGGGATAACGGGAACGTATTTTTCCGATGAATATGATTACGCCGAAGGAAAAGTGGTGTATCCGTCAGATAAAACCGCTTCCGGTTATGAATGGAGAAGGGCGGTTGTTTATCTCAAACCCGATGTGTATGTTATATCGGATGTATTCACCGGAAGCGGAAGCCATAATATAAAAAGACTTTTCCACACACCGGCACAAAACGAATATGAGCTTTTGAGCAATAACGGAGGTGCAAAAATTACCGGAAAGAATAAATCCGTGTATATTGTGCCGTCGGCTGCAACAGGACTTAAAGTCAGCGATGACGACGGACTTGGAGAATTCACTTCCAAGCTTGATGTGGTAATTCTGGAAACGGATTCAAAATTTCCGTGCCGTATGACAACTGTTGTGGCTGATTCAAAGGGTGGAATACCCATAATTACCAATCAAAACAATAATTC
>JAZSOL010000076.1:0-2645 GCA_045536915.1 Clostridia bacterium
CCGGTGCCGCAGAGAACGGTGCAAGAATCCGTATGGGAGTGGGCTATAAGGGTCAGACCACCTACCTTACAGACATTGAGCTCTACAAATGTAGTCCGGATGTGGAAAATACCGATATTATAAACTATATGAATACCGGTATCGAAAGCATGAACAAGGGAAAGGTTATGGTTTTGTCCGGTGCAGGCACAGGTGATGTACAGAGAGGTACTGTTGAAAAGCTGACATCGTTGCCGGCTGAGCCTCCCATAGAGCTTTCAGATGCCTACAAATTCACATCAACCGGATATACCAATACCAACAATGCTAAAAATGATATTAACTACTATAAAGCAAGACTCAATTCTTCCAATGTTTATTCGCACACGGCAAATCCCGGCGACAAGCTCCTTGTGACCTATTGGGCATACGGTGAATACACCGGCACCGAAGAAGGCACAACGGCAATGATGCGTCCTGAGGTTCAGGCGAGTGTTGGCGGTGCAAACGGAAGTTTTGCCGGATATTATAATGCAGACGGCAATGTGGTGTCGAATGCAATAAGCGTTCCTTCGGAATGGAGAAGATACGCCCATGTATTTGAAATTCCCGAATCTGATGGCTATGATATGCAGATAAACTGGTATATCGGGAAGGTGAATCAGAGCATAATCTTTGCAGATGTTGAGCTTTATAATCTGGGTGCAATAAGTGCGCAGGAAGCCCTCGGATATCTCGACGCTACAAATGCAAAGCTCTTTTACAAATCTCAGCCCATGAGGATCAATTCCAACGGAACCTATACAGCATATGCCGCCAACGGAGAAACCTCGTTTGATGCTTCTGACTTTACTGCAGAAGGAGTAAATATGTTTACGGCATCAAAGCTTGTTTCTTATCCGGATGCAGCAGGGGAGAGCGGTGAATTTGAGCTTATTGCGCCAGACGGCAGCACAACCACCGTAGCATTCACACTTGAAGAGCTTGAAAAGATTTCAGCAGACGGAAGATTCTTTGATTCATCCAAAAAAGCAATTCTTAAATTTGACGATTACTGGGCAGATTCTGAAAAATTCAGACCTGCCGTGGAAATGGTAAAGAAACACGGCATGAAGGTTGGTCTCGGAGTAAGCGGTGAAAAATGGCTTAATGCCTCCGATGAAGAATGGGCTCAGCTTAAAGAATGGTCCGATGATCCTGACATAGAAATCTGGCATCACGGCTATGAGCATGAAAGCGAAGAATACTCTACCAATACCTATTCTCAGCAGTTGGAAAGCTTCAAAAACACAATGGAGCTTATGAGAGCCCATGGCATTGAGCTTACGAGCTTTGGCTCACCTCTTAATAACAGCACTCTTGTTACAGCACAGATGATTCACGAAAACTTCCCCGAAATAACCAACACCATGCTCTCTGCAGACTACAGCGTGTATCAGAGCGGGGCAATAATCAACTTTGACAACCGTGTGGATATTGAGGCGGCAAAAGAATCCGGTCAGAACAAAACCGGTGTTCTGAATCTTGAAGCATTCAGGGCAAATCTCGACAAGGCATCCTTTGATGAGGTAATTGTGATTCAGGGGCATGCCTCCATGTGGGACGAAGCTGAAATTGCAGACCTCGACCTTGCACTTTCTTATATAGAAGAAAAGGGAATAATCACGGTTCTTCCGAGTGAATATGCAACATCACTCAGAGCAAATGAAGAGGTTGTGAGCTTTGGCAGTACATCCGTAAGAGGTGAGGCGGTTGTGAAATCAGGCATTGCAGATGTAATGGAATTCGACTTGATATTTGCAGTTTACGATGAAGCTTCGGCTGAACTCTCCGGCATGGATGTGATAAATGTTACTCTTGAACCCTTTGAAGAAAAAACAGTATCTCTTGCAAATCTTATTCCGGCAGACGGCAAAGACTACTATGCAAAGGTGTTTGCATGGAACAGTCTTGATGGAGCTGTTCCTCTCGGAAAATGTGATGTATCAGGCAACTGATGAACCTTTGGAAGGAGTGAAATCATGATAAAGAAATTTTTAAGTGTTGTTCTTACAGCGGCAATGCTCTTTACAATGCTTCCGGCATCAGTATTTGCAGGTGACGGAGACCAAAACTACAGTATTCTGTATGACAACATGACAAAAAATCTGGGTACATATGGCGGTGGTAACTTCAGCACCGAAAACTCTAAACTGGTAACCGTTTCCGATGGCTCTGCACCGGTTTCAAATTATTATCAGCACGACTGTATTGCAACTGCTGATACCGGTATCCGCATTCAGCCTGTTCAGGTTAGCGAAGGCGATATAATTCTTGCTTCCTATTGGGTAAGTGCTGATTATGAAAGCGGCACACCTCTGGTTAAAGCATTTTTCCAATATACCCAAAACGGTGCCAAAGGCGGTACAATCACCGTAACCGATCCCAAGGAATACGTTTCTCTTGAGAGCGGCAAGTGGTATAAACGCTATATGATTTATCAGGCAGAACATTCAACCACAGGTCTTACAACCGGAGACAACTGCGGTTTCAGATTTGTTCTGACCTGCAACAAAAACATCGGTCAGCTTACAAAGCTTGGTGATCTTGCTTTGTATACCTTTGGGTCTGATTTTTCATATGGTGGAAAGTCGGGAGTTGATGCTGTAAGGGCATATGTCGGTGAT
>JAZSOL010000306.1:0-2048 GCA_045536915.1 Clostridia bacterium
ATTTGACCGCAGTGTTATTGCTTACAACGAAAACTCTACCAGTGAGGAACGACAGAAATGCCGTGAAGAGGCTGAGACACTTGCTATTTTAACGGGACTTGAAATCGATTCTGCCAAAACAGGAATTAAACCTGATTTGTCGGAATACTTGGGAAAATCCAAAAGGC
The DNA here is from genome assembly GCA_045536915.1 of Clostridia bacterium. Taxonomy (GTDB): domain Bacteria; phylum Bacillota; class Clostridia; order UMGS1810; family UMGS1810; genus RGIG1828. Next base: position 168 of record JAZSOL010000306.1, read on the forward strand.
AAAGAAGTATCTTTTTAACCTATAAGAGACTGCTTGAGAATGCCGACAAAGGGGCAACCGGTGCAAAGGAAAAATTAAAGCAATTCTTTGAAAATACCAATTGGGACGAAGTTGATTCCAACGTAGAAAAGCTTCCGTACTATGCAAAAATGCTCAAAGAGGGAATTCCTAAGATTAAAGCAGAGACAATTCCGGACAATAAACTTTTCAATTTCGCCGTAGCAGATGATTGGAAAGAAAAACTTGATACAGGTATTTTAAATGCTGTCAGCACTTTAATTTCGGAATATGATGAGGTGTTAAGAAGAATAAGGGTAAGCCGTGCTGATATACAGACAAAAAAGCGGTATAAGGATATTGACAGAATTATGTTCTCTCAGGGTAAGGATGAAGATTTTGACACAGATGTCTTATATGCAGAATTTTCTAAAATAAGCGATGAACATTTGCAAAAAGTTCACGAGGCTATGATTGAGCAGAATTGGCATCTTATGATAAAAGAAGACCGGGAAACATTTCTTTATGAGTGGTTGCCGGAGTTGGAAGAGTATTTTGATATTCTGTCCGATTTCACTTTCAGCGGTTACAGAATTTTAAATGATTTAATTCTGGACATACGAGAAGCCAATTCCGTGGAATCGTCAAGACAACTGTATAGAGATGGTGACACCGAAAATATGATTGCTATGACGGATGCCTATGTAAACAAACTCGCCTCTGACAGTTACCGTGAGGCAGTGGCAAAAAAATGCCGTGAGCTTTTAGAAAAAATTATTAAGCCTGCGGATGCAGTTAAGTATGCCGTTGCACTTGGCAAACGAGGTTTTATGTGGGATGTGCTCATTGATTGTGTAACCAAAAATGCATTGAAAGTCAGGAGGGATGATTTATGATTAACGAAAGAGAAGAATTTTTAAGTTATATAAATTTCCCCGAATACAATTCACATAGCAAGACGGATTATGGTTATCTCGGAAGATTCACTCTGGAAATGTTTGAAGATTTAATAGGGTTCGAAAGAGTTCTTACCATCATTGCAAGAGGATATATGTTTGACGAAGAAGGAACTGCAGATATTGCACGTGCAGAAAGGGCAATCCGTGCATGGTGCAGTGTTCCGGATAATAAAAATGCCAAGCCTTTAGAGGATTGGCAATATATAACCGATTTTCGTGCGTTGCATGATGAATTTCCCGAGCTTGTTGATAAGAATGGCAAAGGCTGGCTTTACAGGCATATAGCGAATATTGTAGCTTATGTAAAAAAGAACCCTGACAAAGTCAGTCAAGCTGCAACCAAGAAAATGGACGGATATTTAAACAAATTCAAAAATGATTGGCGAGAAAAGATTAAGCAATTTCATACAACCATTTACGATGTTAATACCATAAACGGTTGGATAATACGGTTTGACGGAATTATATCCGATGCTCTTGAGCTTGGCCCGCTTCGTATAGATGAAATTGATATTCCCGATACAATTCTGCATAAGCTCTACGAGATTCTTCCCGAGAATTGCATTGAGGGGGTTGAGACTTTAATCAAGTATTATATTGCAAACAGGCAGCCTGACACAGACTGGGTTGTTATCTCGCACATAAATCTTGACGGATATCTTGGCTACGGCACATTTACAAAGAAACTCCTTGCAACAATCCCCGAGGATATTTTAATCCGTTCAACAAATCACGGCGTTAACCGATATAAAATTATGCCGGAATTTTTGCCGTAAAAACAAAACAAGCGGAACCGAGATTTTTTACGATTTCTCGATTCCGCCTTTTCTTTGTTTCCACCGTGTAAAATTTTGATATGGGGTAAGATGTATTTTATCAAAGGTCCTTTTACTTTGTTTCAAGAGCAACTATTTTTGTTTCCGAT
>JAZSOL010000109.1:0-3282 GCA_045536915.1 Clostridia bacterium
GTGCTCGAAAGTATTCCCAAAGCATCGGCTGGTGATCCGCATCCTGTTATGCCGGGAGATTTTATAAGATATAATGTTAATGCATATGGAGTAATATCCAAAATCGCAAAAGATTTTGAGTATAAAACCAAAAAGGTTATAAATAACGGAGATGAAGAAAGAACAGTCCATTATTTTTACGGCAAGGCGTACGCAAATAACTCAAAGTTTACAACTGTTTCAGTTTATGATGAAGAGGGAATTCATGATTTCGGAAATGCTTCTGGAAGAAATATTTGTCAGACGCCAAAAACCTTTATGGTTTTTGATTCAAAGCAAATGAAAATTACAGATCCTGCATTTAGCTACACTTCACTTCAAACATATGAAAATTCGCAGGAACTTGCTGATGAAATTCTTATCAGCACGATAGAAACAAACAGTCCTGTCGGCATTATCTACAGATGATGCCCGGAAATATAATTTTAATTATGGAGGGTTATTATGTTTAGTTTTAAGAAAAGGTTAGTTTCATTACTCGTTGCCGTTTTTATGGTAACAACATTTTTTTCGACAGTGTCATTTGCTGATGACAATCTGATTTTCAGCTGTGATATGTCGGCGTGTGAGTCATTTACGGGATATTTTCCGACTGATTATTCTGCCGGAATAACTCAGGTCACAAGCTGGAGATATAATCACAAAGGTGTAAGCGGAGCGTTTGGTAAAGCGGCAGATGATTATTCATATCGTGTGTATGTTAATGATATGAAAGAGCAGAGGGAATCATACTTTGATTTTCCGTCTGTATCAAATCTCAGCCTTGCATCCGGAGATTCATTGGTTTTCGGTATTAAAATTGCAAACGGAATTTTGAGAAAAAGTTCACCTACCTTATCAGTTTATGCGGATAATATTTCCAATAACAACGAATTTATCAAATTCGGAACTGACGGAACAGTTTATTTTATTCAGAAAGCAGTAGGAAAAATCCCCGGATATTCCACAAACAAATGGTATGACATCAGACTTGTGATTACCTCCGGTGCAACAAACTACGGTTCACTTTATATAGATGGTGTTCCTTATGCTGAAAATGTTGTTGTATCCACAACAGGCGCTGTTACAAAGTTTAACAGACTCAGACTCTATTATCAGCAGATTGGTGGTCTTCCCGTTGGTGAATCTTCTGATATCTATATGGATGATATCAACATTTGGAAATATTCATCGGATGTTCCCTCACAGATTATTTCAGCTACATCATCTTCTGAAGATATCAGAATAAACAGTTCATCCGTAAACGTTCAGACAGGTAAAACAGTTGCAGACCTCAAAGCAACGCTTTCATTCGGCGGATATGAAGCAACATATTTAAAGGATGATTTCAGTGCATATTCATCAGACAGTGATTTGATTGAAAATGGTTACATCAGAATTTCAGGTAACGGCAGAGAAATTTTCTGGAAGGTTTTTTCAACTGATTTATACTTCTATGCCGATATGTCGGAATGTCAGTCATTTACAGGTTATTTCCCCACAGCATATTCATCTGGTCTTACTCAGATTTCCGGCTGGAGATACAGCTATCAGGGTGTGGACGGTGCATTTGGTAAAGATGCAGGAGATTATTCATACCGTGTATACGTTAACGAAATTAAAGAAGATAACAAAGATTCATATTTTGAAACAAAAGCACTGACAGATCTTGATTTGAAATCCGGTGACACGGTTGTATTTTCAATTAAGGCTGCATACGGAATGATCAGAAACGGCGGACCACAGCTTGGTGTATATGCAGATAACATTTCAAATAACAACGAATTCCTTAAAATATCACCTGACGGTACTGTTAGATTCTGGCTTAAAGACCGTGGTGTAATTCCTAACTACAGAACAAACAGATGGTATGACTACAGAATAGTAATCACATCCGGTGCTACTAACTATGCTTCTCTCTATATTGATGGTATTCCTTATGCTGAAAATGTAGCTATTTCATCAACAGGTCCTGTAACAAAGTTTAATCGTCTCAGAATTAACTATAACGGTTACGGTGCACTCAAACTCGGTGAATCCTGTGATTCATACATGGATGATATCGGTGTATGGAAATTTGCTTCCGTAAATCAGGTTGAAAATCAGGAAGTTAATATCACATCAAATTCTGATGATGTAATTGTAAACAAACACGTAATCGGAGTTAAATCCGGAAAAACCGTGGCAGATCTTATGAATGCACTTGAACTTGGCGGATACAGTGCAAAATATCTCAAAGCGGATTATACTGAATATGAAAGCGCAGATGAAGTGGTTTCCGGCGGATATGTAAGATTTAATCTCGGAAACAGAGAAGTGTTCAAAGATATAGTTGTGCTTGACGGAAGCGTAACAGTTTCTGATGTTGCATTCGTAAGCCCTGATGATAAGGGCGTTGTAACGGCAACTGTGAAAGTTAATAACCTTTCATCCGCACCGCAAAACGGATGTCTTGTTTTGGCATACTATTCTGACGGCGGCAAAAAGCTTGAAAGAGTGACACTTGAAAAATTCAGCGCGTCTGTTGGTATAGAAACTGCATTCCCCGCAAAAATCACCGTAGACGAAACCGTAACGGAAGTTCGTGCGTTTGTTGTTCCGGATTCTCTCAACCCGCCCAAAGCAGATTCATCATTTACCATAGAGTAAAACAGTTATAAATCGGGAGGATAATATGTTTGTATTTTTCCATGGATATACACAGGACACCTGGGACGGTATGATAAAAAACGGTCTTGTGGGTAAAAATGACGGAATTCGTTTTTGTCAGAGCATTATAATAGACGACAAAAACAAGTTTAACAACCTTGCCGGAAAAGGAAGCCGTCTTTATAATATAGTCAGGGAAATGAAATGTCCGTTTTATATAGACCGCCTGCAGGGTGGAATATATATTGATGACTACAGGTACGATACGGCACTGCTTGATGAATATCAGAAAATCACAGATGGTAAATTTTATGGTTTTCAGATGCACGAGTGGCTTTCCAACTATCATAACGATGTTCACGTAAAATTAAAAGAACTCGGTGACGATGAATGGACTGCTGAAAACATAAAAGCAATGGTTGAAAGAAAATATAAAATGCCTTATCTTTTCCTTGAAAGCATGACTCCCGAAGAAATGGCGGCTTCAGGCAAGCCGAAAAACGTTGAAGAGTTTTACCGGAAAATGACTTCAATATTCAAAAAACGTTAGAAGCTCGGCGAGATTGTATCATGTGACAGTGAATTTTTGCCCTATGGCTTTGCCGCAAGTGCCGG
>JAZSOL010000170.1:0-3703 GCA_045536915.1 Clostridia bacterium
GCCTCCGACTTCGGCGTCCTCGACGAACCGTTATTTTTCATTTTGCTACAGCCTCTTGTTTCGTTTACTGCTTATTAATCACTTTGTTTACAAATTCGCTTATTTCTTTCTCGTATAGCTCCGGATTAACACCTCCACACACAGCGTGTCCGGCACCGTGAATCGTGATAAGTTTTTTGTCCGAGCGTGTTGCATTATAATTCATAACACCCATCTCATACGGCACAAGCTTATCTTCATCTCCGTGAATTATAAGCACGGGAATTGATGTTTGAGAAAGGGCATCACCTGTTGTGCGGCTTTGCGGGTCAAAACCTGCAAAAACAATAGCAGAAAGCCTTGCCATAAAATACGTAATGCCAACAGGATATCCTCTCATACGTATGGAGTGTTTTATTGCTTCTGCCGGAGAATAAAATCCGCAATCTGCAATTATTCCTCTCACATCCGCCCTGTAATCAGCATCCGATGCCATCATTACCGTTGTGGCACCCATAGACATTCCGCTGAGAATCACACGGGTATCTTTTCCGAATTTTTTTGCAATAAAATTCACCCAACGAACGCAATCATCGCTCTCTTTTATTCCGAATGTTATTGAACGTGCACCGTTTCTCCCATGTGCTCTCTGGTTTACCATCAAAACATTACATTCCAATCGCCGGAAAATATGAAACAAATAGCTTCCGTCGAATTCAACATAGCTACGGTAACCGTGAAAGAATATTGCAACAGGAGCACCATCTTTGATTTTATAGAATTTTGCGCTCAGCTTATAATTGTCTGAAGATTCAATCACAAATTCTTCACATTCTGCAGCCTTTATATTTCTGATATTTTCTTCTATTGATGCTCTGAATTTTTCGTATTTAATAAATTTCCTTACAATACCGTTTGCACCGCGTTCTTTTTTCTTAAATATTATATCATATATCACATACAGCACACAAAAAAACAATACTGCAAACATTATTAAAATTAATATTACTGTCATTTATGGTTCTCCGAAAATAATATTATTGAAAATCATCATCACCAACATCTGCCGGAAGCTCCAAAGCATCCGGAACAACTGCAGCAGACGATTCTGCATCATCCGTCGGCCCACTCTGATTCTGAGTAATATCCGGCGCAAGCGTTTCAGGAGAAACGGGTTCATCTTCCATAGCAGGAGGTATGAGTTCCTCGCGTTTTTTAGTTCCCACTCTTACAACTTCACTCGTCGGACTGTAGTTACTTTTGCAAAGCAGAGTGTTTGACACAACCGCACCGTTTTCTCTCACAATCTTATATGCTTCAACACGTGTACCGTTTGCGCCGGCTTCCTCAACCTTCCGTTCATCTTCAAACATGGTATCGTCTTTAATTTCAGTTGTTGAAAACGGCACACTTTCCAGAATCTTTGTTTCTATTGTAATGTCTTTTTTATATTTTTTTCTTCCGTACACATTAACCGTAAGTCTGCTTCCATCGGCAATCACTTCAAATTTCACCGGAGTCTGCTTATTGTTTTTAAACTTAAAATCAATGGTTCCGTAGGATACTGTTGCATCACGGCCAAGCGGAACATACGAAACAGGAATGCTGTGGTTGGTGCGATACACTATTTCAAGGTCTGCAAAAACAACTGCATTATACAACGTTGAAGAAACCTGACATATGCCGCCGCCAAGACCGTCTACCACCTTGTTGCCGCTATACACATGAGCAATCTTATATCCTGCTGCCTCCGTTCTTGGCCCCACTATTTCATTAAATGAAAACACTTCTCCCGGATTGAGAATAAGATTATGGATTTTCGTTGATGCAAGACGTATATTCTCTTTTCGGTTGGCACTGCTTGATGAATAATCTGTGGAATATGTTCCGATTAACGTGTCGGTATATTCTTCTTCAAGCTTAGCTGCAGTGATTTCGGGATATGTTATTACAGCCGGTATTTCAAACTCGTTTTCGTTATCAAGATTTTCTTTCAGAATAGAAATGGTACGATTCTTATCGAGCTTTATTCCAACAATCTCCGGGATTATATTCAAAGTTCCGTTTTCTTCCACGCACTCTGCATCCTTAGGTTCGCGGTTGTATTCTTCATAGAATTTTTCCGGATTTATTTTTTCAGGTTCAATACTTTCAAGAGTAATTTCTATAATTTCATCAAATTTTCCAAACGTGAGCGATTCAGCCATAAGCGAGAGAACCTTTTCTATATCCACGCCTATGCCGGGCGTACCGTTTGTGATTTTCAGACAGTTTTCGCCAAGATTAACAGTGTATGGCTGAACATCAGCAACCTTATCCGACATTTTTTCGTTTATCTGATATTTGAGCACATCCGTATTGCAATCAAGAACAAGATTAATCTTCTCAGGATTTTTGGAAAGCTTAATCATTTTAATTATTCTCTGAAAAACATTTCCGTCTTTTCCGTATTCAGCCGCTTTTTCTGCTGTAGCCTCAAAATCCAAATCAAGTTCTATTTGCGAACTGTATATTTCAAAATTCACACCTTCACATCTGAATCTGAATGTTGTATCATCTGATGTGTACTCATTTGCAATTTCCAAAAGAGCTTCGTCTTCGGTGAGTCCGCTAAGATTAACCGAACCCACATACACACCGTCATATATCTTATCAGTTGATGCTTTCACTGCAAAAAATCCAAAAACGGCTGTTGCCGCTATGAGAATAAGTGCAATGATTATCCATATAACTGTTTTTTTCGTATTCGTTTTTCTTTTATCGTCAAAATGTTTTCTGTTCATAATAATCCCCCGAATTAACTTCTCTATATATGATATGCCGGTAAATTATTTTTAATCGTTGGTAAAAATTAATGCTTTGGCGGGATTTTTCTCCCGCCAAAGCATTACATAACAAATGTCAAAACTTATTTATCAGCCATTCTCTTATAAACTTCATATCTTTCGATTAAGTCTTTTTCAGCTTTATCGAAGAGCTGACCTGCGATATCGGGATATGCTTTCTGGAGCATGAGATATCTGTTTTCATTCATCATAAAGTCTCTGATAGCACCTGTAGGCTCTTTGGAATCAAGAACAAACGGATTCTTTCCTTCTTCTTTATAATCAGGAATGTATCTCCAGAGATGCCAGTAGCCTGTTTCAACTGCTTTCTTTTCTTCAGCAATTGAGTTTGCCATACCACCCTTGGTCTTGATACCGTGGTTGATACAGGGAGCATATGCAATGATAAGTGAAGGACCGGGATAAGCTTCAGCTTCTTTAATTGCTGTGAGAGCCTGCTGCATATTTGCACCGAGAGCAATCTGAGCAACATATACATAACCATATGTTGTAGCAATCATACCGAGGTCTTTCTTCTTGGTTTTCATACCGGAAGCAGCAAATTTAGCAACAGCAGCTGTAGGTGTAGCTTTTGATGCCTGTCCGCCTGTGTTGGAGTAAACTTCGGTATCAACAACGAAGATGTTGATATCTTCGCCGGAAGCGATAACGTGGTCAAGACCGCCGTAACCGATATCATATGCCCAACCGTCACCACCGAATACCCACTGTGACTTCTTAACGAGGAAGTCTGTTCTGTCGGCAATCTTTTTGATGATAGGATCATTATTATCTGCGCCTTCTAAAGCAGCCTTAATAGCTTCGGTTGCAGCAATAGAATCAGCAGTGTTGTCTTTGCCTGCAATCCATGCTTTGAATGCATCAGCAAGTTTTGCATC
>JAZSOL010000238.1:0-3748 GCA_045536915.1 Clostridia bacterium
TAGGTGTTGGCACCGTCACCGAGCTTACCAAGTTCAAAATGAACTCCGTTTACATTTTTGGTTGCTCCGTTTTCAGGAATTGAATTCATAAGAATCATTGCAGGTCTTTCGGTTACATATTGGAGATTTACATTATTTACGGTAAACACGTCATCCGCATTGCTTCCCTGACATTCGATGAAAAGTCTGCCTACATAATCTCCGCCGGTAAATATATCACTCTTTACAATTACACCGTCTACTGTTATCCACCATTCACCGGATGCAACATCATAAATGTATGCAATTTTGTGATTTGTGTTTGCCGAAAGTGAGCTTTCTACAAATGTTTTGGTATTCCATGTATTTATACCATCGGTAGCAAGAGTCAGCTTGGCAGGTATGCTGCTCGCGGTATCCACATCAAATTCCCATTTGAGGAAGCCTGATGTAAGCTGATTGTGTGCAGGGGGATCAAGATATATTCTTCCCCATCCGCCGCCTGAGCTTTTTATCTGAATTGTATCTCCCACCTGAGCAACAGACGATATTGCACCTGTCGGATTCCAGTTAAGAGCTGTGAGCTGAAGCTCATTCTGTTTTTCGTTTATTTTAGAACCGTTGTATATTGTGCCTCTGAGCGCAAACGGAATAACAGGCTCAGAACCACTAATGCTCACTTTAGCGTCAGATATAACCACTTCTCCGCTTCCTATACGGAATTCTATGAAGAACAAATCTTCGGCAAGTGCCGCATTACTGCTTGTTCCGCTGAATTTTTCCATACCGTTTAAATATATTTTGTATTCACCGGTTGAAATTTTATATACATGGCTGAATACATAGGTAGTATTTGGCTTAAGCTCCGACTGAATTCTCGGAGAATAGAGCCATGCAGCACCCGATTTTGCACCCACCATTACCTGAGTCATTGAAGAAGCCGGAGTGGTAAATGCCATCTCTCTTAAAACATAGTCAGTTGAAGTTGAGGGAGATGCCGGATAGTTCATATAGATACGTGTCCAGTTTGCACCGTCGGTGGTGCCGGAGTTGGTCATTGTGATTTTGCCGTTAGCATATGCATTAACGCCGTCGCCGAGCTTTCCGAGTTCAAAATGCACACCGTTTACGTTCTTGGTTGCACCATTTGCCGGAATTTCAGGCAAAAGCACAATTGCGGGTTTTTCGGTGAGATATTCAAGGCTTACATTGTTTACGGTAAATACGTCATCCGCATTGCTTCCCTGATATTCCACGAAAAGCTGCCGCACATAATCATCTGCCGACATTGTGCCGCTACTTACAAGCACACCGTCAACCGTAATCCACCATGATTTTGCCACAACATCATATATGTATCCGATTTTGTGGTTAGTACTGTTGGATAATTCATTTGCAAAAAACATCTTGGTGTTCCATGTTCCCACACCATCGGTAGCAATACCAAATCTCGTCGGCTTGCTTGCGGAGGTTATAACATCAAATTCCCATCTGAGATAACCGGAGGTTGTGGTTGTGTGTGTGGGAGGATTGAGATATACTCTTCCCCATCCGCCGGCGGAGCTTTTTATCTGAATAGTATCGCCTACCTGAGCAACAGAAGATGTTCCGTCTGCCGGATTCCAGTTAAGAGCCGTAAGCTGAACGGTATTTTGCTTTTCGTTTATTTTGGAACCTGTGTATACTGTGCCTCTTACACCAAACGGAACAACGGGTGCTACATCACTGAGAATCACCTTTACATCCTCAACAACAACTACCCCGGCTCCGGAACCGACACGGAAATCAACAAACATACATTTTTCGGCTTCAGCATAATGATTAGCCGTACCGCTTACTCCGGTGTCAATACCGTCAACATAAATATTGTATTTACCGGTATCAATATTATATACCTGAGTCAAAACAACCTTCTTGCCGGCAGGAATATAACTCTGAACCACAGGGTTGTATTTCCACGCATTGTCGGAATTTCTGTAGGCACCTATCTGAACCTGACTGAGAGCAGAAGAAGGTGTAGTGAAAGTAACTTCACGGGTCAGATATCCGTTGTGTGTTTCGGAACTCATCGGATAATAAAGATAAAGACGAGTCCAGTTGCTTGCGTCACCGCTGTTGGATATGCTCACCTTGCCGGCGGTGTTTTGCGGCGATGCACCGTCACCTATGCCAACAAATTCAAGCGTTACACCGTTTTCAGCTTTTCGGATTCCCGTGTCCGGCAATCCCGAAAAAAGCACGGTTTCTGCGGCATTTGCGGTAAATGTGCCAATGCAGAGCATAGAAGCTAAAAGTGTCATAACCACGATGAGAGATAAACCTTTTTTCATAAAAATCTCACCTTTCCTTAATAGAATATATAAATCAATTTAATTGATTTTGAAATTAGTGCATAATTTTGCTGAAAATGCAAAACTACGGATTTAACTTTATTCAAACGCATCTATAACATTTATGTGCGAAAAATCGTCAAGCAGATATGCACAGATTTTGCCGTTTTGTATATTGCCCGGTACCAAAACGGAAATTTCATCTCCGGTGTCGCCGGATAGTGCAACATTTCTGACAGTACACGATTTTAAAATATTGCTTTCATACACACCCACAAAAAGTTTTGCTTCTTTTAAAGCCTGAGTGTCATTTTGGATGAATATATCTGCACCATTGTATGTCCGCTTTATATCGTCAATATAAAATCCATCTTTTTTGGTTGTAAATTCAAATTCGTTATTTCCGTCATTCTTACCTCCGCTTACCGAACGAAGCGAAGAATCAACCACTATTTTATAATTGCTTTTTGGTTTAAGCTCCGGCAAAGTGATGAAATATGTCATTGATTCAGAGTCAAATTCTGCTTCAAATTCCATTTCATTGCCGTCCGGATCATATAATCCGACTGCAGATTTAACATCCGTTTCTGCCATATCCTCGCTGAATACAAGCTCTGCCCTGCCGTTTTTAAACGGTACCTTTGAGCCGGAAGCACTGATTCCGTCAAAGGTGCTGTATTCCGCAGATACCGAATACGGCTTTGTCATAGAGCTGATTTTGAAGTTATCAAGATAAAGCTCATATGCATACGAGGAAAGCGGATTGATATTCAGAGTAAAATACTGAATGTGTGATATTTTGTTTTGCTTTACAAACGGTTCTTCATAAACAATCATCTCGTCATTAATCATAAGACTGTAGGAGGTGTTGTGTATGTTATAGATAACCGTCAGCTTATACCATTTATCTGTTTCGAGTACGGCAACGGTTTTATTTGATTCGTCCAGAATTTTTCCGTTATACTGTAATATAAACGGGGTTCTCCAGTCTTCGCTTCCGTCTGCAAACGAGCATTTTGCCGAATTGAGCTTCATTTCATTAAAGCTTTTAAAATATGCTTCATATTCGTATTTTACAAGTCCCTTTGCCGATGAGTCGGCATTTGCCACCACGAATGCCCCGTCACCTGATGTGGCTTTGGCATAAAGACTCTTTCCTCTTTGGGCATCTATATTTGCAAGATATACAAGAGCATCTCCGGCACTCGCATTTGAAAAACCGTCAAATCCGCCGCCCGATTCAAAATCTACACTTGAACTTACCGATTCAGAATATTCTGTTCCGTTTATCTCAACAAAGCCGGACTGCGTATCAGCATATTGCAGACTTACGGTATTTGTGCCGGGAATAATCTTTAATGTAAAAAATTTATCTTTTGCCAAAACGCTTCCGGCCTTTTCTCCGTTTACGATGATGTCAAGCTCAGAATCCGCATCAA
>JAZSOL010000276.1:0-31019 GCA_045536915.1 Clostridia bacterium
ACTATTTTCTCACAGGTGTGAAAAAGAGCGAATATACAATTGCTTCAACATCTCAGCTCTTAAATCCCGAAAAACGCACATGGGATAAAGAGCTTATGACAGAGCTAGGCATTCCCACAGATATTCTCTGTGACATCATAACAACAGGCGAAATTCTGGGTAATCTTTCTTCCGAAATCTGCGAAGAGCTTTCCTGCGACAGTGTGCCTGTTGTTGCAGTAGGCGGTCACGATACAGCTTCTGCAGTTGTTTCAGTTCCTACTACAGAAGATGATTTTGTGTATATCTCCTGCGGTACATGGTCACTTTTTGGTACAGAACTTAAAGACCCTCTCATCTGCAAGGAAGGACTTGAATCTTCATATACCAACGAAGGCGGCTATGGTGACACAATACGTTACTTAACCAATATTATGGGGTTGTGGCTTATTCAGGAGTCTCGCCGTGCATGGAAAAAACAGGGGCACGACCTAAGTTTTAACGACCTCGAAAAGCAGGCTCTTGCTTCAAAGAGTTTTCAGTGCTTTATCGACCCTGACTATCCGGAATTCGGAAAACCGGGCAACATCCCGAAAAGAATTCAGGAATATTGCGAAAGAACCGGTCAGTATGTGCCTCAGACAATCGGTGAAATTGTGCGTTGTATCTATGAAAGCCTTGCTCTTAAGTATAAGCATTCGTTTATAAATCTTTCAAAAATCACAGGAAAGAAATTCACCGGAATCCACGTAGTAGGCGGCGGCACCAAAGACCCGCTCCTTTGTCAGATGACTGCAAACTCATGTAATACGATTTTGTCGGCAGGTCCTATTGAGGCAACGGCTCTGGGTAATGTGGCAGTTCAGCTCATGGCTTCGGGTGATATTAAAGACATTAAGGAAGCAAGAAGCGTTATCAGAGATTCGTTTGATATTAAAACCTACAATCCGGGTGAAACAGAATTGTGGGATTTGGCTTACGAAAGATTTGTTACCATACTGTAATATAAAATAATAAAAAGAGGCTATATCAAAATGAAAAATAACGGTTCGTCGAGGACGCCGAACCCTACAAATTGCTGTGTATATATACTGTGTACACAATATATGTAGGGGACGGCCTCCCGGACGTCCCGGAAAAATCATTTTGCTACAGCCTCTTTTTGTAACCTTAAATTTCATAAAACAGAGTAAAAACAATCAGAATCTGAAATCTCTTATTCCGTTTTGAATTTTTTCCAAATTATCCTTTGCAATTTGCCTTACCTTTTCATTAGGCACTTTTTCAATTTCTTTGGCAATAAGTTTTTCTCCGATTTCCCTTGTTTGCTCTGATGCATAATCCATCAGATATTCTTTGAGTGTCATAAGTGCATTTGGATGACAGCAGTTCTGAATCTGACCGTTCTTGCAAAGTGTCATAAATCTGTCGCCTGTTCTTCCTTCTCTGTAGCAGGCTGTGCAAAAAGATGGAATGTAACCGGATTTCATAAGCCAGTTCACAACTTCGTCGAGAGTTCTCTGGTCTGAAACGTCAAACTGTTCGGTGTCGTGCGGTCTTTCTTCTTCGGAATATCCGCCAACAGACGTTCTGGAAGCACCGCTTATCTGAGACACACCTAATTTTATAACCCTTTCTCTTACTTCCTGGCTTTCTCTTGTTGATATAATCATTCCCGTGTAGGGAACTGAAATTCTTATAAGTGCGCAAAGCTTAGCAAAAATCTCATCGCTTATGCCGTTGTCGAACTGATCGGGGTCAATGTCATCAGCTCTTTTGAGTCTTGGAACACTGATGGTGTGGGGTCCAACTCCGAATGCCGCTTCAAGATGTTCAGCGTGCATAAGAAGACCTGCAAATTCGTAGCGGTAAAGCTCTAAGCCGAAAAGTACACCAAGTCCCACGTCGTCAATTCCACCTTGCATTGCTCTGTCCATAGCTTCAGTGTGGTAGTTGTAGTCGTGTTTGGGGCCGGTGGGGTGGAGCTGAAGATAGCTTTCTTTATGATATGTTTCCTGAAAAAGAATGTAGGTTCCTATTCCGGCATCTTTGAGTTTTTTGTAGTTTTCAACGGTTGTTGCGGCAATGTTCACGTTCACTCGTCTTATTGCACCATTTTTGTGCTTAATAGAATAGATTGTTTTTATACATTCGAGAATATATTCAAGAGGATTGTTTACAGGGTCCTCTCCGGCTTCAATTGCAAGTCTTTTGTGACCCATATCCTGAAGTGCGGTAACCTCTTTAACAACTTCTTCCTGAGTAAGCTTCTTTCTTGGAATTGTTTTGTTTTTCATATGATACGGACAATACACACATCCGTTTACGCAGTAGTTTGAAAGATAAAGCGGTGCAAACATAACAATTCTGTTGCCGTAGAGGTCTTTTTTTATTTGTTCGGCAAGTTTGTATATTTTTTCAATTCTTTCTTTATCTTCGCAGGCAAGAAGCACCGATGCCTCGCGGTGCGTCAGACCTTTTTTTAATGCAGCCTTTTCAATAAGTGAATCAATAAGCTCGTAATTTTCTTTGTTTTCATCTGCATATTTCAAAGTTTCAAGAATTTCGCCGTGATCAATGAATTCATCGGCATTCATGGATTTTGGATTATACATATATTAACTCCTTTCCGGAAATAAAAGCACCCGACAAATATGCCGAGTGCTAAAATTATACCTAAAAATAATAATTAACACTCTTTCGCCTTATATTAAAATATTCGGAGTCAGAATGGTGCATAACTATGATATATAAATCAGAAAAGTCCCGGAATATTAATTCCGCCTGTGAGCTTGCTCATTTTTGCATTGTTTGCTTCGTCAACTTTCTGGATAACATCGTTTACTGCCGTGAGAATCAAATCCTGAAGCATTTCAACATCATCCGGGTCGCAAGCTTCCGGTTTGATATTAATTTCGAGAAGCTCTTTTTTACCGTTCATTTTAACGGTAACGGCTCCGCCGCCTGAACTTGCATCAAAATCTGTCTGCTCAATTTCTTCCTGAGCTTTGAGCATTTCCTGCTGCATTTTCTGCGCCTGTCTGATCATGTTGTTGGCATTACCCATGCCACCCATAGGGAATCTTTGTTTTGCCATTTTTTAGTCCTCCTGTTTTAAACTTTTACCATTAATAGCATCATAATAATATTCATAATCCGAATCGGTTTTAATCATATAACATGGAATAGCCGATGCAGATTTGCTTGCTTTGTTTTCGTCGTAATAGCTGACGTAATATCCGTATTTGATATCAGTTATTTTTTTGCCCGTGTTTTCCAACTGCATTTTTTGTGCGGCATCAATTATTACACCTGAAATAGATATCATTTTCAATGATGAGTTTTTAGACTTGGTTTCGCTCGTTTCGGGAATATACCATCTTCCGCGCACATGCATTTCGGAAGCTTTAAATATAATTGTTATACGTCCGTTGAATACCCTGTACTGAGAAAATTTCTCGTTTATAACACACACAAGTCCCTCGTCTGATTTTGAAAAATTCAACTCACATAAATTTTCGTCAATGCCAAGGTTTTTAAGAAACCTGATTACTTCATCCGAAGCATTACTTTCATTGAAAGAATAGATTTTGGTTTCGATATCTGCATAAAACGTACCGTTTTCGTGTTTGATATCGTAACCTGACTTATCAAATTTTTCGGTGTAAATAATATTTGTTGCATCAATATTATTGAGATTATCAAGCTTTAACGGAACTATATTTTTATCAACGTAAATACCAAAGTTGTTTTTTGTTATTTCAACAGTTTCAGCTATTGTTTCTTCATCAAACTCTGTAACGGATTTGCTGCTTGTTATACCGCCGGAAGAATAAATGAGATATATGTTGATTATCAGAAACAAAAAAATCAACACTGTTTTTATGTGGTTCCAACTCATACTTAACCTCCCGACACTATTGTGTATAACTCTCCGTCTGAATCCTCAATGTACCAAACAGGATCCCACACATGAGTCGCAATATTATATGAATAAGCCAGAAAGATGTCTGAAATATTTGAATTCATATCAGCATCGGCAGGTATTTTATCAATTGCTTCTATTGCAGATGAACACAGAATGTTTTCGCCTGAATGTGTGAATGTTTTGCATATCTGACGATAGCTTGTTATTATTCCGTTTGTGACCTCAACAACAACCGCATGAGGTATTGAAAACATATTTTCCGACACCACAATCATATTATCGTTCAAATAATAGTCGAAAGTCATTGTGAATGACATTGAAGTGATGTCGTATATATCTGATGAAATTTCGAAATACATTTCATCCGACGGATTAAGCGATTCCGTTACTTTGTTCACAAAAGTTATGCACGAATTCAAGCAGTCGTATAATGAATCTGTATTCAGCTTGATGCCGTTGTTGCTGTTTAATGACCTGTATTCCAGCAGATCATTTGAATGCATTTTCAATGTCGAATAGTTTTCCACAAACACAATTGAATTATCGCTTTCAATGTATTTTCTGATATTTGAAGTATTGTATTCAAACAGCGAAAGTATTGTGTTGTGAAGAGCATCGTTTTCATAAATATTATAAAAAAGCCGGTTTTCCAAAATAGCCGGAAGGTATTTCGGTGAAATGCTTATAAGTACATCCGGGTCAATAACAATAGGCTGTTCAACGGCATTGTTGCTGTCCGAATCAAAATTAAGCTCAAATGAGTAATAGTTTATGTCGCCGTCGGAATTCTTAAAATTGTCTATTGCAGAGCTTATTGCGTTGCTTTCAAACGTGATTTTTGTTTTCTGAATATTTTCACTGTGTGCCTCTTTGATATACAAATGCATAACCGACGGAATGCGTATGTCGCTGAGCACAAGAAATTCTCTGAATTTTTTGAAACCTCCGGAATACTGCGCAGAAAGCTGCGACGAAAAATAACCCGAATCATACGTTACCGGATATGCAAAATAGCATGATTTGCTTTTCAGATTGGAATTCCACTCTGAAATATCACTTTGCTCAAATTTATCCGAAAGAATGCCAAGATTGAGAATAGAGTATAATTCTTCATACAGTTCCATATATTTGTCGGATGATTTGGTGAACAATGTGTGATTTCCTGAGTTATTTATGATTATTTTCGACGGTTTAAGAATTTGTTCGTTTGGATTAAAAGAAATATTACCCGTATCTTCATTGCCAAACAAATATTTTATTCCCGAAAAAAAGTTGTAGCCTCCGGGCCATAACTCTTCATTAAACCATTTATTCCCTGTTAATACAATACTGCTGATTACAAGTATAATCAGCAGTATGGATTTAAAGCGTTCATATTTCATTAATTAAGTCACCTGCCGGGTATTAAAGAATTAATTGAAAACATCTCTAACACCAATACCGTTAGACTTGAATTTACCGTTAACGTTATCAAGATATCCTTGGTTGAGGAGAGAAATTTCAAGCTTCACAACTTCATAGGTGACACTTGATGAATGAGCAACCACCATAATAGTGTTCAGACCGTCCTTAAGAGTAATCTGCTGCACATAAAGTCCGCTGCTTCCAACATATGATTCGAGCTTCTGGCCGTATGCATTTCTGAGAACTTCATATGAACCTGTAGCCGAATTGTAAGCATACAGAGTTATTTTGGTTCCCTTCACAGCCACGGCTGAAATCACGCAGTTGCGGTTAGTGGTGGTAGAAACAATCGTTTCCGGATTTCTAATGTCTATAAGATAATCAACAGTTCCCGAATATGATGCAGGAAGGCTGTTTGCTGATGCAAATCCGGTCAGCGTCGGAATTGTTGATAAAATGAAAACAAGCATAACTGTTATCATCAGACTCTTCATTTTGCTCATTATAATCCCTCCATATATTTTCTTGATTTTATTATACTACAGTATTATTACAATAATGTTACAGCAACTTTAAATTATATTAACATATATTATGCTGATTTGATACACGGAAGCTTTATTAATACTTCGGTTCCAATGCCCGGTTGGCTTTTAATTGAAATACTTCCGCCGTGAGCTTCAATGATTTCTTTTGCTATTGCAAGTCCCAAACCGGTTCCGCCCATTTCGCGCGAGCGTGCTTTGTCAACACGGTAGAATCTTTCGAATATATGCTCAAGGTCTTTTTCGGGAATTCCGATGCCGTTGTCTTTGACCTTGATATTTATTGAATCAAACATATACATTGTTGTAACAATGATTCTGCCTCTTTCTGCAGAATATTTTAGTGCATTGGTAATAATATTTGTGATAACCTGTTCAATACGGTCAGCATTTCCAATGAAAACAGGTAATTTATTCACAGGTTCATAAACAAGCTGCTGATATTTTTCTTTTGCGGCATGCTGAAGCTTTTCAACAATACTTCCCGTAAGGAATTCTATATCAATTTCTTCTTTTGCAGTATCTTTAATGCTGTGGTCAAGACTTGAAAGAAGCAATAAATCCTTAACAAGCCTTGTCATTCTGTCGGTTTCGTTGTTTATTATCTTCAGAAACGACACAAACATATCTTTATCATATGTATCGTCGGCAATTGAATCGCATAGGGTTTCGCTATAGCTTTTAACCGTTGTTAGCGGAGTTCTGAGCTCGTGGGAAACGTTTGCAACAAATTCTTTTCTGGAACGTTCAAGTCTTTCGCGTTCTGTGATGTCGTGAAGAGCAACAACAATACCGCCGGATTTGTCGTTTGTCATAAACGGAGCAAAATATGCACTGATTTCTTTACCGTTTATGTTAAATATTCTTTCTATAGCCTGAAAATGTTTGAAATAGAGTATCTGACCTATTTTAACTTCATGTTCGCTGAAAAGCTCGTCAAATGTTTTGTTTTCGTTTTCATCAAGAGAAAGCATGGAACGGGCGGCGGGGTTAATGTGAATAATATTTCCGGCAATGTCGAATGCAATAACTCCGTCGGTCATATATTTAACTATTGTTTCAACCTTTTCTTTTTCGCCCCTGATAGCGCCGAGTGTGGCTTTCAGTTCAGATGCCATGTGGTTGAATGTGTCCGTGAGCTGACCGATTTCATCGGGAGATTTAACCTCAATAGTATTTTCAAAATCACCCGATGCAATGTTTTTTGACTTTTGAGTAAGAGACTTGATAGGTGAAATGATGGTTATTGAAAGAAGAACTGCAAATACGAGAGAAAGAGCAATTCCGAGAAGCAATGCCTGAACAATGATTGTAAATATATTTCTTAAAATCGCACTTGTTTCTTCTTTTGAGTCGTTAACATAAACAATGTAAATTACTTCATCGCCGCTTTTTAAAGGAATTGCATAATCCATAAATGCATTTTCTGAAATCACTTCATCACCGCGTGAACCGCTCATTGCCGTTATTATATTTGAAGATAAACCAAGACTTTCCGCTTTTTCGGCATTTGTGTTGCATCCGGGAATTGCTTTGCCTGTCTTGCCGTCAAGGATAAACACGTTTCGGAATGTGTCTATTCCAAGCTGACCGGAATATGCACTCACACTCGAGAAAATTTTCATTGTATCCTGTTCGGTACCGATGTTAAAGCAAAGCGACTGGATATATTCTTCCGTAAACACCGTGGAATTTATTGTTTTGAATTCATTGTGATAGTATTCATCGGTAGAATCGGTCATAAACGTTCCAATTAAAATAATAACAGAAACAGTAAACAACACAAACATTGCGCTGATTTTCAAACTGAGACTTTTAAACATAAATTATTCCCCAAAGTAATATCCGACACCGCGTTTTGTTATGATATATGCAGGGAGACTCGGATTATCTTCGATTTTTTCCCTTAATCGTCTAATAGTAACGTCAACCGTGCGCACGTCGCCGTAGAATTCATAATCCCATACCTTGTTGAGAAGCTGTTCTCTTGTGAAGATTTTTCCTTTTCTTGTTGCAAGAAATTTCAGGAGCTCAAACTCACGGAACGTGAGAGAAATGCATTTATCTTTTTTGCGAACCTCATATTTTTCATTATCAATAACAAGGTCGCCAAAGGTGAGAATGTCGCCGTCTCCGTCTGCTTTGCCAACAATCTGAGTGCGCCTGAGATTTGCTTTAACACGTGCCATAAGCTCTCTTAAACTGAACGGTTTGGTCATATAGTCGTCTGCACCGAGTTCAAGTCCCAAAACCTTGTCAACCTCATCTTCTCTTGCGGTAAGCATAATAATCGGAACAGCCGATTTTTCCCTGATTGTTTTGCATACGGTAAATCCGTCTGTTTTGGGAAGCATAACATCAAGAAGAATAAGATCCGGTTCTTCATTGATAGCTTTTTCGATTGCGCTTTCACCGTCGTATGCGGTTGTAACCTTGTAGCCGTTTTTTTCAAGATTTATTTTGAGTATATCAACAATAGGTTTTTCATCATCAACAACTAAAATTCTGCTTTCCATAATGTTTGGGGATGTCCCCATACACCTCCTTAAACAGTTCTTTCGACTATTTTATCACAATTATTCGTTTTAGTCAAGAAGTCCGGTTGTATTTTGTTTATAATATAATGATAATTTGACATTTGCCGGAATATGTGGTATTATTAACGTCATAACATAAAATTAAGAGGTATAACCAATGAAAATAAAAGAATCAGCAGAGAATTATCTTGAAACAATATTGATGCTCACGAAGCAAAATGGTTCTGTCAGAAGTATAGACGTTGCAAACGAACTGGGGTTTAGTAAGCCCAGTGTTTCGGTTGCAATGAAAAAATTTCGTGAGGAAGGTTATGTTTGGGTTGAAGATGACGGAAGCATAGTTCTGACGGAAAAAGGGATGGATGTTGCCGAAAAAATCTACGACCGCCATAATGCCATTGCAGGATTTCTGATGTCTATAGGCGTTGACGAGCAGACTGCATATGAAGACAGCTGCAAAATAGAACACTGCATAAGTGATGTGACATTTGAGAAGCTGAAGCTTTTCCTTGAAAGTAATAAAGGAGAATAATTATATGACTATAGATATACTCGAAACCGTCCTGAAAGTTCTTGCGGTTCTCGGAACGGTTTCTGTTGCGATGTACTGGTATTGGTCTGTATACACGGCGGTGGGACTTGTTGCAACAAGAAAATTTCCGAAAGCGAAAAAGCTTCATAAATATGCAATAATGATTCCTGCACGAGATGAAAAAAGTGTTATCGGAAATCTTATCGACAGCATAAATGCTCAGGATTATCCGTCGGATTTGATAACTGTTTTTGTTATTGCCGATAACTGCACCGACAACACAGCCCGTATTGCACGGGAGCACGGAGCGGTTTGTTATGAGAGAAAAGATGAAAAAAGGCGTACCAAAGGTTATGCTCTGGAGTATCTTGTTGATAACATCGAAAGAGACTATGGTATCGAAAGCTTTGACGCATATTTTATTTTCGATGCCGATAATCTTTTGAAAAAGGATTATATTTCAAGAATGAACGAAGCGTTCGACAGCGGCGAGAAAATTGTTACGTCATATCGTAACACCAAAAACTTCAACGATAACTGGATTGCTGCAAGCTATGGCATTCACTGGCTCAGAACCGTTCGTTGCGAACACCGTCCGAGGTCTGTGTTTAATCTTGCAACCCGTATTCAGGGAACGGGATTTATGTTTGCAAGCGAAATCATAAAAGATGGCTGGCATTATGTATCGTTTACGGAAGACCGTGCATTTGCGGCTGATGCCGTTGTTAATGGCTACCGCATTTCCTATTGCGATGCGGCCGAGTTCTATGATGAACAGCCTGTGTCGCTTAAAGTTGCATTTCGTCAGCGAATCAGATGGGGAAAAGGTCATCTTCAGGCTTTTGTTGAATCGGGGCCTAAGCTTTTCAAACACATCTTTTTCTGGAAAAATATGCCCATAGGAGAAAACAGCCGTTATGATGATGAGAAAAACGGCGGAAAACACGGAAAAGAAACGCTATCACATAAAATCCTGTCGAGCAGATTTTTTCAGAGTATCAAAATGAGATTTATGTCGTATGATATGTTTCTGATTGTTTTTCCAAGCAATGTTTTCTGGCTTTTTCACCGATGGCTTAATTTCTTCATAAGCATTGCAATATGCATTCTGTCTGCGGCGGTTTTTGCAGAATATAAAAATGCCGGTCTTGCACTTTTAGCGGCTATCTTCGGCGGATATTATAAAAAACTTATTTTGGGAATATATGTACTTATCTCCGAAAGAAAACGAATAATCAAAATTAATTTTTTGAAGAAAATATTTTATCTTATAATGTGGCCGATTTTTGATATAATAGGTTCTGTAAGTGTTATGATTGCAATGTTTTCCAAAGTTGAATGGAAAAAGATTCCTCACGAATCCAATTTGGATATTGATGCTGTATCTGCAGAAATTGCAAACAAAAAATAATTGGAAGGTGATTGATATTAAATCACAGGTTATGGATATAATAAAATCCGGCGAGCTTGTTATGCTGAAATTCAAAGCACTCGGAAAGATAGACTTTGTTAATCATACAGTTTCAACAAGACACGGCGGTGTTTCAACATCAAGGGAGCTTGCAAGCTTGAATCTTGGCTCTCAGACTGCGGATTTACCTGAAAATGTACTTGAAAATTACCGCAGGTTCTGCAAAGCGGCAGACTATGATTTGAATAAAATAGTTCTTGCAAAGCAAACTCACAGCACAAATGTGAGATATGTTGATGAAAATGACTGCGGAAAAGGCGTATTAAGAGAAAGAGATTATGATGAGGTGGATTCTCTTATAACCGATAAATCCGGAATCTGCCTTGCAATCCACACGGCCGACTGTGTTCCCGTGAGTTTCATTGATGTGCGCAATAAAGTTATTGGAAATGCTCACTGCGGATGGAAGGGAACATACGGCAGACTTGCAGAAAAAACAATAGAAGCAATGAATAAGCGCTTCGGTACGCGTGCATCAGATTTGATATGCACTGTGGGTCCGTGCATTTGTGTTGATTGTTATGAAGTATCCGGGGATTTGTTTTTGGATTTTGAAAAAGAATTTTCACCAAGCGAAGCACTTGTCAGAAAAAACGGAAAATTCTATATTAATCTTTCGCTCATAAATAAGCAAATACTTGCAGAATGCGGAGTTATAGAAAACAACATAATTATTTCAGATATATGCACATGTTGCAACACGGATTATATGTTTTCGCATCGGGGTCAGGGAAGCGGACGGGGAATAATTGCATCCTGCCTGTCAATTGTTTAGGTTATTTCAACAATTATAACCCTGATTGAATCAATGTGATGGTGAAAATCTATTAAAATTTAAAAAGTACTTGACAAATGTGAAGTAAATATATATAATATCTTTGTTATGTCGAGGTGAATTATGGTTTTAGATGTTTCCAAAATTATTAATAATGACGGAAAATCATTGGATATTTCAGATGAGATTTCCTTTGGTAAACTTGAGTTTAACGGTCAGGATGTTGTTTTTGCTTCGCCCGTTTCTTTTGCGGGTAGTGTTAAAAACATCGGCGGTAAGCTTTATCTTGAGCTTGATGCTCATGCTGAGTATATCGGCGAATGTGCGCGCTGTATTAAAGAAGTTGTGCAAAAGCTTGACTTTGAAGTAAACGAGGTTTTTTCTAAAGCTGAATTGGAAAATGAAAATGATGATGTCATCATTTTAAACTCCAATGAAATCGATTTAAAGGAAATAATCGAGCAGGCACTCTGCTGTGCATTGCCGATAACCTGTCTTTGCAGTGAGGAATGTATGGGTCTTTGCCCGGTCTGCGGATGTAATCTCAATGAAGAATCATGTTCGTGTGAATCGGATAATATCGATCCCAGACTTGCTGTATTGAAAGATTTTTTAAAATGATGACTAAGTAATATTTGGAGGTGGAAATAATGGCAGTACCTAAGAGAAAAGTTTCAAAAGCAAGAAGAGATAAGAGAAGAGCAAACTGGAAACTTGCTTTACCCGGTATGGTTAAGTGCCCGAAATGCGGCGAATACAAATTACCTCACAGAATTTGTAAAGCTTGCGGTACTTACGATAACAAAGAGGTTTTAAAAGCTGAATAATTACAAACAAATAACCTGCCTTGCTTTAGGCAGGTTATTTTTCGAAAGGGCAGTATAAATTTATGAAAAAATATGAATATTTGTTTTTTGACCTTGACGGAACTATTACCGATTCTTTTCTGAGTGTTGCAAATTCCTTTAAATATGCTCTTGAAAGCTATGGCATAAAAGTGGATGATATCAACTCACTGCGCCCTGTTCTCGGCCCTCCGCTTCGTACATCGTTTGAATCAATGTTTGGGTTTAGTCCTGATGAAGCCTTAAAAGCCGTGGATAAATATCGTGAGAGATATGTTAATCATTATATAGAAGAAAATCGTGTTTATGAAGGTGTTCCGTCTGTTCTGGAAAAGCTTTGCAATGCGGGCTATAAGCTTGTTTTGGCAACATCAAAGCCTGAAAGATTTGCAACAGAAATTATGCGTCATTTTGAACTCGATAAATATTTTTATTTTATTACGGGCGCAACAATGGATAAATCGCGCGATACCAAAGAAAAAGTTTTGCAGTATATTCTCGAAAAACTCAATCTTTCCGATACGTCAGATATCCTTATGGTTGGTGACCGTAAATATGACCTTGACGGTGCGGCGCAATTTGGCATTGATGCTTTGGGGGTTCTCTACGGCTACGGCAGTAAAGAGGAACTTAAAGCTCATCCTCATGTTTGTATTGTCAGAACACCCGAGGAACTTTATGATTTTATAACAAACTGAAAAGAGGTGCTTAAGTTGAGTGAGCATGCTAAAATCAAAACAGTTTTGCCTTGTTCAATTGCAGAAGATGCCGGACTTGAAAGCGGAGATGTCATAACTCTTATTAACGGTAATGAGTTTTATGATATTCTTGATTTTAAATTTCTTACAAGTGACGATTACTACACCATAACTGTTAAAAAGAATAACGGTGATGAAGAAGAAATTGAAATATATAATGATTGCTATGAGAATCTCGGTGTTGAATTTGAAAATGCGTTGATTTCAAAGCCAATGCTGTGTAAAAATAAATGCGTTTTCTGTTTTATGGATCAGCTTCCGCCGAATGTCAGAAAAACAATGCTCTTTAAAGATGATGATGTTCGTCTTTCGTTTTTGCAGGGTAATTACGTAACTCTTACCAATCTTGATGATAATGATATTGAAAGGCTCTGCAAAATGAGAGTTTCACCAATCAATGTGTCCGTTCACGTAACGGACCCGCAAAAAAGAGTTGAGATGCTTAAAAACCCCAATGCGGCAAATGTTCTTGACGTGATGAAAAAGTTTGCCGGAAGCGGAATAATAATGAATGCACAGATTGTGCTGTGTAAGGGAATTAACGATGGTGAGTACCTGAAAAGAACTATGCTTGATTTAAGCGAGCTTTATCCGTCTGTTGTGAGCATTTCCATAGTTCCTGTGGGAATTTCGAAATTCAGAGAAAATCTTCCTCATCTTGAAGGCTTCGATATGGATGCTTCAAAAGAAGTAATTGATTTCGTCCGCCCTTATCAGGAAGAGTTTAAAGAAAAAATCGGTACATCTCTTGTTTATCTTGCAGATGAATTCTATATTCAGGCAAAAAAAACCATACCGAATTATGAACATTACGAGGATTTTCCGCAGATTGAAAACGGCGTAGGTCTTGTTGCTTCTCTGAGAGAAGAACTCGGCGAAGAACTTGCGTGCATTGAAGAAATAAAAAATCCGCCTAAACCCAAAACAATAGTGACATCATATATTGCATATGATTTTATGTGTGAATGCATTGAAAAAGTAAAAGAAAAAATACCTTCGCTTGAGGTTGATATAGTTAAGGTGAAAAATGATTTTTTTGGCGATAAAATCACTGTAACCGGACTTCTGTGCGGGTCTGATATTATAAATCAGCTTAAAGGAAAGCTCAAAACGGATTCAATTATGCTGTCTGAAAGTATGTTTAAAGATGATTGCGATATCTTCCTTGACGACACATCTCTTGAAGATATTCAGCGTGAGCTTGGAGTAAAAGTGCTGAAAACTCCCGATAGCGGATACGGATTTTTAAAAACTCTTTTAATTTGATAAAATATATGATATAATAGTAAATAAGGAAAATATCGGAAGGAGAGTGAGCAAAGTGAAAAAACCAACTTTTGCGATTGTCGGCAGACCGAATGTCGGCAAATCAACACTTTTTAATAAATTAATAGGGGAGCGTATATCCATTGTGGAAGATACTCCCGGTGTAACACGAGACAGAATATATGCAGAAGGCGAATGGCTCAACCATAAATTTATTCTGATCGATACAGGCGGTATCGAGCCTCAGAATGATGATATTATTCTTGAACAGATGAGACGTCAGGCGGGAATTGCCATTGATGTTGCAGATGCGATTGTTTTTATGGTTGATGTTAAATCAGGTCTTACCTCTGCCGATAAGGATATTGCGGCAATGCTGACCCGTTCGGGAAAACCTATTGTTCTGGCATGCAATAAAGTGGATAATATCGGTGATATGCCAATGGAATTTTATGAATTCTACAACCTCGGTCTTGATGACCCGATTGCAATTTCATCCACCCATGGTCTCGGAACAGGTGATTTGCTTGATAAACTTTTCAGCTACGTGGATTTCACAGACGAAGAGGAATATGACGAAGATGCAATAAAGGTAGCTGTTATAGGTAAGCCAAATGTTGGGAAATCATCTCTGATAAATAAAATTCTCGGTGAAGAACGTGTTATAGTGAGTAACATTGCCGGCACAACACGTGATGCAATAGACACTCCGTATGAAAAAGACGGTCAGAAATATGTGTTTATAGATACCGCCGGAATGCGCAAACGCGGTAAAATTGATGAGGCAATTGAACGCTACAGCGTTGTCCGCTCTCTTTCTGCAATCGATAGATGCGATGTTGTTCTTATGCTTATTGATGCAGAAGAAGGCGTTACCGAACAGGATACAAAAATTGCCGGATATGCTCACAACGAGGGAAAAGCCAGCATAATAGTTGTTAATAAATGGGATCTTGTTGAAAAAGAAACCAACACAATGGATAATTACCGTAATAATGTGCGAAACGGCCTCTCATATATGATGTATGCTCCGGTTGCTTTCGTGTCTGCCAAAACCGGTTCAAGGCTCAATAAAATATTTGAACTTATTAAATACGTCAATGAACAGCATGCAATGCGTATTTCAACGGGCGTTTTAAATGATGTACTCAACGAAGCCATAACAAAGGTACAGCCACCGTCAGATAAAGGTCGCAGACTTAAGATTATGTATATTACCCAGGCAACAACAAAGCCACCCACGTTTGTTCTTTTCGTGAACGATAAAGAACTTGCACATTTTTCGTATATACGATACATCGAAAATCAGATAAGAGAAACCTTTGGTCTGGAAGGAACTCCCATTAAATTCATTATCCGCGAAAGAGGAAAGGAAGATTAATTATGCTGATATCTGCTATAGTAGCTTTTATTTTAAGTTATGTTCTCGGAAGCATCAACACCTCCATAATTGTTTCAAAATTCTATGGTGAGGGCGATATTCGCCTGAAAGGGAGTGGAAATGCAGGTGCAACCAACACATTCAGAGTGCTTGGAAAAAAAGCGGCTGTGTTTGTTGTTCTCGGAGATGCCCTTAAGGGCATTGCTGCAATGCTTTTGTCGTATGTTATTGAAATGAATGTTTTCGGTGTTGAAAACGGATATGCAATCTATGTTGCATCGGTGGCGGTTGTTCTCGGTCACGTTTTTCCTGTGTTTTTTGCCTTCCGCGGAGGAAAGGGAATAATGACATCTATTGCGGTTATCTTTATGCTCGACAGTGCAATAGGCGGAGTTCTTTTGGCTGTGTTTGCGGCAATGGTAATATGCTTCAACTATATTTCCCTTGCTTCATGTGTGTGTTGTGTTGTTTATCCGCTTCTTGTTTTGTGGTTCCACACGGGGAATATTCCTTTTCTTGTATCATCGGTGATAATTGCAGTTATTGCACTCGTAAAACACAGAAGCAACATTGTCCGTCTCTTTAAGGGAACGGAATCAAAATTTATTAAAAGTAAAGCCTGAGGAGGGTGTCTGATGTCTAAAAATATTGCGATTGTAGGTTCCGGAAGCTGGGGAAGCGCTGTGTGTGTTCATCTCTCCGGTCTTGGCAATAAAGTTACTCTCTGGTCGTGGGAAAAAGCTGAATCTGAAAGATTAAAAAAAGACCTTGAAAATAAAGAATATCTTCCCGGTGTTAAATTCAGCGAGAATACGGAATTCACATCCGATATTTCCTGCGTTAAAGATAAAGAAATGATAATTCTCGTTACTCCATCCGGTGCAATCCGCTCAACAGCTCACTCTATGAGCAAGTTTGTGGATGAGGGATGCGTTGTTGTTATTCTTTCTAAAGGTCTTGAGGGGTCAACTCTCAAAACTCTTTCAGAAGTTGTGGAAGAAGAAATACCTCAGGCGCACGTTGCCGTTATGTCAGGTCCGTCCCACGCTGAAGAGGTTGCGAAAGGTGTTCCCACAACCAACATCGCAGCATGCAAAGATATAGAATATGCAGAACTGATTCAGAGCACATTTATGAGTGAAAATTTCAGAGTCTACACAGGAACCGATGTTCTTGGAGTCGAGCTTGGTGGTGCGCTCAAAAATATCATTGCTCTGTGTGCCGGTATCACCGACGGTATCGGCTTTGGTGATAACACGAAAGCCGCTCTTATGACCCGTGGTATCAGAGAAATTGCCCGCCTTGGAATTAAAATGGGTGCACAGCCCGAAACATTCTGGGGACTCAGTGGAATAGGGGACTTGATTGTCACCTGCACAAGTATGCATTCAAGAAACAGAAGAGCCGGAATATTAATCGGCGAAGGTAAAACGGTAGACGAAGCTATAGAAAGTGTCCATATGGTTGTTGAGGGAATTGTCAACTGTCGTGCTGCATATGAGCTTTCCAAAAAACATGGAGTTGAAATGCCGATTGTTTCGGAGGCGTATAATGTTCTCTATAACGGCAAAGACCCACGCCAGGCAGTGGTAGACCTTATGCTTCGCGACAAAAAAGTTGAAAATATGTGATTTAATGGCAAAGAAATCTTTGGTGCAATCATGTTGTATCGGGTTTCTTTGCTTTTTTTAGGAGAAATGTGTTGTGAACAGATCCATTGGGGATGTCATACCAATGTCATCAGGCTAATAAAATTATATAAAGATGAAAAAATATATGTTATACTCAGTTATAAAATACGGAGTATATATTAAAGATACAATTGTATAAAATGTATATTGAAAAATGGAATTATTTGTGGTAAAATATCATAAAAAGTTTTTTATTAATTTAATTAACTTCAAACGTATTTGCAAATGGAGGATATGCAACTATGATTAGTTTAGATGTATCAAAAATCAATGCTTTTATTTCCAATGAAGAAATGGAAAATATGCGTGCAACAATTAATATGGCTGAGCAGCAACTTAATAGCCGTACCGGTGCGGGAAATGCTTTTCTCGGCTGGGTGGATTTGCCGCTCGATTATGATAAAGAAGAGTTTGATCGTATTAAAAAAGCTGCCGAAAAAATCAAGAGTAATTCTGATGTTCTCGTTGTTGTGGGAATAGGCGGATCATATCTTGGTGCAAGAGCGGCAATTGAAATGCTCACCGATTCTTTCTATAATATGTCACCCAACACCAAAACCCCGAAGATTATTTATGCCGGTAATTCAATCAGCTCATCATATCTTGCTGATGTTATTGAACTTGTTAAAGACACGGATTTCAGTGTGAATATTATTTCGAAATCCGGAACAACAACCGAACCTGCTCTTGCTTTCAGAATTCTTCGTTCGCTTCTCATTGAAAAATACGGAGAAGAAGGTGCAAAAGAAAGAATTTTCGCAACAACCGATAAGGAAAAAGGTGCTCTTAAAAGCTTTGCCGATAAAGAAGGTTATGAAACTTTTGTTATCCCCGATGATGTCGGCGGACGTTTCTCTGTGTTTACAGCTGTTGGTCTTCTTCCCATTGCTGTTGCAGGAATTGATATTGATGAAATCATGAAAGGTGCCGCAGATGCACGTGAGGCATACAGTGCACCATACAAAACGAACATATGCTATCAGTATGCCGCAATCCGCAATATTCTTGCAAGAAAAGGCAAATCGATTGAAATAATGGTAAACTATGAGCCTTGTCTTATTTATTTCTCCGAATGGTGGAAACAGCTTTTCGGCGAGAGTGAAGGAAAAGATAACAGAGGCCTTTTCCCGGCATCTGTTAGTTTTTCTACCGACCTTCATTCTATGGGTCAGTTTATTCAGGATGGTTCAAGAAACCTTTTCGAAACAGTTCTGAATGTTGAAAAGCCCAAGAAAAACCTTGACTTCCCGTTCGATGAAGAAAACATAGACGGTCTCAACTTCCTTTCGGGAATGACTGTTGATGATGTGAATCATAAAGCTTTCCAGGGAACTCTTCTTGCCCATACCGATGGTATGGTTCCCAATATTGTTATTAATATACCTGAGCTTACTCCGTATTATTTTGGAAACCTTGTATATTTCTTTGAAAAAGCGTGTGCTATAAGTGGTTATATTCTCGGCATTAATCCGTTTAACCAGCCCGGAGTTGAAGCATATAAAAAGAATATGTTTGCTCTTCTTGGAAAACCCGGATATGAAGATCTTGCAGATAAACTCAAAGAAAGATTATAATTGAAAACCAAGTGCATTTTGTGTGAATTTCTTTTCATATAAAATGCACTTTTTTTTGAGTAAAATATTGGTATATTCGGTAAAAATTTAGTTGACATTTTTAAAATAAAATGATACAATACTATATAATAGGTAACAAGGTGTTTTTATAAGAAAAATCTTGTTATAAGCAGGTTTTTAATAAAAAAATAATTATAGAAAAGGGGTTAAATCTATGAAAAATCTTGATTTAAGCAAATATGGTATTACCGGTGTAACCGAGATTGTTCACAATCCTTCCTATGAAGAACTCTTTGCTGCAGAAATCGATCCTGCACTCGAAGGCTACGAAAAAGGTCAGGAAACAGAACTCGGTGCAGTTAATGTTATGACCGGTATCTACACAGGTCGTTCACCCAAAGACAAATTTATTGTTATGGACGAAAACTCCAAAGACACAGTTTGGTGGACTTCCGACGAATTTAAAAATGATAACCATCCCTGCTCCGAAGAAACATGGGCAGAACTCAAAGCTCTTGCTATCAAAGAACTTTCCGACAAGAAACTTTACGTTGTTGACGTATTCTGCGGTGCAAACGAAGATTCACGTATGTCCATAAGATTCATTATGGAAGTTGCTTGGCAGGCTCACTTCGTTAAAAACATGTTCATCAACCCCACAGCTGAAGAACTTGAAAAATTTGAACCTGATTTTGTTTGCTACAATGCATCAAAAGCTAAAGTTGAAAACTACAAAGAATTGGGTCTCAACTCCGAAACAGCAGTTGTGTTCAACATTTCTTCACGTGAACAGGTTATCCTCAATACATGGTACGGCGGTGAAATGAAAAAAGGTATGTTCTCAATGATGAACTACTACCTCCCCTTAAATGCTATGGCTTCAATGCACTGCCCTGCCAACACCGATATGAACGGCGAAAACACCGCTCTCTTCTTCGGTCTTTCCGGTACAGGTAAAACAACACTCTCCACAGACCCCAAACGTCTCCTCATTGGTGATGACGAACACGGCTGGGATGATAAGGGTGTATTCAACTTTGAAGGCGGATGCTATGCAAAGGTTATTGACCTCGATAAAGAATCCGAACCCGACATATATAATGCAATCAAACGTAATGCACTTTTAGAAAACGTTACAGTAGAT
Source organism: Clostridia bacterium (assembly GCA_045536915.1). Taxonomy (GTDB): domain Bacteria; phylum Bacillota; class Clostridia; order UMGS1810; family UMGS1810; genus RGIG1828. The sequence continues at coordinate 19,831 of JAZSOL010000276.1, forward strand.
GAAAACGGAGTTTGTGATTTCACAGACGGTTCTGTTACAGAAAACACACGTGTATCTTACCCGATTGATCACATCGAAAAAATCGTTCGCCCCGTATCTGCAGCTCCTGATGCGAAGAATGTAATCTTCCTTTCTGCTGATGCTTTCGGCGTTCTTCCTCCGGTTTCTGTTCTCACTCCCGAACAGGCTCAGTACTACTTCCTCTCCGGCTTCACCTCAAAACTTGCCGGTACAGAACGCGGTATCACTGAACCCACACCCACATTCTCAGCATGCTTCGGTCAGGCATTTTTGGAACTCCACCCCACAAAATATGCTGAAGAACTCGTTAAGAAAATGGAAAAGAGCGGAGCAAAAGCATACCTTGTTAACACAGGTTGGAACGGTACCGGCAAACGTATCTCCATTAAAGATACACGCGGTATCATCGATGCTATTCTTGATGGCTCTATCCTTAAAGCAGATACCAAAACAATTCCCTACTTCAACTTCGCAGTTCCCACAGAACTCCCCGGTGTTGACACAGGTATCTTAGACCCCCGCGACACCTACGCAAATGCTGAAGAATGGGAAGCTAAAGCAAAAGACCTCGCTGCTCGTTTTGTTAAAAACTTCGATAAATACACAGGCAACGAAGCAGGTAAAGCTCTCGTTAGTGCAGGTCCCCAGCTTTAATTTAAAATTGAATAAGGCGTAATAACCTGATTAAATACCGCAGATGCTGAAAATGTTTCTGCGGTATTTGTTTTTGTTGAAATGCAGTTAAATAATTTTGTTATGAATTAATATGTGTGATTTGTGATTTTGCTTAGATTTTAGTATGTATGTTTGTTGAAATTGGTTTCATTTTGTGTTATAATGATTTCAAAGATTTCATGAATTGCATCTAAATGTGCATACATTGTGCTAACGCACATTAAAAGGCAATTCAGTTCATGAAGCATAGCGGGAAATCATGGCGAAGCCAATTCATAAAATTGATTGGCATCTAAATTGTTTACTGATTTTGAAAAGATAAAATAACATACATTAAAAATCTTATGTGTGCCGGTCGTTGTGCCTCGGTAAATGAAACAATGAGGGACATTATGGAGGTTATACCATGCTGCGCAGTGACCGGTCAGGCTGCGGGAAATGCGGCATCAATGACAGATAATTTTTCTAATATAAATATCCAAGAACTCCAAGAAAAGCTTGTGGCAAATGGTGTATTTCTTCATGAGGAAGACATTAGATAAATTTTTGGTTCTAACTTGATGCTGGCCTATAAGAGATGTCGAATATTGTTGAAAAGGAATGCTGCAATGGAAAAAGTATAATAGGTTGCCCCGGTAGAGGAAAAGCATTTTTGGAAGTAAACTTGAATATATTACAAGTTTACTGCTATATCACTCAATGGCACAACTTTGGATTTGGAGGATAATTGATATGCATATATTTACGGGAAAATGGATAACCGACAGTGAGTTTTACAGACTTAAACCAAGAAATGTTTTTCACAAACAGCTTGAACCGGTTGATTTGCCATGTAATGAACACAGGAACAGACATATCTTGTTCAGGAAAAACTTTGTCATTTCAAACTCTATAGAAAATGCAAAAATGTATATTTCAGCTGATGATTATTATAAGCTTTATATAAATGGTCAGTTTGTTGGACAAGGACCTGCCCCATCGTATCATTTTCAATATAATTATAATGTTATAGATGTAACTTCTTTTCTTGTAGAAGGCGAAAACACTATCGCTGTACATACTTTTTATCAAGGATTGATAAACCGCGTGTGGCAGAGTGGTGATAACCGTCATGGATTGATACTTGATTTAATCGCAGACAACAGAGTTGTGATTTCAAGTGATGAAACCTTTAAAACAAAGCCTCATTCAGGGTATACAGAAACCGGAATTGCGGGATATCAAACTCAGTTTCTTGAAGAATATAATTCAAATTCACCGGAAGTTGGTTTTGAAAGACCTGAATTTGACGACTCATTATGGGGAAATGCAAAACCGCATGAGTGTTCAGACCATATTTTGACACAGCAGAAAACCAATATGCTGGTATTTGAAAAAATTTTACCGATATCTGAAGAAAAAAACGGTAATGTTGTAAAAATAGATTTTGGGTCAAATTATGTTGGTTATCTTTATATGTCCGTAAACGGGAAAAAGGACAGTGTTGTCACGATAAGATGTGGGCAGGAACTGACTGAAGAAGGGAATGTAAGGTTTGAACTTCGTGCCAATTGTAAATATGAAGAAACATGGATTCTCCGAGATGGCGAAAGTATACTTGAGCAGTTTGACTATAAATCATTTCGCTATGCGGAATTTATTCTGCCGGAAGGATGCAATATAAATGAATTGTATATGGTAGCAAGGCATTATCCGTTTGAATTAAAAGCCGAAATGAAAAAAGAGTTTGCGGTTAATAAAAAGCTTTTCGAGGTGTGGGATTTGTGTGTTCATACTCAGGAGTATGGCGTGCAAGAGATTATTCAGGACTGTATGGAACGCGAAAAAGGATTTTATGTGGGAGATGGCTGTTATACGGCTCTCACTAATATGATCTTAACTAAAGATGACAGTATGGTTAGAAAACTTATTGATGACGGATTTGCATCGAGTTTTATAACTGACGGACTTGTGACTTGTCTTGATTGCTCTTTTATGCAAGAAATAGCAGAATATCCGTTGATTCTTATATCTCTTATATGGTGGCATTATAAGCTTACAGGTGATATGGAATATCTTAAGGCCAACTATCCAAAGGTCAAAAATCTTCTTGAATGCTACCGCAAAGATTATGAAAAATCCGGTCTTTTATGTAACCTTGATAAATGGTGTGTAGTTGAATGGCCTCGGAATTATCAGGACGGCTATGATGTGGACATACAGGAAGGTAAGGTGTGTGAGCAGGCGCATGTTTCAATCAATGCTTATTATATTGAAGCGGTAAAAACTGCCAACAGAATTGCAATGGAATTGGATTTATGCCCATACCGTGACACGCAAGCTTTAATAGAGGCTTTTGTCGGTGCATTTTATGACAGAGAGAAGCATCTCTTTAAAGATGGTGTAGATACAAATCATATCAGTATAGTGGGAAATAGCTTTCCTTTTGCATTTGGTCTTTGTCCGGATGATAAATGTGTTGAAAATATTACCAATATGTTTCTTGAAAGAAAAATAAGTGCAGTGTCTTTTTTCTGTGCATTTCCTGTGTTGATGGGTTTTGTTCGATATGGAATGGAGAACAAAATCAAAACGCTCATGCTTGATGAAGGTGCCTGGCTCAGAATGCTTAAAGAGGATGCAACAACCACGTTTGAAGGTTGGGGAAAGGATGCAAAATGGAACACTTCGCTATTTCATCTTACCTTGTCTTATGGTGCTGTTTTTCTTTCCGATACAAATCTAAAAAATCTTTTAGTTGACTGATACAGTAAACAAAAAGCATAGTTCGGATTTTGATTCTAACTTAACATGAACTGAGGTGAAAAAGTTTTGCATCTAAACCGTCTGTCTCTTATATATGGACAAATATGTCGAATGTTGTCGAAATGTGAAAGCCTTCCCCTTGAGGGGAAGGTGGGTTGCGAAGCAACTCGGATGAGGTGGAAATGAATACAACGAATAATTCAAAATTAACAGGTAATGCAAAAGCATTAAGAAAAAATATGACGAAAGAAGAACGACATCTTTGGTATGATTTTTTGAAAAGCTTACCTGTAACTGTAAACAGACAAAAGGTGATTGGGATTTATATTGTGGATTTTTATATTGCAACATCTAAAATTGTTATAGAACTTGACGGTTCACAACATTATGAAGATAATGGTATAGAGAATGATGCAAAAAGGGATAAGTTTCTAAACAATTTAGGAATTAAAGTATTAAGATATTCAAATTTAGATATTAATCAGAGATTTGAAAATGTTTGCGAAGATATACTGAATGAAATTAACACCTCATCAGTCACTTCGTGACAGCTTCCCCTCAAGGGGAAGCCGTAAAAAATTTTGTCTCTAATATAACACGAGCATATGAAGGGTGTCGAAATAATAAGTGAAAGGAGAGGAAACAAATATTATGAATATAGTTGTAATTGGAAGTATCAATACAGATCTTGTAATTAATACAAATCGAATACCTAAAATCGGAGAAACTATATCCGGAAATGGATTTGCGATCAACTGCGGAGGCAAAGGTGTAAATCAAGCGGTTGCCGCAGCAAAGCTTGGTGGAAATATCACTTTTATTGGTGCGGCAGGTAATGATGAAAATGGTTATATTTCAATCAAAAATCTTGAAGATAACAGAATTGACACAAAATGTATCGCTCGAACCGATATCAATACCGGAGTTGCGGTAATAACAGTATGTAATGGTGATAATAGTATTATTCTTGATGCCGGAGCAAATGATCTGGTATCTAAAGAAATTATAGATAGAAATAAAGATGTTATTTTAGCTGCGGATGCTGTTATTATGCAACTTGAAATTCCAATTGAAACAGTTACATATGCGGCGAATATAGCGCATAAGGCAGGGGTCAAGGTAATATTAAACCCGGCACCGATTGCTGAGTTGCCAACGGAATTACTTAAGAATACAGATGTTTTTATACTAAACGAAACTGAGGCGGAATTTGTTACCAAAGTATGTCCTGACACAGATGAAAACCGTAAAAAATGCATGAATATCTTAAAAGATTATGGAATAAGCACAGTTGTTTTAACATTAGGTGCAGAAGGATCGGTGTACACAGAGGGGAATTATATAAAATATCAAAAAGCATATAAAGCTGAAGTTGTGGATACAACAGCTGCGGGAGATACATTTATTGGAGCATTTTGTATGAAAATGAAAGAAGGTATTGAAACTGCCGTTAAATATGCAACAGCAGCATCTTCAATTACTGTTAGCAGAAAAGGTGCGAGCAAATCAATACCTACGGGTGCCGAGGTTGATGAACTGATAAAAAATATAAGGTAGAATATTTTTTGCTCCTGACTTGACAAAAGTCGAATTGTGTCGAATGATGGGGAAGAATGTTGAAAGGAGTAATGAAAATGAGAAAAAATTTAAAAATGAAAAAACTATTTTGCTTAGTGCTGAGTTGCTTGCTGATATGGTTGATTGTTCCCTTGAATGCTTTTGCCTCACAAAATGATTATGTATATGATGAAATTTTCAAATATGATGCTGAAAATGAAGCAATTATTTTTTCGGGTATTAGCGATGGAAAGATTTATAAAAAACTTATCGTGCCTGCCAGTATTGGTGACAACAAAATAAAAAAAGTAACATCTATGACTTTTAATAATGTAGCAGTAGAGGAAATTGATTTTGGGGATGGGATTGAAGAAATATCAGCTTATGCTATATCACATTGCTCTACACTTAAAAAAATTACGATTCCTGAATCGTGTAAAATAATTGGTGGAACATCTTATATGCCAGCGGTTGAATATTGTGGAAATTTAGAAACGATTGAAATATATGGTGAATACGAAAAACTGCCATTGATTGTAGCGGACTGTCCAAATCTTAAAAATGTCGTTTTTTACGGAGATGTAAAAAATATAACAAATGAGTTCAAATATAATTTTTATAATTGTGAACCAAGAGATAAAAGTGTGAATCCGAGAGTGTTTACCGAAAAATTAAATGTAACATTACAGGGTAAAAGTGGGAGTAATATCGAAAAGTTTGCTGTCGAAAACGGATACAATTTTGTAGAAATTGATAAAGAACAAAATACATACTTGGTTAACATATCAAAATACACGGAATCTAATACGCACAAGGTTTATAATGTATATGATACCGATTATGGTACAGTTTTGTATTTGCAAGTTATAGGTGCTCCACATGCTACAGGACCTTTCTTAAAACTTATTCGTAAAGACGGAGAAGAGATAAACCTCTCAATAGGGGTGTCAATGGAAACACCTTGGACATACCCTGAACATAATAACATAAAGATTTCCGAGAATGGTAAATATATTACCTTTAATGTTTCGTTTAATGAACGTTCTGCAGGAAATATGCAAAATGGTAATTATGTTGTTTTGCACGAGGCGGGAACTTATTATTATAAAACAAATCTGGAAACAGGAGTAACGATTGAAACACATTATGAGCCACTTGATACAATGGGCAAAGATGTGATTTCTGCTTGGGCGAAACCTGAAATTGATGAAGCTATAAATATCGGTTTTGTACCTGTGGAACTTCAAAACAATTATACTCAAAACATTACAAGAGAAGAATTTGCATATTTAACAGTAAGTTTTGTAATGACAAATCTTTCCCTTTCCTTTGAACAGTTGGAGAGCCAATCTGAAAAGTATTCCGCACCGAGAAATAAATTTGATGATTCTGACAATGAATATGTAATGTTAGCTGCACGCATGGGGATTATAAATGGTATCGGAAATAATATGTTTGATCCTACTTCACGAATTACGAGAGAACAGGCAGCTACAATGCTTCAGCGTACATATTGTTTATACAGTACCAATCAAAATTCGATGAAACAAGTTGTGTTTGATGACAGTGATAAAATATCGGAATGGGCATTAAGAGGAGTTGAATTTTGTGTTTCTTATGATGTAATGAAAGGAATATCAGATACGCAATTTGCTCCACAGGATTCTTATACCAAAGAGCAGGCAATTGCAACATTTTTAAGACTTTATAAAATTCGTGAATGGGAAGAACAAAACCGCTCAGCACAATATAAGAAAATAGCCCAATCGAAAGAAGAATTAATTTCGAGTCTTATAAAAACCGGTACAGAACATATCGGTACGGTTGTTGATAATGAATATGGTATAGTTGTATATTTAAAGAACAAACTTAATCCGGATGCTTTGAGAGCACGGCATTATCTTGTGCTTATTGCAAATGACGGAAGCATATATCCTCTTGGAGATGGTTCACCTGTTTTAGAAAAAATGAATGGAAATAATCCGCCTATTGAAAATATAACGCTTTCTGATTGGGGCTCGGTTATAAACTATGAAAGAGTATATCGCTCTTCTGATTTTTCTCAGAGTAGTCCTGATAAGCCTTGTGATGGCATTCTAAACGTAAGTATTAATCTTATAACAAGAACATGCAAAAGCGAATTTAAGTCTAAATAAACATGAATAGGATTGTGTCAAGTCCATACAATTTAAAATATTAGTTTGCCGATTTTGATATTTACATATACTGTCGGATGCGAGAAAATCAAGTATTCTCGCGGGTTCTAATGGGTTTTGTTCAAGAAAAAATCAGTGAAAAATTAAGGAAAAGTTAGTAGGTCCTATTATTCACTGTTCTCCTGACTTGACACGAACTTTGTCGAATTTTGTGAAAGGAGTATTGACAATGAAGAAAATATTTAAGATAGTTGCAATTGTTTTATCAATTCTGTTAATTTTGCAATTAGTGATTTTTTTGTCAGCAAGGCACGGTTGGAAACTTTTTGGATTTGATATGTGTGAAAGTCCAAAAGTACTATGCGTTGAAACAGTTTATGTTACTGATGAAACAGTGCATATAGCCGGCAATACATCAAGCAGTGCAACATCATATATTGGATATACATACGAAATAAAAGACAATGTTCTTTATTTGGGAATAAAGCAAAATCTGCTATTTGGTTTTGATAATAGGAATGGCGGTTATTCTTTTGTAATTGAAGATGATTTTAAAAACATAGAGTCAATACAACTTATAAATAAAAAAGAAGAAAAGTGTATCTGGTCTGCCGTAAATGACAAAAAGTATATGGAGAAAATCAACAAAGTCAGATTATATGAAACTGTTTCTGTTTCCAATGAAATTGATTATAAAGAACAAATGAAAAATGCAGAGTTTGTATATGCGGATGCGGAGTTGTTGAACAGAATACAACACCCAACATTTTCGGATGAGTTATACTTTACCAAAGGTAATGGATATTTAGGTGTTGCAGAGTTGGAAAATGGAGAGGAACTGTATTTAGACTTTGCTCGTCATTTCGAGTTCTACGATATAATAGGTGAGTTTGGACATTATGATTATTAAATTCAACACATTTCACAATTTAATAAAATAGTTTGCCGATAATAAATATTTACATATCGGGCAGGAAAATCCAGTATTCCTGCGGGTTCTAAAGGAAAGTGTTTGAGGAAAAATTAGTTGAAAAATAGGGTTGAAAATAGTAGGTCCTATTATTCACTGTTCTCCAGTCTTGACACGAACTTTGTCGAATTTTGTGAAAGGAGTAATTGCATAGTGTTTTGTGATGAAATAATTCAAGAGGTATATGAATGTATGCCGGAATATGAAAATGATAACGTAAATTGGTTTTTTGATTGTTATCACGATATGTCTTTGCACCTGACAAAAGGATATAGAATTATACTGAAAACAAAAACATATTTCATTTGTATCGGATATGATGGAGTAAAAGTTGTGCCTAACATAGAGAATATTGTTCTTAATGGGGAGTATATAGAACCGTGTATACATATAATCGATGAGGAAAGCGAAGATAAAGAAGTTTGGATTGATTATGAAAGCACATTGTTTGTTGGTGAACAACTTGTTGATGTAAAAGAAGAAAATGGGTGTTATATATTAACATTTAGTGATTTTGAATTAAAAATAATCCCACACGATAGTCCAGATGAAATAGGAGGGCTTTCTCGAGAAAACCATTGGTCATATAATTATGTTTATGGATTAGATAGATTGTTAACAAGAAAATGTAGTTGTGGAGGAACTGGTGAAGTTCTATTGGATTTTGTTTCTGATTATGTTGTTAGATGCAATAAGTGCAAAAAGTCAACATGGGCAGAAATGATGGTTATAAATGCTATAGATAATTGGAATAAAGGCGAAACTCCTTGTGATTTGCCAGATGTTAAAATAGAATGAATACACACTTGATTCAGTTACATTTACTTGTGTCAAGTTATACAATTTAAAAGATTAGTTTGCCGATTTATAATATTTACATATACTATCGGGAGCGAGAAAATCCAGTATTCTCGCGGGTTCTAAAGAATTTTGTTCAAAAAATGCAGTGAAAAATTAAGGAAAAAATAGTAGGTCCTATTATTCACTGTTCTCCTGACTTGACACGAACTTTGTCGAAAAATGTGGAAAAAGGAAGAGAGGTTGTACATATGAAAGTTCAAAAAACATATATATGGTATACTTCTATAATGTGGATTCTTTGGAGCTCAATTATGCTTCTTCTTAGAATCTCAGGAAATGCTTTTGATGTGCAAAACGAACAACTCTTTTTTATTATAAGAGATGTTTCTAAGGTTATTAACTGTATTTCGTTGATTCCTGTTATTCCTGGGTTGTGGGTGTTTGCGTTTATATATTCCATTAAGCATAAAAGTCGTAAATACATTGTATTTAATTTTGTAAGTATATTGTTTAGTGTTTGTCTTTGGTTACAGTATTTTGCTACACATATTGTTGGAATATTAGGTGGGGTATAATGAAAAAGAAAATCTTAATTGTAGCGCCATATATTGTAGGATTACTATATTTGATTTATTGTTTAGCTAATATAAATTATTGGGTTAAAAGTCATTTGGGATTTGGATTTTATGTTTTAATTCCGATACTCATCGCTGTTGTTCTTTCTATTTCATTTATAGTAGCAAGAATTTTTGCTAAAAAGAAATTGAATTTTTATTTACCACTTTTCTTTCTGATTGTTGGTTTGGTAATTAATATAGTTGGCTCAAACATTCTTTGTTGTGTTGGTGGTTGATGCTTTGGATATCCACACCTATAAAGGATGTTGAAATAACAAAAGGGGAAATGTGTATGTTTAAAAATTATAGAAATTATATTCCTGTGTTATCAATGACAATCACTATATTTTTTTTGAATTTATATTTAGGGACGTATATGTATGATTGGCCTGATTGGACAGAAATACTTGTGATAGTTTTACCGTTTGTAATAATTCCTATTATCAATGTTATTTCGATGGTGTTGAATACACATAGATTGAAAAAAGGAAAGTTATTATACATATCTATTTTATTTTCATATTTGTTGCAGGTTTTGCCAGTACTTACGTTGATGATTGGTAATGATGATAAAGGTATGGGAATTATACAAGGATATTTTGGATTTCTTATTGTGATTGATGCTATAACCTTTGTTTATCCATGGATGATTTATCCAAATAGAAAACAGTGAACATAATACACATATCGAGTACATTTTACTTTTGTCAAGTCTATAAAATTTAAAACATTAGTTTGCCGATTTTGATATTTACATATACTATCGGATGCGAGAAAATCCAGTATTCTCGCGGGTTCTAAGGAAAAGCGTTTAAGGAAAATCAGTGAAAAAATCAGGAAAAAGTAGTAGGTCCTATTATTCACTGTTCGCCTGACTTGACACGAGCTATTACTAAAAAGATTGGCATCTAAACCGTACGGTCTTTATAAGGAATATATAAAATACAACTTTTTTAATATAAAACAAGGAGAGGAAATATGAAATTAGATAATAGTGTAATATCAATTGAGATTGCGAATCACGGTGCGGAATTAAAATCAGCAGTTAAAGACGGTTTTGAGTATATGTGGTGCGCAGACGAAAAATACTGGGCAAGAACTTCGCCGGTTCTCTTTCCGATTGTAGGTTCCCTTAAGGATAAATCATATAAACTTGACGGCAAAGTTTATCAGATGAATCAGCATGGATTTGCCAGAGATTATGAATTTGAACTTATTGATTATGATAACACTTCTGCCACTTATATTTTAGAAGATAATGAAGAAACATTAAAAAAATATCCTTTTATGTTTAATCTTACAATCAAATACACTTTAATAAACAATAAAATTAAAATTGACTGGACAGTGAAAAATAATAACGATAGAATCATGAGTTTTTCAATAGGTGCACATCCTGCTTTTAATTTAAAAGAAGGGGACAACTATTTTAAATTTGATACCGATAACGATATTGTGTATAATCTTATTGACGAAAAAGGTCTTTACCACATAAACAGCGTGCATACCTTAAAGAATGACAAATATATCAAAATAACAGATGATATGTTTGATAATGATGCTCTGATAATTGAAAACAGTCAGGCAAAAGAAGTAACTATTTGTGATAAAAGCAAATCAGCTTATCTTAAAGTTAAATTCGATACA
>JAZSOL010000033.1:0-2157 GCA_045536915.1 Clostridia bacterium
TAAGATTGCAACCTTTAAAAAACACAGTTGTTCTGATACCCGGACCGTCTACAAGCGAATTTCTTTGAATGGAAAAAATGGTAGCTTTCATAAGATTCTTCTCCAAAAAATTATTTAGACCTTTCTATAATCATATCCTGCCATTCTTTGTTCATAGTAACAAAACGAGCATTCCATCCTGAAACTCTAACAGAAAGGTTTTGATAGTCCTCCGGATGCTCCTGTGCTTTCTTTAGAAGCTCTGCATCGGCAATATCCAACTGCATAAAATGACCACCAAGCAGGACAAAACTTTTTATCAGAGCAACAATTGCAGTTATTCCGTTTTCGGTTTTTGCATAAGAAGGCAATAACTTAATGTCAAGCGCCGCTCCTGAAACTGTTCTTTTAAGATTTGATTTGCAATAGGAACGAATAATAGCGGTTGCACCCTCTTTATCTGTTCCGGGAGTCGGTGAATAATTCCCGGAAAGAATTTCGTGTGCCTTTTTTCCGTTAGGTGTTGCCAGACGGTTTTTTGACCACTCAAGTTGCCTGCCGAATGTACTGATTCCTGCCGGAGTTATATACCCTGCATTATGTGTTTTATCATCGCATATATCTGCAAAATCATTAACAATGCGTGCTCCGATTTCATCAACTTCGTCGTTGTCATTTCCAAAATAAGAGTATCCGTTTAAGGCAAGACGTCTTAAATCCTCATTATCTTTCCAATTGTTTTTTAATATTTCCATAAATTCTGAAAACCTTACTTTCTTATCATCAAATACAAGCCTTTTAATGGCATACAAGCTGTTGATTGTGTCGGGCAATCCTCCGATATGAGGTGAAATAACATTATAAACAGGTCCGCCCTCTAAATAAGACAAGCCTTTTTCAATACAACCGCCTTCAAAAATTGAAACAACAGTACATGGCGTTGTCGGTTTCCAATTCCAATCCTTGGTAGGAACACCGGAGTTAAAAAAACTCTTATGTGTATTAAGCTTTAATCTGTTTACATTATTTCTTAAATCTTTGATATATTTGTCATACAAATCATCAAATGATTCAAATATAACGTTATTATATCCATTCAACGTATCTTGCTGTAATATCTTCAAAGAATCAAATGGCTGATAAGTAAAATATGTTTTTCCGGGAATCTGAATTTCCCAACACCCGTCATTTGCAAATTTTCTGGCTTCGGTCAGAGAATATCCGTAATCTGTTAATGATTCAACTATCAAATCTTCGTTATATACAGCGATGATTCCGCCTCCGAAGCGTATAACCTCGGCTATGCGTTCCAGGAGCTTTTTTTCGGTATTTTTATTTATACGAACCGTTGTGGGGAAATCACTTATTCCTAATTCTTCCAATATTTCAAGAACAAGATAGGTAACTTCGTTTGTAACCTCGTTGCCGTTTTCATCAACACCTGCAAGAAGAATGTTTTGATAATGCTGCGCATCACCACTGCCGTAATTTCCTCCGCTTACCCATTCGCAACCTTTTATAAAAAAGTGTGCAAGAATTTCTCTGGCTTCATCTAAAGTTATTCTTTTCGTTTTAAGATCGTTTTTGAGATAATCGCCCAAAAGCCAGTCAATTCTTCCAATACCCGGCCAGTTGCCGCAAAGGCGGACAAATGCAAATGTAAACCAAATGCTTTGCACCGCTTCATAAAAGTTAGTTGCAGGCTTAAAGGGAACGCGCTTCAAATTCTCATAATTCTGCACGTATCCGTCTTTGTTTTTCAGCTCTTCCAAATATCTTGAATGGTATATTTCCATACAGTTGATACAATGAGCACAGCTTCTAAGGAAGGGTTCTTTCTCTGTTCCAGCATATTTAATTAACGATTCTTCAACCTTATCACGGATAAAGTTTACACCTTTTTTTACAACAGTTTCAAAATCAATAGTTAAATGGCTTATAGAACTCCAGATGTCGCTATTGTTATACTGTGCAGGAACTATGTGCAAAATTGCCTTTCCTAATGTAGCAGAACCACTGAGTTTTTCATTTTCACAAATTCTGACGGGTGCTTTGGTAACGATTTCATAAATTGCAGCATTATATTTTTCGATTTCTGACATACTTTCAAAGTTTTCTATGTGATTTAGTGAAACACTTGGCGTTTTGCGTGTATCAAGCCCGTATTTGTGATTTAGC
>JAZSOL010000310.1:0-4054 GCA_045536915.1 Clostridia bacterium
TATCTAAAATTGTGGTCAATGCTCTCGGATATGAAACACAGGCTCAATACCGTGGCGGTTATCCGTCAGGGTATTATGCAGTTGCAATGGAAAATGATCTGTTTTTGGGATGTGAATTTGATGAAAGCGGTTTTGTGTCATCGGATAATATGTTCACAATCCTTTTAAACTTTCTTGATGCTCAGGCTGTGAATATTTCGGGAATATACGGCGACAGTATGGAATATTCAACTCAAAACGGAAAAGAAAAACTCATGAACCGTGCTCTTGATATTTATGAAACACAAGGAACGGTAAATTCTAATGAATATACTTCATTAACCAAAGACAAAGGTCTTGAGAGCGATTGGGTGGAGATAGACGGAATAATATATGACACAGGAAATACTGATATATGGAAAATGCTTGGCTGTGAGCTTACGGTATATTATAAAAAAGATGATGACGATAAGCCCAAGGTGATCTATTATGAGGCAGATAACGACGCAGTTGTGATTAATTCATACGCTGTTGATGAAAATGAAACAACAACACGTTGTATTGCTTATTATTCAGGAAACAAGCTGATAAAAAGAGATATTGAAAAATCGGCAACTCTGATATATAACGGAGAAATAAAAAGTCTTGACTCTAAAGAACTTCTGTTGCCGGATTCGGGAACGGTTACACTTTTTGACAACGATTCCAATAAAGATATTGATGTTATAACTGTGTGGTCGTATTCCCTTATGATTGTAGACAGTGTCGGAAAAAATGCACTCTACGATAAAACTACCGGCAGAAAGCTTGAATTGGATTCTGAAGATTATTTTGATTATGATTTTATTATTGAGAAAAACCACAAAGCGGCAGAACTTTCCGATATAAATCCGATGGATGTTGTGCTTTGGGCAGAATCGGAATCAAATGTCAAAAACATAAAAAAGCTTATCGTGTCGGACAAAAAGATAAGTGGCTGTGTAACAGAAATGTCGGACAGGGAAATATGGATAGACGGTATTGCATATAAGGCGACCCCCGACATACTTAATCAGAATATAATAGGTTACGCCGGGACTTTTTATGCAGACGGATACGGCAGAATTGTCAACTACAGCTTCGATGACCGTCACGTATACGGATATCTGTATGAAATAAGGAAAAACAAAGGACTGGATAATGAAGTTGAGGTAAGAATATTTACCGAAAACAACAGATGGGTAAATCTTCGGGTGAGTGATAAATTCAAGCTTAACAGAAAATCTGCAAAAGCTGACGATTTTTACACACAATATATTAATTCCGGTAAGGAAACATACAGAAAACTCGTGAAATACAATGTAAGCGACGACGGAAGACTGGCGGAACTTGAATTTGCAGAAACTTTTCCACACGGTTCAATAGAGGAGAGTGCTGCGATTGAAGCTGATATTTTCAGAGAATATGCAAGTATGGGTAATGCGATATACCGCACTAATCTGATGTCTTTCGGAAATACTCTTTTGCTTCAGAACGATGCAATAATATTCTGCGTTCCCAAAAGCTCTGACGGTTCTGATACCGAGGAGGAAAATATATTTGCTGTAAGGCGTGGATGGCTTACCAACGGTCAGCAGTATAATAACATAACAACATATGATTACAATGAAATTTCTCAGGCAAAAGTTTGCCTAATTGAAGACCCGAATATATTTAAGGTTGACGATGGCTCGAATCTGGCGGTTGTTACCGGAAGAGGAAAAATGCTTGACGACGGGAATGAACATAATTATATTGAGTGTATGTATCAGGGAACAGAGGTAAAGATTCCGCTTGAAAATTCCGAAAAAATGGATACGCAGTTTAAAAATCTTGTTGATGGTAGTGCGATTCAGCTTGTTTTTAACGAAAACGGATACCTTTGCAACACAAGCATTGTTTATGATGTGAGGGGGAATAATTTCAAGCAGAAATTCCTCTTGGGGAATCTGTATTCCATGTATACACGAATAGGCGGAGAAATTCTCGATTATTCGCTTGCAGACAGAATAATAAAACTTAACTATGGTGATGAAGGATTTTTCAATGTGGCAGAACTCAAGAACGTATATGTGTATGATACAGATAAAAATGAGCTTGAAAAAGGCGATAAAGAAGATATTGTCAAAGGTGAGTATGGGTGTTTCCTCATACGTGACTTCAAGGTTCAGGAAATTGTGATCTACAGGTGAAAAAACTATAACCGTTTTCGGTGCGGTTAAAAACATCAAGAGGAGTGTATTGCATAATGAATACAGACTATCCCGTAAGTCCGGTTGCGGGTGAAAATTTGATAGTAAGAGGTGATAAGTACCGTTTTACCGTGTTGACATCACGTCTTATAAGAGCTGAATACAGCGAAGAAGGAAGGTTTGAAGACCGTGCAACACAAATCGTTGTCAACAGAAATTTTGAACCGGTTTATTTTGAGACGTCCGTCAAAGATGGTATTCTTAAAATCATAACAGAAGATATTCAACTTAAATATTATACTGACAAGCCTTTCAGCAGACATTCTCTGAGTGTGAGATATATCGGGCAGAATCAAGGTGTGAATGCCGGTGGTGCAAGTTCTGAATGGTTCTTTGGCACAGAATGCAAACGTAATCTGAAAGGAACTGCAAGAACTCTTGACAGAGTTAACGGCAGTTGTGAACTTGAAGAAGGGATTATGAGTCTGGGAGAGATTACCGTAATTGATGATGCAAAATCGGTCATAGTAAATGAAAACGGATGGCCCGAACCGAGATGCGGTGAATTTATTGATCAGTATCTGTTTTGCTACGGTGTTGCCGGAGAAAGAAAATTTGACTATAAAAAATGTCTGTCTGATTTTTACAGGCTTACCGGAAAAACTCCGCTTATTCCACGATATGCGCTTGGAAACTGGTGGAGCCGTTATCATGCATACACTCAGGATGAATATCTGGAGCTGATGCACAGATTTAAAAAAGAAGATGTTCCTTTCAGCGTTGCAGTAATTGATATGGATTGGCACTATGTTAAGATTAATCCCAAATACGGCACCGGCTGGACGGGATACACGTGGAATGAGGAACTTTTTCCAAACCATGTTGGCTTTTTGGATGAATTACATAATGAAGGATTCCGTGTCGGACTTTCTCTGCATCCGCAAGGTGGTGTTGCAGCTCACGAAAAAGCATATCCGGATGTTGCAAAGGCAATGGGGATTGATCCGGAGAGCGAAATGACAGTTGAATTTGATATAACCGACAAAAAATTTGTTGAAAGTTATTTTAAGGATTTGCACCACCCTATTGAAAAAGACGGAATTGATATATGGTGGATTGACTGGCAACAGGGAAACACAACTCACATTCCGGGTCTTGATCCGCTTTGGATGCTAAATCACATGCATACTGCCGACAGCGGCAGAAACGGTACACGTCCTCTGATTTTGTCGCGTTATTCAGGACCTGGAAGTCACCGTTATCCGGTGGGATTTTCGGGTGATACTCATATCACATGGGATTCTCTTGATTTTCAGCCGTATTTTACGTCAAATGCATCAAATATAGGCTATACCTGGTGGAGTCACGATATCGGCGGACATATGCAGGGAATACGCGATGAGGAACTTTCGGCACGCTGGTATCAATACGGAGTGTTTTCACCGATTAATCGGTTGCACAGCTCAAATCAGAGATTTCTTGGTAAAGAGCCGTGGAAATATAATATTCAGTATGAAATATCTATGAAAAAATTTCTGAAATTACGCCACGAACTTCTGCCATACATATATACAATGAATTATCTTACATATAAATATGATGAGCCGATAGTTCAGCCTCTTTACTATAATTATCCCGATTCTGAAAGCTATAATCATCCGAACGAGTATTCATTCGGAAGTGAGATGATTGTGTCTCCGATAACGAAGCCACACGATCGTGTAACGGGGCTTGGAAGCACAGATGTATATTTGCCTGACGGATTATGGTATGATTTCTTCAGTAACCGTAAATACAGAGGGGCAAAAACGTTTGAGGCATACCGTTCAATATATGATATGCCCGTGTTTGTTGAAGTCGGAGGC
>JAZSOL010000067.1:0-1645 GCA_045536915.1 Clostridia bacterium
GGAATGATGAACTTGGTGACTGGGATAAAACCTTTCCCGGAAAAATTAATTATTCTGCTTCGGCTAAGCTTTCCTTAATGGAAGAGTTTGTCAAAGATGGAGACTATGAATCGGCAAAAAGTGAATGGCTCTATTATCTCAGGAGCCGCAAGGAGCAGATAAGAGGCTCCACCTCATCTGATTACAACAAAGCGGATTTGTGGTGTGACAACATCTTTATTCTGAATAATTATGTCAGCGAATTTACGGTTACCGACACCGATAATGTTATAAGATGTGATGTAAGCAGTGCATTTCCTTCGCCTCAAAAGCTTAGCCTGATGATGATGTCGAGGTATATGGATGAAGAAGATGCAGTATTTTCCAGCCGTGAAGGTGAAGTTTCGCCAAGGCTTATTGTTAGAGTAGGTAACAAGGATTATACATATTATCCTCAAAAGGATGCCCACATAAAAGCCTGTGATAATAAAGAAACAAATTACGGAACCGAGCCGTATCTCGTTGTTAATGAAGAATATGATGACGGGAACGGAGAAGGTAAAAACACTTGGTCAAACAACACAAGTCGTGCATTTTTGTATTTTGATCTTGAAGGTCTTGACTCGGATGCCGTAATCCAGAATGCAACTCTTGAACTTTACGGCAGTACCAATGGTGAATCGGCACAGATTTTAGTCCTTTCCGATACTGATACATCATGGACAGAAGCCGGCATCAATTGGATAAATATGGTTCCGTCTGACACAGTATGGCAGAAAAACGGATGTGTGGAATGGAATGATTTCCCTGCATTAAGTTCCGGAATGAGTAATGAAGGCAGATTCAATAGTGCACGTTCTTATTACCTCAACACAATTGCCGGTGTTTATAATTCAACCGGAAAAGAATATTATGCATATCATGGCATAAGACACACCATGCAGTTTATTCAGCAAACAGGTGATACGGTTGCAACATATTCAGCACTCGACGCAGGAATGCGTGCAAGACAGATGACGCTTGCTTTTGCGGCACTTGTCCATTCACCAAACATGACTCCGGAGGAATGTGCGGCAATCAGTAAGTATCTGTATGATGAGGGCGAATTTCTTGCCATGGATATTAACTTCAGAAAAGACCATAATCACGGTGGATTTGAAAATAACGGTTTTGCACGTGTGACGATGTTCTTCCCGGAATTTAAAACATATCCCGAATGGCTTGATCTTGTAATGAGAAGGTATACCATACTTTTGAAAAACGTTGTAATGGATGACGGCTCCTACAAAGAAGGAACAAGTGGTTATGCCATGGGTCTTATTGCAAATATTTATAACGGACTTGAATATATGAAAACCTTTGGCTACACTCTTGATGAGGAGGGTAGAGAAGAGCTCACAAAGTGCGTAAGATATATGTGTGATATTTCATATCCGAATCTGATTAACTTTCCGTACGGTGATTCAGATTATACATCAATAGCAAAGGATTGCAAAAAGTATGCAGAGTATCTGGATGATGACGAACTGTTGTACATAGTGACCAATGGTGACAAAGGAACAGAACCCAAAACGGGACCGTCAGCTGTTTATCACGGAAGTCATAAGTGGGGAATAATGAAGGCTTCATGGGATCCGGATGCATGCTCGTTATTTATAAATAATGA
>JAZSOL010000320.1:0-1824 GCA_045536915.1 Clostridia bacterium
TGTTCATGGAACTGTTTTCAAAGCTTGAAGATTATGAAAATTCAGATGAATTCTCTTCTGATTTTGAAAATCTCTCCAAAAAGTATGAAAAGGAAAATAATAAATCTTCATCTTCGGGCGGCGGTGGAGGTTCATCGAAAAAAAGTTCTTCACAAAAGATTGTTGCCGATACAAATATTATGATTGCAGAGCCGACATTACCCGAATCCGGCAATGATAATCCGGATTCCAAAGTGACTGTGCTTTCGGATATTGAAAACCATTTTTCAAAAGATGCTGTTTTGAATCTTATGGAAAATGGAATCATAAATGGATATGATGACAACACATTCAGACCGGATATGCCGGTTACAAGAGCGGAATTTTCAAAACTGATTGCAGTTGCATTCGGTATTGAAAAAGGAAGCGAAAATGCGTATTTTGATGATGTGAACAAAAATGACTGGTATTTTGATTATGTTGAGCTCCTTTCTTCCAATGGTATAATAAAGGGCGATGGTAAAAACTTTATGCCGGAAAATCAGATTAAACGTCAGGATGCTGCAGTTATTCTTGCAAGAATGCTTGGAATAAATGCAAATGGTGAGTATGAATTATTTGCAGATGACGCTCTTACAGATGAGTATGCAAGAGATGCCGTGTATGCATTAAAATCGGAAAAGCTTGTATCGGGAGATGAAAACGGTAATTTTAATCCGTCTGATGTTCTCACGAGAGGCGAAGCGGCAGTTATTATTTATAATGCAATGAATTTTAAAAGGTAAAGGAGGTGATTTGTTTGAAAAAAATTATTGGTTTTATTACATGCATATGTATGATTTTTTCTTCAGTGTGTGTATTTGGTGAAAGCACTGCATCCGATGTTGCATCTCAGCTGTATGACGAACAAAGCGCCGGATTTTATGCGCAGCTGTTCTCTTCACTTGGATTTACCGGAGAATATCAGGAGCCGGATTCCCAGATGAGTCGTATGGATTTTCTTATTCTTTTGGCTCAGGTGTTTGGCATAGACATGAACTCAATAAGTGAAGACGATGTGCTAAGCTATGCCGCGGCAAAGGGGATAATAGCAGACAAAGAAAACTTTAATGGTGATGATGCTGTAACCTATGAACAGGCGGTTAAAATGAGCGTTGTAGCGGCAGGGTTTGAATATGAAGCGGCAATGAACGGCTCGTATCCCACAGGATATCTGACCGTTGCATCACGTATGGATTATGATGACGGGGTTTACATATCGGAAAATTCTGCAAAACTTTGCAAGGGACAGGCTCTTAATCTTCTCGGAAATGTGGCTCAGAGTGAGTTTTTAAGATATTATTCATTCGGTGAAGAATTTGAGTTTATAAAAGCAAAAGAACAGACACCGCTTAGTGTGTTTTATGATTTATATGAAATTGAAGGGATTGTGAGTGCAAACGGTTATTCGTCAATATATTCTCCGTCCGAAGCTCTTGCAGGTGAAGATAATCTTTTGATTAATGATGAGATTTATTTTTACTCAGGGGAGGTTTCTCTTGGTGAAAAAATCCGTGCGTTTGTAAAAAACAACGGAAACAAAAAGACGATTGTTGCACTTGAGGGTACGGAAAATGAGTATCTTAAAGTAAAATCCGACGAAATAATTTCTGTTGATAATACATCTGTCACTTATGAAGCGGATGGTAAAGATAAAAAAGCCAAACTACGGTATCCGTGTTATTGCATATATAACGGAAAAGCCTTTGGCGAATATGCTTTGAAAGATTTTAAAATCAAAAACGGATATCTTTATATGACAGATAACGATTCCGACGGCACTTATGATGTTGTTCATATTTATGA
>JAZSOL010000125.1:0-4112 GCA_045536915.1 Clostridia bacterium
CCGCTTGGCCTCCGACTTTTCTGCAGATATTACGTATTCCAACAGACGTGCAGACATTACTGATTTTGAATATATAAATTATATGATGTATAATTCCGAGGCGAGCAACGAGAAAATAAATCTGCTTTATACCAATAACGGGATAAGATCATATAAAAGATGTGCAATTACAACCGACTGGGAGGGGTGGAGCATAATTTCCGTGCCGATCAGTTCATTTGAGCCTACAACCTATGATAACATCGCTGTTGATGAAACGAAGGTTGATAAATTCTATATGAATGTTGGCGGATGGGGTTGCACCAGAAGTAAGAGTGGCAATATTCTTATGGGTAAAATATGGCTTACTTCTCAAAAAGTAGATGGTGCTATCGAGCTTGTTGAAAGCGAAATTGAAAATCAGGCTGATTTTGTTGATGCAGAGCTTGGTGGAGACAATGCATTGACATATATGTTTTCTGATGAACTTTTTTTGAAAGATTATGCAGATTCTGTGACGGTTGAAAAATTCAACGGTTCGGATTTTGCAGTTTTTAATGAGTATTATGTATCAGTAAGCGGAAACAAGCTTTCTGTTTGCTTCGAATCTCCTTTGAAATCCGGAGATACCATTCGTATTGGAATTGATGCCGGAAAAATAGTTTCGAAACAGTATGCTGTGAATTCAAAAGACATAGAAACGATATTTACAATAGGTACTGCAACACCATATTTCAAGGTTATTGAAACATCGCTGAAAAATGGCGAAATAATAGATGTATGCGAAAATTTAAAGTATATACTTAGATTTAACAACAAACTGAATAAGGGATTATATCTTAACGATTATATCAGTATCTATGAAGATGGAAACAGAATATTTGGAGGATATACAATAAATTCCGATGGAAATGAAGTATTTATAGATTTTGATGATATGCTTTCTGAAGATGCACAATACACTATAAAGATTTTATCTGAATTTAAAGATGATTACGGAAATACGATTACCGGTGATGTGGAATTTTATTTTACAACAAATGGTAAAGCAGCATTCGGTGATATTATAGTATTTTCTGCGGGCGATTCTGAGCATGTGGCTGAAGTCGTAGGCTATAAGAATGCGATTGAAAATTTTACAAACCCAAATCTTTATAAAAGCAATGTAAAGGTTGATTTTAAAGCCGGCAAACAGATGGGTTCTTTTTTCACGGTTGATAAAGATGTAATTGTTGCTGATATGAATTATGTGAATGCATGGATTTATTCTCCGGCGTCAAATCTTGGGGGAGTAATGAATTTTGTTAATTATTCCGACAGAAATACCAACAAGTATATTAACACAAAGGTCACCATTGACTGGGAAGGCTGGAAGCTTATTTCACTTGATATCAGCGATATGGAAGTGATAGATTCCGTGTATCTTAATTTCGGCGGCTGGGAATCACCGTGGACAAGAGACGGCTATATACTTGTTGATGCAATATGGTATTCGTCGGCAATTCCCGAACCTCTCATGCTCGTCAGCACAAATGTTCCTTCCGGCTCCACGGGTATTAAATGTGACGGTGCTGTAATAAAAGGTAAGGTTCAGGGACTTTCGTCTTCGCAAAATCCTTTAGTTACACTTGTTGATGAAGACGGAAATCAGGTTTACGACTTTGATATCAGCTTTACTCAGGATGAAGTGATTATAACTCTCGGAATGTTAAGACCGTCGTGCGAATACACACTTTCTGTAAATGGTATTGTCGGAAGTCAGCTTGTTGTTCAGGAAATTCCCGTGAGCCTCACATTCGTTACATCCGGCGGTGATTTTATTGTGGAAAATATGAGCTTTGACAAGACATCGCTTGTTGCAGGAATGAGTCTGAACCTTGATGCGGTTCTCAACAATATGACTCCGGATACTAAAAATGCCACATTAAATCTCACAGCATACGATAATAATGGAATCGGTATATATACTGCAAGTGAAAAGGTAAGCGTAAATGCCGGTGAAAGCATAACCGCCGGAGTATATGCACAAAATGTACCTGCCGGTGCAACTTACATCAAGGGTTATGTGCTGTGCGGTGACCGCATTGTATCAAATAAGTACATTACCCTCAAAAAATCGGCTGTGCTGAACATTCCCGATATGGTTTCAGGTGCTTCGTCTCTTGTCAAAATAACGGATATGAAGCTTGATGTTAATGTATTGTCATTAAAAGGATTGGTATCGGGAGTTTCAAATACTGTCCTTCTCAGCATAGTTGCTCCTGACGGAAGCGTAGTTGCAGAAGAACCCATATCGGCTTCGGGTAGTGGCGAATTCAGCTACGGTTGCATACTCGGGTCGCAGTTTGACGATGGGGTGTATGTGATAAATGCGGTTTCTGACGGTATCAGGGCAAGCGAAAGTATTGCATTTGTGTCTGAAGATAAGGGCAGAGAATTTGTGTCTTTGGCAAATGGCAAAGATGCAGATAAGCTTGCAGATTTTCTTAAGGATAATTCGGAATTACTGTCAATCATCGGCATCGACGGCGAAAAATACGAAGATATTGCAGTTGTGCTGATGGAAAACGGTGAATATCTTATCTATTCGGATGTTTATGGTATGATGAATCACATTATTGACGTTCTTAAAGGCTTGAATTCCCTGAGATGGGCGGCAATGAGTGATTACATTTTTGAAAACAGCGATATTGTCCTCGGCAAAAACAATGAAGACGGAAAATATTTTGCCACTCTTAAGGAGCTTGCGGCAAACAACATATGCATGGAGCTTGCAGAGAAAATGCCCTATAATACTATTTCGGATTTCAGAAAAGAATTTTCATCTGAAATAAAAGCGTATAAAGCTTCTCTTGATGATGATAAAAAGGGTGGCGGTTCCGGCGGCGGAGGCGGCAAAAAAACCTCAGCCACATTCGATGGAGGCTCTGTTGTATCTCCGGTATACACGCCTTCCCATGACGAAACAGTATTTAAAGACCTTGCCGGATATGACTGGGCAACGGAGAGCATTATGAAGCTTTATTCAATGGGAATTATTTCTCCGTCATCCGATAATTGCTACCGTCCGGCTGATAATATTACCCGTGAAGAATTCGTGAAGCTTGTTATGGTGGCATTCTTTGCAGACAGACTTAATTCCGGAGGTAAGATTTTCAGTGATACATCAGACGGTGCGTGGTACAATATTTACCTTTCTTCGGCGGCTTCGCTCGGAATCGTGACCGGCAAAACAGACGGAAGCTTCGGAATCGGGGAGTGCATAACACGTGAAGATATGGTAACCATTGTGTGCAGAGCTCTTGAAAGCAAAGGAACGGCTATCAGTCCGGATTCATCGGAGGTGTACTTTACCGATATGAAGCTTGTTTCGGAATATGCCGGTGAATATGTGACAGCGCTTGCGCAGACAGGTGTGATAAGCGGTATGGGTGACGGAAGCTTTGCTCCAAAAGCTAATGCAAACAGAGCTCAGGCTGCAAAAATAATTGCACAGTTAATAAGCTTAT
The DNA here is from genome assembly GCA_045536915.1 of Clostridia bacterium. Taxonomy (GTDB): domain Bacteria; phylum Bacillota; class Clostridia; order UMGS1810; family UMGS1810; genus RGIG1828. The sequence goes on from JAZSOL010000125.1 coordinate 3,489, forward strand.
ACGGTCAGGAGGTGGCATAAATGAAGCACACAGCAAAAATATTGGTTTTATCGGTTCTCTGCGTATGTATGCTTACTTCTGCCGCTTTTTGCTCAGCAGTATTTTCGGCAGAAAATGACACTTACGAAAATTACGGTCAGACGGCTTATGATTTTCTTAAGGCTGTCGGGGCACTTGATGAGTCTGAGCTTTCGTATAAAGCAGAACAAACCGTTACCAGAGCACATTTTATAAAGCTTGCACCCCATCTTTCAAAAGACGCTCCGACGATACTTACTTCGGATAATGAAATTTTCAGCGATGTGAATGAGCAGACAGAATATGAAGCATATATTGAAACCGCCTACCGGATAGGGTACATATCCGGCTATAGCGGAGGTCTGTTTAATCCCGGTGACGGAATCACATTTATGCAGGCTGTAAAAATTCTGACAAACATATTAGGCTACAGTCAGCTTGCAGAAGCAAACGGCGGATATCCGTACGGATATGCGGTTATCGCAAAAAATATTGGTCTCACGGATGGGATAAGTGCAGATTCGGATACTGCTCTTACTCAGAATGATGTAATGATTCTTTTGTATAATGCGGCAAATGTACCGCTTATGCAGATTGAGTCTATGG
>JAZSOL010000158.1:0-2095 GCA_045536915.1 Clostridia bacterium
GCACAGGTTTATTATCGATAAGATAGTATTCAGGAAGGCAAAAATACTTTTCAAGCCAACGCTTTGCAATTGTGCGGAACTGCTCTTTGGAAACTGCACCCTTCCAGATATGAGTATTGTAGTCAGAGTCGGAAATTCGTCTGTCCCATCCATAAGTAACATCATGATTTGCCCACATAAGGTAGAACTTCATTTTAGAACGGTTCTTGGCTTTCAAAAAGCCATTGTTGAGGCATTGCTCCAAAAATGGGCGATTGTCGTACCAGTACCAGTCGTAAATAAAAACGTTTACTCCGTGATCGGTTGCGGCTTCTATCTGCATCTCCATAACATAGGGTTCTGCCTCATCAACGTAGCCCCAGAGCGGTTTTCTTGGCCAGAGGTGACCTTCGTACCGGGCTTTTGCTTCTTTAACTGTTTCCCATTCGCCATAGCCTTCAGGCCAGAAGATTCTTGTGCGGGGTTCGTTGCCGGTGTAGGCAGGCCACACATATGCCGCTATATCGTATTTCATTTGCATTCCTCCTTGTCAGTTTTCTGCTTCATTCACTTCAAACCATGCTTCAAATTTTATGCCCCATTTTTTCCGGCCGATGCATAGTCGACAGCTTTATACAAAACAACATCTCTCACAGCACCGTAACGGGTGGTGATAAAAATGCGTGAATATTCATCAGGGTTATCAACATAGCTCACTATGTCGGCATCTGTGCCGGCTGTTATGCAGTCATTTTGCAAATCCACGGTGCAGATGAAAGCTCCGCCGATTCCCCTGTGATATTCAAAGTTTGGATTTTCAAGGTTTATGGAATTTACATCTCCCCTTGAAATGCAAAGAAGTCCGTCGGCATATTCATACACACTTCCGCCAACGATTCTGTATACCGCACCGCCGGCATTCAGAGTGTTGGTCCAGTCTTTGGTTTCACCGTAGAGAAGAGCCATAGATCCGTCAGATTTAAGATTGCAAATCATTTCAAGCTTTGACACCTCATAGTTTCTGTCGATGGCAAATCTCACAAGGTCTCCCTCGCTTAAGCCGTATTCTTCCGGTTTTACCGAATCGTTCAGGTTATAGGCAACAAGCTTGCCTCCGGTTATAAACGTTACTCTTGTTCTGATTTCAGAATCCTCATTCATCACCTTCGACATTTTCTTTACAACTGCAATTCTTGTTTCGCTTCCGATGCTTGCACCGGTTTGCGCACCGTATACCACCATTGCTTCCGCATTTCCAAGCTGAGAGGTGGTGGTGTAGCCCACAGCACCGTCGGCACGGTCATCATTTTCAAGATAGGAAATACTTCCTGTCCAGTAGTATTCGCTGCTTTGCTTTTCCGGATTGGAAGAAACAAAAAACACCTTTGTACTGTCATCTACCGGGCAATTTGTTCCGAATATTTTTGTTGAAGTTTTGTAGTAATCGTCGGAAGATGTTTTATAGGAAATTTTAAAGCCTTCTATTTCCTTATCTGCAACCGAATTTGAAAAAGTATCGCGGTTGAGTGCGGTATTAATGGAAGTTATCTGACCTTCCTTATTGGTTTTGTAGGTAACAAGCTGTGCAAAGCCTTCTGTATTTTTGCCGGAAAGCTTATGGGTGAGCGTTTCAACGGTGTAGGCTTTTCTCTCACCGTCTATGCTTACTTTTTCGGCACATTCTATGCTTTCGATTTCCCCGTCTTCCACAAGAACTCTTAAAACAGGCGTATTGAAGCTTGTTTTGTATGCTGAAATGACATAGCCAAACGAAACACCGCTTGAAGCTTTTGAAATTTTGGCAATCTCGCCGTAAGCATCAAGATAAATCTTAAAGGTCGCACCCGTTCTGCTTTTCAAAGCATTCTGCCAGCCCTGATATCTGCTGTTTACCGCATAGCGCACGCCGTTTACGGTGATTGACTCTTCATCGGTTTCACTTATAACGGCTTCATCAAGAATATTTGTTGAATACACAGCTTTAACATAATCTTTTTCATAACTCCGGTACATACTGATTACTGCACCTGCCGGTACGGTTTCAGCTTTGCTGCCGTCTTCACCTGAAATCACAAGTCTGCCATCTTCAAATTTATCAAATTCGATTTTATCACCG
>JAZSOL010000244.1:0-3229 GCA_045536915.1 Clostridia bacterium
ACATAGAAACCACACCCGTTGAAGGCTTTGTCGGCTTTGACGCGGTTTTTGTCACGCATGGACATTTTGATCACATATACAGCATCCCTGCGCTTGCCGAAAAAGACAAAACCGTTCCGATCTACTGCACCGAAACTCCTAAGAAAACGCTTATTGGAAAGGGCGTACCCGAGGATCGGATTGAAACGATTCAGCCGGATGACGTAATTCAGATCGGTGATTATACCATCCGCCCACGTCGATTCAGACACATCGTTTTTGACCCGATCTATATTCTCACTGTTGTACCTAAATGCGTCGTGATGCTTCCACGTCTGTTCTGGCAAGCATATATGAATCACAAAATGCCGGAGGGAGGAGAGATCGTCGCCTATGAGATTGAAGCTCAGGGTAAAAAGATCTTCCTGACCGGCTCCTTCCGTGAGCATCCGGCGGAGCTGTATCCGGAGGATATTGATCTTTTAATTCTTGCTAACGGGGGAAGTATTTTCGTACCCGAAAAAACAAAAAGATTTATAGATCGGTATCATCCGAAGAGAATTTTTGTTGACCATTTTGACGATGCGTTTCCGCCTATTACACGTGCGGTCAGCGTCAAAAGGTTAAGAAGAACGATAAAAAAGAAACATCCGGAAATTGAGTTTATCATTCCGGAAATCTGTAAGTCTGTTGAATTATAATCACGAAAACAGTAATATTTATGAAAAAATTGATGCCATTGGCTCGATGTTTCCGTAGAAAAAATCTTCAATAAAATCTGACATTGTATCGCTCCTTATCGTTCAGTCTGGTTTTCTTGTTGAACATAAAATGACCTCCTTGTATTTGGTAATACCATTTTACAAGGAGGTCTGTATTTTGCCGAATGTGCGAATATAAATGAATAAAACTATTGCTTTGAGGGATTTATATGTGTTACACTTTAACAAAGTGAGCAATATTATTTTTCAAGGGGAAGATAAGTGATTCCGAAAAATGATGACTGCTTCTTAATACTATCCAATCGGAGGCGATTTTATGTCAAAAAAAATATCCGCTGCGGTTGCGGCAATTCTTGCAGTTCTGATTATTCTGTCAGTGTTGATTTTTACTCCCAAGGCTATCGAAATTGATTTTGATAATGTTGTTGACGAAATGAGACCCGTTCACAATATCGGCAGAATGCCCGATTATGAGCTGAACAGCAAAATGAATCGTTATTTTACCGAAGCCAATATGACTTCTTGCAGAACTCACGATATCAACGTTACCGATATCTACAAAATCTTCCCCGATTTTTCAAAGGATGTCAATGACGAAAGCTCTTATTACTTTGAAGAGAGCGACAAAATACTTGCGGCAATTATTGATGCAGGGATGGAACCGTTTTTCCGATTCGGCATAAGTTGGAGCGACCCCGAAATATCACGTAAGCATCTTCAGCCTCCTGCAGATTATGACAAATGGGCTCAGATTTGCGAACATATCATTCTCCACTATAATGAAGGTTGGGCAAACGGATTTAACTATAACATACAGTATTGGGAAATCTACAATGAGCCTGACTGTCAGGAAGAGGCTGCCGTGAATAACTTCTGGCAGGGCACTCCCGAAGAATTCTACCGCCTTTATGATGTTACGGCAAAATATCTTAAAACTAAATTTCCTGAACTGAAAATCGGCGGATACGGCTCCTGCGGCTTTTATGCGCTGACAAAAACCAATGCGGTAAATACCGGCTCAAGTCCGAGAAATCAGTATTTTATCACATTCTTTGAAGATTTCCTTGCCTATATTACAGAACACGATACTCCTATGGATTTCTTCACATGGCACAGTTACACAACAACCGAAAAGAACGCCCAATACATAGGATATGTAAACGAAATGCTTGAAAAAGCCGGCTACGGCGATACGGAAATTATTGTCGATGAGTGGAATTACAATCCTATGGAAAATGACAAAATTGACCGCAGATACGGTGCAAATCAGACATCTATGCTTATTATGTTCCAGAATGAAGACCTTGATATGGCACATTACTACTGTGCAAATTACTGGCCTGAATCTGTTCACGCAGGTATGTTTGTAAAAGACGGACAGCCATCTTCCGCTTACTACGGATTCTGGGCATTCGGTCAGATGTATAAGTTCGGCAATCAGGCTGAAATAAAAAACAAAAGTCTTCCGGAAGATATGTATGCGGTTGCCGCAACGGGTGAAGACGGACAGGCACTTCTCATTGCAAATGTTTCCGAAAAAAGAGACCGAAAACTTAAAATTGATGCGGGAGATTATACCGTAGATAAATGTATGACAGTAAATGAGAATTGTGAATGGGTTGAAATATCGCTTCCGGAAAAAATCGAAAGCGGCTCAATGCTTTATATCACTTTTAAAAAATAACTTCTGCAGGCTGATGAGCTGTTAACCTGTAAGCACATGAACACAAAAACTCCCTCTACCGTTTCCGGTGAAGGGAGTCGTTTTTTAATATAGATGTTAATTTCAAAACCCTATTTTTCAATTTTTCTTTTGACTTCTTCTACATCCTTTTCTGCCATATCGGCTTCAACATCGTAACCTCTTTGTCGGAGGATATCGGCAATCTTCATATACATTTCAACAGACTTTTCGTATTCACCCAAATCCTCATATAAATCCGCCTTACAATAAAGCTCATCGCAGAAATATGAGCCTATTTCGCCTGCTTTGTCATAGTATTCCAAAGCTTCATCAAATTTTTTAAGCTTTTTTGCAATGTCACCGCCATGGATATACATTCTCCAATCATCGGGGAATTTCCTTACTGCTTTTTTAAAAACGGTGTATGCCTCTTCAAACTTTTCGGCATAAATCAGAGCGATGATAAGATTATCAGTTTCTCTCGGACTGTGGGGATTTGACTTTGATTTTTCGGTTTGCTCTGCAATAATTTCATCACCTTTTCCAATAAGGAAATAAAAACTCATTCTTTGCATGCAGGCAAGCTGATAATTGGTCGGGTCGTCGTCTGGATTATCGTTTACCGCTTTATCAAACCACTCTGCTGCTACATCCTTACAACAGTTCATCATGCACTTGTGTATCCAGCCGTAGATCCATTTATCCTCTGTGGAAAGCTCACCGTTTTTCATAAGCTTTTCGTATTCTATACGACAACGCATAAAATCCTCGGGGTCATGTGATTGTTCATAAACGGATGAAAGACGCTGTGCGTAGTTATCATAGGCAACTGAATTCTTTTTAT
>JAZSOL010000248.1:0-2608 GCA_045536915.1 Clostridia bacterium
TGAGATAGAAAAAGATAGTGTGCTTTCGGTTCTTATTCCGGAGGACACCTCTGTTTTCCATGTTAAGCACGTTTATATCACCGATGAAATATCCGAAGGAAAGGTTGACGAGATTAACACCTCTCAGAGCGAAATCGTGTCGGGCGGTATGGCATATAAGATAACAGCCGGTGCACTTGAAAATATCAGAATCGGAAACAGCTACCGCTTCCGCTTTGACATAACCAAAAGAATAGTGAGTGCAGAGAGCATCGAAAATATCAAAAACTATGCCTATCTTACTGCATTTAAAACCGCAGGCTTCGGCGAGGTGAGCGCACAGCTCTTTACAACCGGTGGCGAGTGGATTGAAGCCACTCTTGATTCAGACATAAAGCTAAACGGTGCAAAAATCCCGGGTTCAGATGTGATTGGAAATCAGGAGCTTTTCTCCGACGGTGAGCTTGAATGTCAGATGATTGAATACACTCTCAGCTCTGATGGCCTCATACGCTCAATCACAACTGCAGAGGATGTAACCTCAATACGTTTTACCGAGGAAGAAAACGAATATATCGACCGTGAGGAATTTCGCTTAAGCTTTAGCTCAGCATCGGCACGTCTGTATAATTCAAGCGGAACCATTACCTTCGGTGAAATGGCACACATCGGCACAGATGCTGTGGTGATGATAATCCCCGAAAACGGATTATCAAAGGATGAATTCCTTGTAACAACTCCCGATAAGCTTACGCATAACGTGCTCTACACCGGCATTAAGTTCTATAACTGCGATGAATATGCCGAGTCACCCCTGATAGTTGTGTATGACACCGTTGAAAGCTACAAGGGCATAAACCCCATGATAGTTTCCAAAGTCACAACCGTTCTTGATGAAAACGGCGACACGGTTCAGAGAGTATACGGCTACGCAAGAACCACCTATGAAGCTGAATATGACGTTGCAGGCTTCACATCTCTTGAAGCAATGGCAGGGGACAGCACTCCGCTTAAAGCCGGTGACTTTATTATTCCGGTTGTAAACGCTGACGGCAAAATAGTGAATTATCAAAGAATGCATAGTGCCGGAGTTGATTCCCACGGTGCAAGCAGTGCCAATGTTTTCACAGACTACGTAACCACCTTCGGAAGCGTGATAAGTGCAAGCCCCGACTATGTTGTTCTGGATTTCTCATCAGGTAAGGCATCTTTCAGACTGTACAGCACCTCGGTTTACGTGTGTGAGCCTTCAAGAGACGGCGGCTATGATGTGCGCCTCGGCTCTGTCAACGATTTTCAGTTCGGAGACGATGTTGTAATCAGAACATACTATACGAGAGGAATTGTTGCTGTTATATACAAAAAGTAAGAAAGGAGGGCACTTAATGAAAAAAAGAATCATTGCACTTTTTCTTGCCGCAATAATGCTGCTTCCTGCAAATGTCACTTTTGCCGCATCAAATGCTTACAGCACAGACACTCAGTATGAATTTGAGGATTCGGACTTTTCCAAAGCCTTTGAGATATGTAAGGGTGATGCCGCCTCCGGCAGGAGGTATATAACCTCGGATTTGTCAATGACAAATTCCGCTCCCAAAAAGGCAGACATAACCTTAAGCTTTGAAGCAGAAGCCGATAGCGACTATTACCTCTGGATGAGATACTCTGCTCCGGCCTCGGCAAATTCAGCTCTTTATGTTGCCCTTGGAAATGAAACTCTTTCGCAGATGTCGCTTTCCTTTGGTGTTACGGGAGAGGGCATATGGCTCTGGAAAAACGTGCGTACCATAAACGCATCAAAAGGCACAAACACAATCCGCATTGCCTATAACCACACCGGACTTTGCCTCGACAGCTTCATTATTTCGTCGGATGCCGGATTTATTCCGGAGGAGCTATCCGAGCTCAACCGAATCAAAGCGGAGCACGATGCACTCATAGAATCTCAAAAATACAAGATTCCTCCGAATCCGGAAAAACAGGCACAGTTTAATGACGGTATTGCTAATTGTGAGCTTGAGGATTTCATATCCCTTGAAAAAGACCATATTATTTTTTCAGCAAACTATCTTTCTGGAAAAAAAGGCATCAGGTTCACAAAATTTATGACAACTCCCGATGCAACTTATCCCGAAGAGCCGATTGTCAAGGTTACCTTTGAAGCCAAAAAAGGAATAACCTACTATTTCTGGCTTCGCTACGGTGCATGGAATGCCAGCACGGACGTTTTTTACTATAAGCTTGACAACAGTTCAAACTACAAATCCGTGTCTTTGGCACATCTTCCCGAAGGTGAATACGGTTGGATGATGCTTGCGGCATCGGAATTTGAAGAAGGGCTTCACACTCTCAGTATTGTATCAAGAAAAGACGGCCTATGCATGGATAAGCTTGTGATTTCATCGGACCCTATGTATTATCCGTCATCTCTTGGTGAATGGAACAAATCCGAAAGAGTGGAAGGACCAATAGTTTACACCACCGATAAAAAGCCCGTAGTCAGCGGACATCCGAGGGTGCTTCTTACCCGTGACGATATCCCGGCTATTTTGGAAAATGCCAAAAAGAGTGAAAATCAGGCTGCATGGGATGAATTTCTAAAATATGCTTCTTCAACGCAGTATGAACC
>JAZSOL010000215.1:0-2372 GCA_045536915.1 Clostridia bacterium
CGGAATCGTCACCGTTTCCGCCGAACATTCCGGGGAGCTCGTAGTTATCGGAGCCAAGGTCTTTAATCCACCTCTCACCCATAGAATCAAGCACAAAAGTTCCGGCATCAAGATCAGCATGAGGAATAACACTTCCGCTTCCACCTTTAAAAAGGATGGAATTTCCGTAATCATTTGCCCATGTGCTCCTGATAGAGCCCGTTGGCATTGAACCCGAATATATGGCATCAAGAGGACTCGAAGTGCTTTGAGTTGCCTCACCCATTCCGGCACGGTAAAAAAGCATATCATAGCTTCCGCCGGAAGCAATATCACTCTTTGCTATTCTGTAAGCAGCAAGACCGGGCTGATTATATAGCCGTGAGAACCACAACAGCGCAGATGATACAATGGGTTTTTCGTCGGCATCACCAAAGTTAAATGAAATTCCCGATGCAGAGTTGGTATCAATGAGCCATTGACCGGTTCGGCTTAAGCCCTCTATTTCGTGGATGCCGTAGTCTGTGCCGAGAGCTGAATAGCATGCCGCCTGATAGAGCGCATAGCTTTCGTGACCGTATGCCCAGTAGGACGGTCCCTCAATGCACACACCTTCAGGCCCAAAGGTGCTTAAATACTTTGGAGCTATTTTGACAAGCTGATTTACAACCTCGTTTGCAAGAGCTTCATATTTGGGTTCATCAGCAATTGCAAGAGCTATCATACCAAGACCGCTTCCGGTTACGGTACAATGATTGTCGGGAGCTTTAGCAAAGCCTGTGTTGGTTGTGCGGACATGAACCATCATCGAATGCAGACCACAGCGCAAAAGTCCGTTTCGCACTATGCGGCGCTGTTCGTCGGTGAGATCGTTATATATCCAGTCATAGGCAAGTGCCATGGGACGTCCGTAGTCGCCCACGTCTATATCATGAGCAGGGTTCCAGTCGGGATAAAGCGATATACATTCCATTTCTGCCCACAAACGGTCAAAATATTTTTTGTTGCCGGTTATCTTGTAGGTAAGGGCAAGAGGAAGAATTCTACCGGCGGCAACCCTATCGAGCCTTTTGCCGTCACTTATTGTCCACGGATACACAGGCTCTTTAAGTATTTCATCGGCAGATGCCTTAACTCCCTCATATGCTGAACGCATAAAAGGAACTGTTTTGACATAAGTTTTCAGATTTTCAAAATCACTCTGAGTCATAATAAGCCTCGGATGAACTCCATAAAGTCCCTTTGCCCTGAGGTCATCCTGAATGTTATGTTCAAAATCCGTAAGCTTGGCGCTGAGCTCATAGTCTTTGGTGTTGTCCACAGCATTTGCACCTATATCTTCAATGGGAGAATTGGTAAGCCATATTCTGTCGATAAAGAGATTTGTGGTTTCAACGTAGGTAGGCCAGAGCTCAAAGCTTGTTATTTTATTTCTACCCACGGGAGTTCTGTAAAAGCAGTCCGTGCGTGAAAAATCAAAGGTAAAGGTTTTCCAGCCTGTGAATGAAACGGTAAATTTCTTGTAATAACCGTCTACACCGCCGGTGAGTGAATTTTCGGAGCCCACAAAAATTGCAAGCTCTGCTCCGGTTGGCTCTTCAGAATAAAGAGTCATCTGAATATACTGATATCCTGACCAGTCGGTAAACGGAAGACCGTTTGTTCTTGACACCACAAAAGAATCAAGCATAGCCTGCCCGCCATAGTTTACCGTTCCGTCACCGGAAAGACGGTGCGCTGTTGAAAACGGATACAATGAATTTGACGGTGCGTTTTTGGATCTTGAAAAATCATAGACCATCATATCATCTGCGCCCTCGCCAAATCCGGTATTGCCGATTTCATGGGAGGGGGTGTTGTCTTCCTCACCGGGAAGCTCTTCCGGCTTATTTTCATAATCCGATACTGCAATAATATCGTCAAAATAAAGCTCGGAGCCGTCAATCGGTGTAATGCCTCCATAATACGGCCATAAACGAACCTCACCTATTGAGTCAAAGCCGAGTGGCTTGTGATTGGCTGTGAAAACGCCGTCCTCTCCGATATCGAGAGTTATAAGGTTCCAGCCCTTGCCACCTACCGTAAACGATGCAACATAATAGTCAAGGCAGGTTGTGTCCGGATTGTCGGAAATAAGTCCGAGAGTGAGAGTGGGCTTTAAGGTGTTGGCATTAAAAACCCATAGCTGAATTGCCTTAAAATCCGAAATATCCGGATTCTCGGTTGGAATATCCACACTGCGGTAGATATCGCTCCCCGAAAGCTTCATGGTAAATTCTCCGGAATTGGTATACATTGATGACGCTGTAAGTCCGGAGGCTGATATTACATCTTCCGATGAAAGACGGCATACCGTGATGGCTTTTACTTCCGGGAAGTCGGAGGCCAAGCGG
>JAZSOL010000246.1:0-4268 GCA_045536915.1 Clostridia bacterium
TACGATCCGACTTCCTGCAACTCTCGGAATTGTTCCTACGGATTACAGAGCAAAGAGAATGGATGAGCTTATGAAAGGCTCAGATTTTGCAAAAAAGCTCGGTGTGGATAAGGTTGCAACTCACGTGGGATTTATCCCTGAAACTCCGTCAACCGAAGCTTTCAGGTCTCTTGTTTTGTCGCTGAGGCATCTTGCGGATTATTATAAAGCAAATGGTCAGTATTTTCTTTTTGAAACAGGTCAGGAAACTCCGGTTACTCTTCTTCGTACCATCGAGGAAACAGGTGCGGATAACCTCGGCATAAACTTTGACCCGTCAAATCTTCTGAGCTACGGAAAGGGCAATCCCATTGATGCAATAGGGGTTTTTGGTCAGTACATAATGGATGTTCATGCCAAAGACGGAAAATACCCCACCACCGGAAAGAAAAACGGCGGTCAGACACCTGTGGGCGAAGGAATGGTTAACTTCCCGGTGCTCATAAGCCGACTTAAGGAAGCAGGCTATGACGGCACTCTCATAATAGAAAGAGAAATAAGCGGCGAGCAGCAGATTAAGGATATTATCGCCGCAAAGGAATATTTGGAAAAACTCATATAAGGGGAGATTTATGTGAACAACACCAAGTGGATTACTTTTTCTGATCTTCCGGTGCCTTTATTTCCGGATTTTGACAATATGAGCAAAAGTATTTATTTTCGCAAAGAATTCAGCATTGGTGAAGCTGTAAAAAAGGCGGTGCTTTCAATATGCCCCCTGGGGCTTGGCGTATGCACCGTAAACGGAAAAGCAGTTACAGACGAAGTTCTTTCCACACCGTATACTCAATACGACAAAAGAGTTATATACAGAGTATACGATATAACCTCTTTGATTTGCCCGGGCGAAAATACAATAGGTGTTCATGTGGGCAATGGGTTTTATAACGACAATATGAGCATATGGAATGATATGATGGCTCCGTGGAAGGATAATCCCAAGCTTGCCGCAAAGCTTGATATCACTCTCGAATCCGGAGAAACCCTTACCCTCAGAACTGATAAAACATGGAAAACCACCTACGGTGATTCCGTGTATAACCATATGCGTCAGGGAGAATGGTGCGATGCACGTCTCAGACAGCTTGGCTACGATATGCCCGGCTTTGACGACAGCTCATGGGAAAATGCCTGCATAGCCAATGAACCCGGCGGTGCTTTGCAGACTACCGATATGCCGCCCATAAGAATTATACGCTCACTCAAAGCCGCACCTCTTGAAGATGGTGTGTATGATTTTGGTGAAAATACAAGCGGATGGGCAAAAATCACCGTTACCGGAGAGGCAGGCAGAGAAATAAGAATAAAGTATTTTGAAACCTTTGATGTTCAGAGTCAGAATCAGATAAAGCGTTTTTGCGAAAATGAAGGAAGGCTTCTGAAGCATGAGGATGTTTTTGTGTGCAGCGGACGCGAAAAAGAAGAATTTGCACCGTCGTTTTGTTATCACGGTTTCAGATACATACAGGTTGAAAATGCTCCCGACGATTTTTCGGCAGAGGCTCAGGTGGTTCATACCGATTTGAAAACCGTGGGAAGCTTTTGGTGTTCCGATGAGTTTTTAAATAAGGTTCATGAAGCATCAGTAAGATCCACTCTTACCAACTATCACGGCATTCCCACCGATTGCCCCCATCGTGAGCAGAACGGCTGGACGGGCGATGCACTCTGCTCGTGTGAGCAGGCGCTTCTTAATTTTGATATGTACAGCGCCTACTCAAAATGGTTTGATGATTTTAAAGATGCTCAGCGTCCGTCAGGTCAGCTTCCGGGTGTGATACCAACGGCAGGCTTTGGCTTTGACTGGGGAAGCGGCCCTGCGTGGGACAGCGCTCTCATACTCATGCCATGGCAGGTTTATAAAGTGACCGGAAAGACCGGCATAATGGAAAAAATGTGGGAAAACATGGTCAGATACATGGGCTACTGCGAGCGTATGAGCACAGAATGGATTGCTGATTTCGGACTTGGCGACTATCTGTCACCTGATGCAAACTTCCGTTGTCCGCCTGATGTTACGAGCACGGCATTTTTCTATGCCGATTGCCTTACCATGGCAAAGATTGCACGCATTATCGGAAAAGAAAGCAGTATATGGCTTCAGAAAGCGGAATGCATAAGGGAAGCATGGCGAAGCGAATTTCTTGAACGAAAAGACCTTCACGCCTTCCAGACCTTTTATGCCTGCGGCTTGTATTTCGGACTTTTCAACGAAGACGAGAAGCCGGAAATGACAAAGAAGCTTGTGAAGCTTATAGAAGCAAACGGCCACCGCACAACGTCCGGAATGCTCGGCATGAAATGGATGTTTTCTGCTCTTACCGAAAACGGATGTATTGATGTGCTGTATAAAATGATTTCAAACCCCGAAAAACCCAGCTTTGCCTACTGGATTAACAACGGTGCCACAACACTATGCGAGGGGTGGGCAATGAAAGGTTCGCAGAACCATCATCTTCACAGCGAAATAGACCACTGGATGTACCGCTATCTCGGAGGAATCAGATTTGAGGATGACGGACTTGTTATCGAGCCTGTATATGTTGATTTTATTGACGAAGTAAATGCAGAGCATTGCGGTATCAGGGCCATGAGAAAAGGTAAAAACGTTACGGTTACTTTGCCATGCAATGCAAAAGTCAGAATCGGTGCAACCGTTGGAAGCTATGATGCCGGAACCTATGAATTCAGTTTTTAATAACAGGAGAACACAAAATGAAAAAACCGAATATAAATGAAATGACTCTCCGCGAAAAAATAGCACAGACTCTTATTGTACGTCAGTCAGATTTGATGCTCAGGGCGGATATGGATTATAAAGAAGCCAGAGAACCGGATGAGGCCGCTTTGCTGATGGAAAAGTATCAGTTCGGCGGAATATGGGCTCACGGTAATATTGATGTTACCGGAGGAATGAAGGATAATCTTTGCAAAAGCTTCAACTTTACTTCAAAAACCATGAAGGCGTGGATCGATGAGGTGTGTGTAAATTCAAAATATCCTGTGATTTGCGCCGCCGATGCCACAGCCTGCGACGGTTATTCGGACCTTTCAAGAATCGGCAGAGGATTAAATGTGGGAGCGGCAAATTCCGAAGACCTGTGCTTTCGTTTGGGAAAAGCAGTTGCAAAAGAACACTCGCTTGCCGGAATAAACTGGCTCTGGACTCCGATTTGCGACCTTGCAAATCCTATGACGTCAGGAGTCACCAGACCCTTTGCGGTTAATCCCGAAACTCTTATAAGCTCCTGCAGAGCTTTTATTCAGGGAATGCAGTCTGAAAATGTTGCCGGATGCATAAAGCACTTCCCGGGCAAGGATTCATTTGAATGGCGTGATTCGCACATTGTGCCCACTAAAATCAGAAATTCGGTGGAAGAATGGGAAAAGCGTCAGGGCAGAGTGTTTAAGGAGCTTATTGATTCAGGTGTGTATACCGCTATGACAAGCGGCGGTGTTTTTGTGGATGCTCAGAAGGGTAAAAGTGAGGATTCGTGCGTTTCTTCGGCACTTGCATATGAAGTGACAACCGGACTTCTGAAAGAAAAATTCGGTTTTGAGGGAGTGGTTGTGACAGATGATGTTACAATGGGCTGCTTCACTTCATTTTACAATCACGATAATCTCTATCCGGAGTTTTTGAAGGCAGGAAACGATATGCTTTTAGGTGTAGGAATTGATGCGGTGGATATTGTGGAAAGAGCAGTAAAGGACGGCAGACTCTCTGAGGAAAGAATTGATGATGCTTGCCAAAGAGTTCTTGATTTAAAGGAAAAGATAGGACTTTTTGAAACAAAACAAAAAAGCTTGCAGACTCTTGAAGAAGTAAAAAAGGAAACTTCTCTGGTTTTAAGAGAGCTTGCGGAAAAATCTGTAACCCTGATACGTGACAAGGAAAATATTGTTCCTCTGAATCCCCAAAAAATCAAAAAAGTCACAATCATAACCTATGCTCACTATCCTCTTGCAAATGACCTTGGTGCTCTTAAAGCCGCATTCGAAAAAAGAGGCGCTTTAGTTACTTTGCGTGATAAGCTTGAAAGCTTTAATGATATTGAAGAAGTATCCCAAAACAGCGACCTCATTGTGTATGCTGCATACCTGGGCTTTCATAAGCCAAGAGGAGGACCGCATTTTATGGAGGACGTTTTCTGGTCACTCAGATATGTTGGTATTGAGGGTAATGAAAAATCGGTCGGGCTTTCTCTTGGATAAGTCGGAGGCCAAGC
>JAZSOL010000270.1:0-2497 GCA_045536915.1 Clostridia bacterium
ACTTAACTGCTCCCACCCCCAATACACTTACATATAACGGCGAAAATCAGTATCTTGTCTCTGCAGGTACTGTCGAGGGTGCTGATTTCGAATACAGCCTTGACGGTGTAAGCTGGTCAACAAGTATTCCTCAGGCAAAGGATGTAGGCAATTACACAGTTTATTACAGAGTTCTCGCTGATGAAAACCACTATGGCAGTGAGGGTACTGTTGATGTAACTATCAAGGAATGTCCTCACGAATGGAATGATGGCGTACTCACAAGACCCGTATACGATGCAGTTCTCGGCTCAAAGGATGGTTATTACACCTACACCTGCCCTCTTTGCGGTGAAGAAAAGACAGAGACTGTAAAGAGCGCCGACTACTCAGCTTATGAAGCTGTTTCAGAAGAAATCAATGCTTTACTTCAGTCTGAGGAGCTCACTCCCGAAGCAAAGCAGGCAATCTATTCAGCAGCTAATGAATGCGGACTTCTCTCCGATGACCTTACGGAAAGCGAGCAGAATAAAGTTGATTCTTTAGTTGCAGAGCTTGAAAAAATCGTTGCTGACGCTGAAGAAAAAATCGCAAGCGGCGAATATGTCAAGGCTGATTACACAGAAATTGACGAAGCTATCGCCAAAATCGAACAGAAGCTCACTGATGAAAATATTACAGACGAAGGCAAGGCAGGTCTTGAGGAAATCAAGGCTCAGCTCAAAGAAATGAAGGCTGACGGCAACACAAGCGAAGCTGACCTTCCAGAGCTTGAAAAGGCTCTCGAGGACTACGAAGCAGAGCTTGACAAGGGCATCGAAGACGGAACACTTGTTGAGGTTGACGGTGATAAAATTGCTATCGAATCTAATAAGAAGTTTGCAGAAAAGCTTGAAGCAGAAGGATTGCTTGATGAGTATAAGGATTTCATAGATAACCAAAAAGCAACCGATGAAGCATTAGCAGCGGAAAAAGAAATTGTTGATCTTGCAAATTCTCTCAAAGGCACAGTAGCTGAAAATGCTGAAAATATTGCAAAGCTCAACGAAATGCTCGATTCTTTATATTCATCATTTGAAAACTGCCTCAGAGGTACTCATAATTTCAAGGATTATGAGATAACATCACCTGCAAAGTGTGAAGTTAATGCAAAAGAAACAAGCACCTGCTGGTTCTGCGGTGAAACCGACGAAAGAGAAGTAGAAGGCACAGCTCTCGAGCACTCCTTCACAAAGTATGAAGTAACAGAAGAAGCCAAGTGCGGTGTTGCAGGTAAGGAAGTAGCTTACTGCGACAACGGTTGTCAGACAACTGACGAAAGAGAAACTCCTGCACTTGAGCACATCTTCCTTGACTATGTTTCAAACGGTGATGCAACCTGTACTGCTGACGGAACAAAGACAGCCTTCTGTATCCACGGCTGCGGTGCAACAGATACAGTAGCAGACGAGGGTTCTATGATTGACCACTCTGACGAAGACGGCGACAAGCTTTGTGATGACTGCGGCGAAGAGGTTTATGACCGCTGTGATATTTGCGGCGGCAAGGCTCACGGAGACGATAAGATTCAGTTAGTCTTCTGTATGATAATAACAATAATCAGATTTGTCACATCAATTCTGAAATCAATCAACTAAAACCCAATAAATAAACTAACCGCCGGGGAGAAAATCCTCGGCGGTGTTGCTATTTTGTATCAATCATCTTATTTTATGGCAATTCTTTTTTTACCACAGCCTTTTCCGTTATCAAGAGCCGTTACACTTCTTCTCTTGACAACAAAAACATTCTGTGCTCTTTTGTAATTACGAGGGTGATACCCTCACCATAAAACTGTTAAGGTTATCAAAAAAATTCTTCAAGGAAGAATGTAATAATCCAATAACACTCAGAAGAAAAAACTTTTTCTTCTTGGCGGCAGGTTGCGAAGCAAAAATATTTTTCAACTTTTTTCAAAACTCAGGAACATTTTGGCGTTCTGATGTCGTTATATATATGGAGAGAAAAATATTTTTCAAAAGCCCAAACCAAATATTATTGACCGTAAAAAAATTTTTAAAGCTCTTCGACAAAATCCGCATTGACAAATTTTTCTTGTTAATGTACAATAGCCCCGTCAACATAAGACATAAAAATGATAGCCCGCTGATGCAACAGGTCTCTGCCCCTTTCAGCGCGCGGAACGGACAGAAGTGAAAACCCTTTTCTCTTTTTTCTTTTGCTTTGATTTAATTCAAAGCCGTTACATATTTTGGGTTTAAAACAGAATACCGGCGCGGAAAGAAATTTTCTTCCACGCTTGTTTCTGTTGCCCAAAGTATGTAGCGGCTTTTTTGTTTTGCAATTTTTCTTGCGGCGGGTTGTGAAAATTTTAAACACAATTTGATTTTTGGGTGTCCATTTGGTCTCTCCCAGTCCTAATAGGTGAGGAATTGTTTTTGCACCAAAACAAAAAGCTCAAAACTTTTGGAAAGGAGTAGAAAAAATCTGAACAACAAAACAAAACCTACTACATTTA
>JAZSOL010000301.1:0-8813 GCA_045536915.1 Clostridia bacterium
TTTCATCGCTTCCCGAAATATCAAGCTTTTCATCAAGAATACCGTCATCGCTCATCGAAGTTATTTTGGATGTGAAATCAACAATACGTTTTGACACAAGATTTGCAACTATAAATATTACGATTCCGACCAAAAGACTGATAAGAAGTATTAAAAAAAGCATTTCCGTGTAGATAGCCTCAAGAAGTTTGTTTATACTTTCGGGAACGTAGACTATATTAACAACTCCGATAATCTCTCCGGCTGAGTTAAAAACCGGAGATGAAGCATCAAGCGTGCTTCTCACGTCATCATCGTGATATTCCATATAACCGTCTGTTCCGGAAACAGCATTCATAATAGTGGGTCTTACATGGATTGTTCCGAGCATATTGCGGTTATTCTGAGAATCATATAACACCACAACATCCTTATTAAGCACCATAACACGCATTGCAGAATTAATACCGATTTCATTTACAAAGTTGTCAAAATTATATTTATCGAGTTTACCGGTTTTTTCATCCATATAGTCCGCTGCAAAACTCGCAATAACATTGGTCATCGTTGTTACGCTTTGTTTTTCATCTTCATACAGAAAGTTTTTCATTGAAGAAAGAATATAGTAGCCAAACAAAAAGAGTGTTATAATCATAATCAAAAAGTATGTAAACACAAGTCTTGTGGTTATACTGTTGAAATGCAGAAAATTTTTCTTAAATATCCTGGAAATAGTAACCAGCTCCCCATTTTGTAAGCAAATATTTGGGTTGAGCACTGTCCGGCTCAATCTTTTCTCTTAAACGTCTGATATGAACATCAACCGTTCTTGCATCGCCCGGATAGTCATAACCCCAGATTATATCAAGAAGATTATCCCGGCTATACACCTTTCCCGGATTCGTTACAAAGAGATCCATCAAATCAAACTCTTTAGCTGTCAGATTAGTGGTAACGCCGTCTATTGTTACCTTACGCTGATTATAATCAAGCTCTATCTGACCAATTCTTACCTTTGTTCTGTCTGCCGGAGCCGAAACAGGTGTTATTCTTCTCATTATAGCCTTTACACGGGCTTTGAGTTCAAGAATATTAAACGGTTTCGTAATATAATCATCTGCACCGTATTCAAGCCCCATTATTTTATCCATATCCTCTGCTTTTGCCGTGAGCATCACTATGGGAATGCTGGAAAATTCCCTTATTTTCTGACACACGGTAAGTCCGTCTATTTTAGGAAGCATCAAATCAAGAATTATGATATCAAGACTTTTATCTTTAGCAAGGCGCAATGCTTCCTCACCGTCATAAGCACTCACAACATGATACCCTTCCTGTTCAAAGTTGAATTTCATACCTTTAACAAGAAGTTTTTCATCATCAACAATCAAAATTTTCATTTTACCATATCCTTATAAATAATTCGTTATTATCCAACGGTTATAAAATCTTTTATTTTTTCAAAGATTTTATCCCCTACACCCTTAACATTTTTAATGTCTTCCGTTTTTTCAAAATCGCCATTTGTTGCTCTGTATTCAACAATTCTGTCTGCAATGGCATCTCCGATTCCGGATAACTTTGCAATATCTTCTGCTGATGCGGTATTAATGTTTAAAAAATCATCCGGGCTGACATCTTTATCATTCCCTGATTTTTCTTTTTCTGCCTGTATGCCTTCAGCTTTTTTTGGAATAAATTCTGTTGTGTCCGCAACAACGGGCAAAGACAAGTCAAATGAACTCAAATCGGCTTTATCGGTCACTCCGCCTGCCATCCGGATAACATCATACAACAAGGTTCCTTGCTTTACCGAATAGGTACCCGGCGATTTCACTTCTCCGCCAAGAATAACCTGAACAGTTTCGTCATTTTGAACATTATATTCATTATCAACAACGAGAGTTGTGACTTTAGTTACCGAAGAAAGATACCACCCAAGAATAACCAATCCGAAAACAATTACTGATATTTCAAAAATACGTTTAACAAATTCCGGCTTCATAATTATTCAAGAAAATCCTTAAGCTTTTTGCTTCTGCTCGGATGACGAAGTTTTCTGAGTGCTTTAGCTTCAATCTGACGTATTCTTTCTCTTGTTACCTTAAATTCTCTTCCTACTTCTTCAAGAGTTCTTGCTCTGCCGTCATCAAGTCCGAAACGTAATCTGAGCACCTTTGCCTCACGCGGTGTGAGTGTGTCGAGTACGTTCATAAGCTGTTCTTTCAAAAGCATAAATGCAGCCATTTCCGACGGTGCCGGAGCATCGCTGTCGGGAATAAAATCGCCAAGAATGCTGTCTTCCTCTTCACCAATAGGAGTTTCAAGAGAAACAGGTTCCTGCGCTATTTTCATGATTTCACGCACTCTGTCTTCATTCATATTCATTTCTCTTGCTATTTCGTCAACATGAGGTTCTCTTCCGAGTTCCTGAAGAAGCTGACGGGATACACGAATAAGCTTATTGATTGTTTCAACCATATGAACAGGAATACGGATTGTACGCGCCTGATCGGCAATAGCTCTTGTTATTGCCTGACGAATCCACCATGTTGCATATGTTGAAAATTTATAGCCTTTTGTGTAGTCAAATTTTTCAACAGCTTTTATAAGTCCGAGATTACCTTCCTGAATAAGGTCGAGGAAAAGCATACCGCGTCCGACATATCTTTTTGCAATGCTTACAACGAGTCGGAGATTGGCTTCCGCAAGTCTCTTTTTGGCTCTTTCATCACCGGCATGCATTCTTTCGGCAAGGTCTATTTCTTCCTGTGCTGAAAGAAGCGGAACTTTTCCGATTTCTTTAAGATACATTCTAACAGGGTCATCAAGCCCTATTCCCTCAGGAATGGTAAGGTCTATAACCTCTTCATTGGACTGGATTTCGCTAAGTTCTCTCTCGAAATCTTCAACGAGTTCAATTCCTTTAGTTTCAATTGTTTCGTAAATTTTCTCTATCTGTTTGACATCAAGGTCAATTTCTTCGAGAGCGTCCATAATTTCTTTATATGAAAGTACGCCCCTCTTTTTTCCGGTTTCAATAAGTTTTTTTATAACAAGACTTTTCTGTTCTATTGACATTTCCTCTTTATTTGTATTCATGCCATTATCTCCTTTCTTATCCTTTGTTATTGATAATGCTGTTGAACTCTTCAAGAGTGATTTTATTTTCTTTAAAAAGCTTAAATGCTCGTTGAACTGCACCGTTTTCATTAATCTGTTTTATATAATCGTTAACAGCAAGCTCAGTATCGTCCGACTGAATATCAAGAGCAAGGATACCTGTGAGGGCATTGATATCCTCTTCGCTTTCAAATTCATTTAGCAGTGCCGTACCTGAAACAGGAATCGTATTTTCTGAACAATGCTTTATATAACGATACAGTTTTTTCTGAATATCATTTTCGAACATATCCTCGTTTATACGTTCTTTATGTTTATTGAAAAGCTTCATATCATAAAAAAGTGTACTCAGAAGAAGTGAACACGTTTTTTCGAGATACTGGCTGTCGTCCGAGGGTTGTCCGCTTTTATTGACAACGTTTATAACCTCTGCATTTCCGATTGAAGCATTACCGGAACCGGCAGCTTTTTTCAAACCAAGCTGCGATGAAATCGATGCCGGCTGAACACCGGTTTTTGATGAAATCATTCCGGTATATACATCAAGCTCAACAGAGCTTTTTATGAGTTTGAGATAATCGGTAAGCTCGGATATATAGGATATAACATCATCAGATTTTTTCAAATCATATTTTTCCCCGAAATAATCGATTAAATACACCATATCTGTTTTTCGTTTGCTTAGAGCATCGTCAAATCTTGCTCTCCCGAAAGTTTTGATATATTCATCGGGGTCTTTTCCGCCTTTTAAATTCAAAACTGAAATTTTAATATCATACGCCCTGAGAATTGATATGGCGCGATTTGTTGCATTTCTGCCTGCATTATCGCTGTCGTAGCATATAACAATTTCTTTATAATACCTGGAAAGTATTTTAGCCTGATAATCAGTAAGAGCTGTTCCGAGGGTTGCAACGGTATTATCATATCCGCTTTTAATAAGCGCTATTGCATCCATATAACCTTCTGCAAGAATAACGAAAGGTTTTTTGGAGTGACGTGCAATATTTAATGCATACAAATTTTTGCTTTTATTAAAAATATATGAATCCGATGAATTAAGATATTTAGGCTTGGAATCATCAAGTACTCTGCCACCGAATCCGATTATATTATTATTGGTATCAAAAATAGTAAACATAATACGATTCCGAAAAGTATCGTAATACCGCCCTGAATCATGTTGTTTAACAAGTCCCGCATCGAAAATATCCCCTTCTGAATATCCGAGTGATTTAAGATGTTCAAAAAGGCCTGTCCACGAATCGGGAGAATAACCGAGCCAGAAATATTTTACGGTTTTACTGTCGAGTTCTCTTTTTTTGAAATATGCCACAGCTTCATCTGAATTTTTTATGCACGAAAAGAAAAACTCTGCCGCCGCTTTATTTATGGAATACATAAGAGAATTACGTTCTTTGATATATTCCTCTTTTCTACGGTCACCGCTTTTTACCTCAGGGAGTGCGATATTTGCCCTGTCTGCGAGTTTTTTTACTGCATCGGCAAAGGAAACATCATCACTTTTCATTACAAAACGGACAACATCTCCGCCCTCGCCGCATCCGAAGCATTTAAAAATACCCTTTCGCTGAGAAACAGAAAAAGACGGAGTCTTTTCATTATGGAACGGACACAGGCCTATATATGAATTCCCTGATTTTTTCAGATGCACACTTTGCGAAACAATATCGTATATATCATTTTTTTCCACAATTTCATGAATTATGTAATCCGGAAAACGCGGCACAGCTATCCCCTCCTTTTTTCGTCTATTCAAAATTCGACATTTACATATCAAATCCTTTTAAATTCGCTGACTTTCTAACACATAGCGAATAAAAAGCTGTTTTTAAAGCCAATGTTTGTGCATTAATTATATTGGCATAAATATTTCATTAAAGAGGCTCACGCAGTAATTATCAGTCATACCCGCAATGTAGTCGCAGGCAACGGTTTTATTGTCCCAGTCTTCAAGGAGTAATTTATATTCATTGGGCATATATTCCGGATGTGCACAAAAATAATTATAAAGTTTCTCAATAACCATATATGACTGATTATCCCGCACGGACATTTTATTATACACATTTTCAAACATAAAGCTTCTGAGTTCAAGCATATATTTCTCAGTTTGCGGAGACATCTGCACCTTACCTTTTTCGAGACTATGGTACACAAGATCGGTTATAAGATTATTTATTCTTTCAGAATTGGTTTTTCCGAGAGTGTTTAAAAGCTCGTGAGGAATATCCTCATTTTTAATAACACCCGCACGCAAAGCATCGTCTATATCGTGATTGATATATGCAATACGGTCGGCATATTTAACAATTGTTCCCTCGCCTGTGTGAGCAATATTATCACCCGTATGAGAAACTATTCCGTCCCGGACTTCATATGTCAGATTCATGCCTTTACCTTCACGCTCAAGAACATCAACAACTCTAAGGCTTTGCTGATAGTGTCTGAATCCGCTGTAGCTCAATTCATCGAGAGCATTTTCTCCGGCGTGACCAAAAGGAGTATGACCTAAGTCATGCCCCAGAGAAATAGCCTCAACAAGATCTTCGTTTAGTCTCATTGCCCGGGCTATGGTGCGGGCAATCTGAGAAACCTCAAGAGTATGAGTAAGGCGCGTGCGGAAATGGTCATTATCAACAGATATAAAAACCTGAGTTTTGTGCTTTAAGCGTCTGAATGATTTACTATGTATTATCCTGTCTTTATCACGTGCAAAATCCGTACGGATACTGCATTTTTCTTCATTGTTTTTTCTGCCTTTACTGTTTTTGGAAAGACACGCCCACTTTGAAAGCGTATTTTCTTCAAACAGTTCCTGCTGTTGTCTTATATTCACTAAATCACACCCTCGATTTACAAAGCTCTTTATCTATTCTGTGTGCCACAAATTCAATACGTTCTTTTGCAAAATCATCATTCTCCGCCGGTTTATGGGCGCAAACTCCCTGATGGCCGGCACCTATTTGAGATGATGTTCCTATTACAGTCATACCGTTTACAAGCATACAATCATGAATTGCTCTTACAGTTGTTTCCTGACCGCCATATTTTGAGGCACCGCAACTCATTGCAACACCAATCTTACCAAAGAGCAGTTTATTCGCTCTGGCATCACGCGTCTTATCAAAAAGGCATTTCATCTGCGCCGACATTGTTCCGAAATACACAGGGCTTGCAAAAACAACGGCATCTGCATCTTTCATTTGTTCAAACAGGTAAGAAAGTTCTTTTCCGTAGCACGATTTATTGCAAGGCGACGAACACGACACGCAAAACGGCGTTTTGCATCCGGTCACGGCATCGTGTGCACTTAAAATCTCTGTTTCATAACCTTTTGCAGACATTTTTGACATTAAAAGTTCAAGCATATATGCGCAGTTGCCATTCTTATTGTGACTTCCGTTGATACCAAGAATTTTCATTTACCATACTTCCTCCCGGATTATAAATATAACATATATTAATAATATACTACAAAAAAGAGGAAATTCCTTTTTTTACATATTTAAATATCCGCACAAAAAGAAAAGCAGACCGTTTTGAGGTCTGCAAAGTTCTTAATGTATTTTAATTATTTTAAAATAGTGAGTGCAAGAGAAGTTGCAACAAAGAGAATTGCAACAACGGTTGTGCACTTAGCAAGAATACCGTCTAAAGTTCTTGCCTTATTCTTTCCAAAGAAGGTTTCAGCACCGCCGGCAATTGAGCCTGAAAGCCCCTGCTGAGCGCCTGACTGGAAAAGAACGATTGCAATCAACAAAACACAAAGAACCACATGAACTATTGTTAAAGCTGTTATCACTGTATACACCTCCATATAAAACCAATATATCTATGACATTATATCACAAAAAAAATCATTTTGCAAGTGTTATTTTAAAAATATATATTTTTTTATTCGCCCCGGATTTACATTTTTTTCAGCTGCAATGTCATATAATATATAAGAGGGACAATCAAAACGAAAGGAAGGAACTTATGAGTCATGTTGTGTACATAGATATTTTGTTTTTAATTAATTTTATGATTAATCTCACACTACTTAAAATCACATCTGCATTTTTGAAAAGAGATGCAGGAATTTTAAGATTATGTTTTGCCTCCGTATTCGGAGCTGTATATGCAGTGTGTATGTTTTTCCCCGACATAAGCTTCTTATATATCTTCCCATTTAAGATACTTGTGTCTGCAATTATGGTTAGAATAATATGCCCAAGGTGCCATTTGGTGCGTTACATAAAAAGTCTCTTTATATTTTTGCTGGTA
This sequence comes from Clostridia bacterium, assembly GCA_045536915.1. Classification (GTDB taxonomy): domain Bacteria; phylum Bacillota; class Clostridia; order UMGS1810; family UMGS1810; genus RGIG1828. Next base: position 7,393 of record JAZSOL010000301.1, read on the forward strand.
TCTTTCACATTTGCCGGCGTTCTTCTGGCACTCGTGTATTTTACGGGTTCAGAGGCAAACGGCGGAATTTTCATGAGCAACGGAATTTTTTATTTCGGAATTTCGTTTGGTATTCTCATCGCCGCATCGTTAATCAGCTACGTTGTGATTGTTGCCTCTACAGCTATTTTAAAACGAAGCAAAAATCTCGGCATAAAAAAACTCAGAATAAGGTTGGGATGCAACGAATGCGAAATCGCCGCCTTGTCTGACACCGGCAATTTACTATGCGATCCGATAAGCCGAAATCCCGTGATAATTGCCGAAAAGAAATATATTCAACCGCTTTTTCCGAACGGTATGCCTGATTGTGAATCAGAATTTCAAAGCGATGTGAGGCTGAGAGTTATCCCCTATTCGTCACTTGGCAAGCAAAACGGTATGCTCACAGGATTTATACCCGATGATATTACCATCGAGGGAAGAAAAACCAAAGCAGCTATAATTGCCATATCAGACAACGTTCTTTCACCATCAGATGAATATAACGCTCTGTTTAATCCAAATATTATTTTATAAGGAGGAATTCAAATGCAGATACTTACAAATCTGCCTCAAAGTATAAAACGTATAATATACTCAATCCTATCCAAGCAGGAAATCCACTATATTGGAGGTTCTTCAACCCTGCCTCCTCCGCTTTCAAAAGAAGATGAAGAAAAATACATATCTCTTTTGAGCGAAAACTCCAGAGAAGCAAAATCAACACTCATCGAACGAAATCTGAGACTTGTTGTGTATATAGCAAAAAAGTTTGAAAACACAGGAATTAACATTGAAGACTTAATATCAATAGGAACAATTGGTCTGATAAAAGCAATCAACACATTTAACCCTCAAAAAAACATCAAGCTTGCAACATATGCATCAAGGTGTATTGAAAATGAAATTCTGATGTATCTGAGAAAAAACAGCAACCGAAGAACGGAAATATCAATAGACGAACCGTTAAACGTTGACTGGGACGGAAATGAGCTGCTTTTATCCGACATTCTCGGTACGGATTCAGATGTAGTGTATCACGACATAGAAACCGAAGTTGACAGACAATTACTTTCCATTGCACTTGAACATCTTTCGGACAGAGAAAAAAATATTATGGAGCTTCGCTTCGGTGTAAACAACAAAAAAGCCAAAACGCAAAAAGAGGTTGCAGATATGCTTGGAATATCGCAATCGTATATTTCAAGACTGGAAAAAAGAATAATCCAGAGAATGAAAAAAGACATCACAAAAATGATATAAACCAAGGGAATGCAAAAAAAGTCCAGAACGTCAAAAGCATGATTTAAACCTGATATTAGTGATAAAGTACCTTATAAAATTCTGAAATTTACACTATATGTTGAAAAACATCGATTTTACGATGTTTTTCTCTTTAT
>JAZSOL010000213.1:0-3391 GCA_045536915.1 Clostridia bacterium
TTGAACTCGGTAACAAGGCATTTGATACCGCTCTTGATACAGTTGCTTCAGACATTAAGACAGATGGCGGACTTTTCGTGTACAACCCCACAAGTTACACGCTTTCTGACATTGTTAAAGTTGACGGAAAGGACACTTATGTTGAAAATATTCCTGCGCATGGCTATGCGGTTGTGACACCCTCAGCGCTTAAAAACACCGTTATTGTTGATACGAAACACATTGAAAATGACCTTATCAGCGTAACCTTTGATGCGCATTATCAGATTATTTCTATTTATGACAAGAAAAATGACCGCGAAATTATTAAGAGCGGCGAAAAAGCCAATGTTTTCGAACTCTTTGAGGACTATCCGAAGTTCACGAATTGGGATGCGTGGGAAATCACCGAGTATTACAAGTCCAAAAAGTGGACTCTTGATGACGTTGTAAGTGTTACTGAAATTAAGGGGGAACTTTCCGGCGGACTTTGTATTGAAAGAAAATATAACAACAGCACCTTTAAGCAGAACATTATTTTAAGAACAGGCTTTGAAAGAGTGGACTTTGACACCGAGATTGACTGGCACGAAAGTCATGTGCTTCTCAAAGCTGCATTCCCGCTTGATATTGAAAGTGAGACGGTTACCGGTGAAATTCAGTTCGGTCACTTGGACCGTCCCACCCACACCAACACCTCTTGGGATCAAGCAAAATTTGAAATCTGCTGCCACAAGTGGGCAGAACTTACCGAAGAAGATTACGGCGTTGCCCTTCTTAATAATGGTAAGTACGGCTATAATGCAGAGGGAAATGTTCTTAAGATTACTCTCCTCCGAGCACCAAAGATTCCAAGTCCCGTTACAGATATGGGTATGCATAAGTTTACTTACTCCATATTCCCGCACGCAGGCGCGTGTAGATGCAAGACTGTTAAGGAAGGTTACATTCTCAATAACCCTCTTACAGTTAAAGCGCTTGACGCGAATAAAAATGGTACACTTCCGGACACGTATAGCTTTGTAACAACACACGCAAAAGGTGCAGTTACCGAAACGGCAAAGCTTGCAGAAGACGGAAACGGCTATATTTTCCGTGTTTATGAGTCTGTAAACATCAAGGAAAAGGCACTTCTCACCTTTGGTTTTGATATTAAGGATGCATATTTCTGCGATATGCTCGAAAACAACGAGGAAAAGATTGAGGTTAACGGCAGAACAATCAAGATTCCGCTTACTAACTTTGAAATTAAAACAATCCGAGTTATTCCTGCATAAAATAATGAAATGCTATACCTATGGTAACGAAATATTTTTCTTATAGGGAGGATACTTTTATGGAAGTACTGAACAACACAAAATATGCCGATATGCGCGGATTTAACTATATGCCGTCAAATATTACATTTCTGCGGGATATGACGGAAATGTTTGACGAAAAAATATGGAATACAGAGCTTGACTATGCAAAAAAGCTTGGAGCAAACACCATTCGTGTTTGGTTTGATATAGACAGCCATATGAGAAATCCCAAGCAATTTTTAGCGGTGTTCGCGAAAATTGTTGTGCTGATTGGCAAGCGCGGTATGAAAATGATGCCCGTTTTGTATAACTGCTGGGTGGATGCTGAACATCCGTTCGGTGCACTTTATCCGCAGGATATCTATGCCGGAAAAAAAGACAGGCACTATGATTATCTTAAAAGTGTGGTCGACACCTTCTCACAGGAAGATACTATTTTAATGTGGGATATGTGTAACGAACCATATTCGTTCCGCGGAAGCCTTGCCCGGATAGAAAACGAGACAGCGTTCTGGCTGGATCTCATCGCATTTTTTCGTAAAATAAAGCCGTCCCAGCCTTTAACAATGGGCACACACGGCGCTGTGAATGTAACGCCGGAATGCATTTATGAGGCGTTAGATGTGCTGTCCTGCCATCCGTACGCCGGTTGGGAAAATGATACCTTTGCAGAAACAATTGCTCCACATGTTGCGCATGCAAATCAAATGGACAAAGCGTTGGTCTGCACAGAAACATTTCAGGGAAGCCTTAGCGACGAAACAAGAAGTCTTTGCATAGAACGTTGCAAAAAAGAGTTCAAAGCAGTAAAAATGGGATATCTGGCATTCCAGCTGATGGAAGGAAATATGGTCTCTGCCAGAAGAGACTGGACAGATGAAAACTGTATGCCGGGCGACCGAGGATACTTTCCGTTTGTTCTGCTTGACGGAACAGTAAGAAAAGGGCATTCAATCTTATGATAACAAAAATAAAAGTCACTCATATATTTTATCCAGTAAAACATACCTGAAATTCATAGAAATAAGGTGGCTGCACCTTAAGATTCTGCCTTCAGGCCGCTACGAACTCGGCTTGCCTCGAGAAATAAAACTTTACAAAGAATCATCTCCCACCGAGCAAAAATATCACTGTACAAAATACGACTCCGAAAACATCGAATTTTCGGAGTTGTTTCGCGTTTTTACGAAAACGACTTCTACAGCACCTCATACTCCGACGATTCGTTTTCGTAAAATATTCATATCGTTGTGCAGTGTCTCCTTAGCTTGCTGACTTTCCCAATGGCTTGGACTAAGCCAACTCACAGCTTAGTCCTTTTTCTTTTGCTCAATTTTCGGTCAAATCGTACTCAATGAGTTTTGTTTTTCTTTTTGATATTCTAAAAACACAGAAAATTGATACAGCGGAAATACCATTTTCTGAATATTTAAAGCCATAGGAGGATAACGCATTATGAACACTTTCAGAAACAGAATACGAGGAAAGGAGAGCAAAAATTATGAGAGAGCTTAACGGAGTGAAAATTATCGGGATAGACCACGGGTACGGCAATATCAAGAGCAGTTGCACCGTTACACTTACAGGGCTTTTCAAATATGAAACTGAGCCTGTATTTTCGGGAAACATTCTTGAATACAACGGTACATATTACCGTGTAGGCGAAGGTCACAAGGAGTTTATTGCCGACAAATCAACTGATGATGAATATTACATTTTTACACTTATGGCTATTGCAAGAGAATTAAGCCGTGTTGGTATTACTTCTGCTGATGTGCATATTGCTGCCGGACTTCCTTTAACTTGGGTACGCTCACAGCGAGAGGAATTTCGCAAATATCTTATGCAGAACAGCGAGGTTGATTTCCGTTTTAACGGCAAGCAATACCACATCCGCATTGTCGGGAGCAGTATATTTCCGCAGGGCTATCCGGCAATAGTGGAAAGAATATCACAGTTTACAGGCACAAACATTCTTGCAGACATCGGCAACGGCACAATGAATATTATGTATATCAATAATAAAAAGCCGATTGAAAGCAAATGCTGGACGGAGAAACTCGGTGTTAATCAATGTATGATTGCCGCTAAAAACAGTATTATGGATAAGT
>JAZSOL010000156.1:0-2492 GCA_045536915.1 Clostridia bacterium
TATTTGAAACACCTTTGCGGAACAGTCGGGCATATGATCTGATTCAAATGTAAAAATGATAAATTTTGCAGGTTCGTTTCCTTCAACCCATACTCTGTGCAGTTCCATAGGAGCGTGTATGATTGCCTGACCTTTTTTCAGGGAAAAAACTTCTCCGTTTGCGGCGGCGCCAAGACATCCGTCTGTAAGAATAACAATTTCCCAGAAGTTATGTGTTTCTCCTTTGAAATAATATTCAGGCTCACAGAGTCTTTCAAAAGCAGTGTATAGAGCAGTTATTTTCATTTGATCCTTTATTTCGGTGCCGATTCTCATAAAAACCTCCTGAAATGGAAATAAATTCAAAGATTTTATACATAAACGCAAATGTACTTTGAGTCTCTTTTATGTTATTATAATAACAGAGAATTATGATGTCAAGAGAAAGAAGGTCATTTTGTGAAAAAATTATCAGCGATTGTTATTGGGTATGGGATGCGCGCACGCGTATATACAGATTACATGCTTTCGCATTCAGACCGATTTGAGGTTATTGCTGTAGCAGATCCGTCTGAGATTGCCAGAGAATACGCGAAGGGAAGGCATAATCTTCCGGATGAAAAGCTGTTTTTAGGTTGGGAAGAATTATGTAGGCAGCCCAAGATGGCGGATTTTGCAATAATTTCCACCCAGGATAATTTTCATCTGGAGCCGGCTCTTGCGTGCATTGAGAAGGGATACGACATTCTTCTGGAAAAGCCGATGGCACCGACTGCAGAGCAGTGCAAAGCAATTTATACTGCCGCAGCGGAAAAAGGTGTTAAGGTTCTTGTTTGCCATGTTCTTCGATTTACGAAGTTTTGGAGAAAGCTTAAGACTATGATTGACGCTGGAGAAATTGGCGATGTTATGTCAATTATACATATGGAAAATGTCGGCAACGAGCATCAGAGTCACAGCTATGTTCGCGGTAAGTGGAGAAATACAAAAGAATCGTCACCGATGATTCTTGCGAAATGCTGCCACGATACTGATATACTTCAGTGGCTCATCGGAAAGAAGTGCAAGAAGGTGCAGTCGTTTGGCTCACTTACGCATTTTACACCGGAGAACAAGCCTGCAGGTGCTCCTGACCGTTGTCTTGACAATTGTCCGTATGCAGACAGTTGCTATTATAATCCGATAAAGCTCTACATAGAGGAAAAACGTTGGGATAGACGAATGGCAATAACGGGGATGCCTGAACCGACGGACGAGGATGTTATGAACGTACTGAGAACGGGCCCGTACGGAAGATGTGTTTATGCGTGTAACAATGACGCTGTTGACCACCAGGTTGTCAATATGGAGTTTGAGGGCGGATGCACAGTATCATTTACGATGTGCGCATTCAACAAGCTTGGAAGATTTATAAGGATTTTTGGAACAAAGGGCGAAATTGTCGCAAGTATGTTTGGCGAGATCTCACTTTATTCCTTTGCTGACAAGCAGATTCGTGAAATTCCGCTTAATGTTCCGGGTGAAGAGCTTTCGACAGGCCACGGCGGTGGGGATGAAGGCATTATGGAGGATTTGTACGAGTACTTTACCAACGGCAATCCTAGTGATGCAGTAAGCGGAATTGAGCTTTCGTATCTCAACCATCTCATATGTTTTGCTGCTGAAGAATCACGTTTTAATGATAGGGTAATAGATCTTGAGGAGTACTCTGAAAATCTGTAATAATGCTAAAAATAACGACTTAATAAAGCTTAAAGAAATTTGTTGTATTAAATGGTGATGTTGCTATGGATTTTGATAAGTTGTTTGCAGGTATAGGCCTTGCGGATATGGGGAAAAAGAGCTTTTATGAACTCCATATGCGTTCTGCGGATAAATCTTTTGCTGAATCATTTACCCGGGCATGTGAGGTGTTTGATGAGGGCGATGAACCGTTCGGAGAGTATATTGCAGAGTTTGCAGAACGTGAAAATGTTCCGGTTGAGGTGCTTAATCTTTATATTTATCTGAGAATGTGTGAACGTTCGGTGGCCATTTATGAAGAAAAAGGCATCGATATAGATATCTTCTATGCTACGATGAAGGAAGTTGCCGAAAGATGCTGGTTAAATTTTGATGAAACAGGCATTTACGGAATTCCTCAGGAGATATACAGGCGTTGGTTTCGCAGATATATAGGCTGCACGATATTCCGGCTGGGACGACTTAATTTTGATATTGCAAAAAGTATATACGACACTGAAATAGAGGGAATAAAGGTTTGCAAAGATGATCCTTGCATAAGCGTTCATATTCCCAGTGGCTCTCGTCTTGATGAGGATCAATGTGAAGCTGCGTATAGTCAGGCTCGTGAGTTTTTTAAAAAATATTTTAATATGAATCCTCCGGTGTTTTTCTGCTATTCGTGGCTTATTCAGCCGTGGCTTGCGGAAGTTCTTCCCGAACAGTCACTTATATCGCGTTTTCAAGGCAGATACAAAATAATTGACTTTGTAGATGATCCGGGAGATGTG
>JAZSOL010000312.1:0-1711 GCA_045536915.1 Clostridia bacterium
AGGGCGACGAAATATCATTTATGCACTTATGCAAGTCAGTAAGAGTGCTGAGCTCAACATCGTCGACATATGCATCTGCTCCCGATGCCGTAAATTCCAGACCCGATGCAGACGAAGGAATGTTTTGGGAGTTTATTTTAAAATATGACTCTCCGTCTTTGATGTATGTAACAAGGTTATTGCCGTCAATTGCAAAGCGGACGTCTATCCATCTGCCCGAAGCATTTTGGCAAAGAGCCGGATCGCATTTGCCGTCATTTGATACTGCGCCGGAGGAAATAGCAAATACTTCCGTGTTGGTGCCGGCAAATTTAACACTCACATCAGAGCCTGCAAAGATTTCAAAATCTCCGGCAAGATATTTCTGAATATCATTTACAAAAATAAGCTTTGAGGTTTCGCCGAATGAGGTTTTGTACACGCTGTCCCAGCTTGCTGTGGGGCTTGCTGCCACAATTCCGCCGCTGAAGCCGTCTGAATTTGATTCAAAATCATAGCTTTCGGAATTAAGAGTAAAGGTTTTAGCAGAAGGAATACCCGTCACACCAAGAATTGCCACAGATGATGAACCCCATTTGGAGCTGTTGTAGAGCTCAAACTTTTCTATTACCTTATCGGGGTCAAGATTAAAACGCTGTGATGATACGTAGGTGTTGGAATAGTTATCTTCGGGAGTAATATTGTCGGTGGTGTTGGGATCTGTGGTTGCAACTGCATCGGTTATAACACCATCTGTAAGCTGAACCGCTTTTCCTATTCCCTCACTTCTCCAGCAGGTTGAACCAAAGAGCTTATTGAGGTGCGGAAGGATTGAATTATCCATATAGCTCACGGTGGTGCCGTCGGCATAGGTAACATCTGCATAGAGCCACACATGGTTTACCGTTGTGGCAAAGCAGGCAACATCAACCGTTGAGAGCTTTCTGCCAGCAAATTCATCTACCACAACGGTTGTGCCCTTATGGTAGCGGTCACCAAGGTCTTCAAAGGTTGTTTTGGTGTTGGATGCGGTAACAATTGCCGTATCGTTTACTCCGAGGCTCATTACTGACCTTGGAATTTTCACCTTCACGGGATCAAAGCCTGTGCGTGAAAGAGTGATTACATCTTCGCTGTTGCAAAGTGCGGAAAGTGCATCACCGTCATAGCCCTGACCGTTATAACCGTCACGCTTCATGTCGGCTCTGTCCAGAACGAACTTGCTTCCGACTCCGAATACTGCAGAATCGGATGCTTCTCCCCTTTTGGCTATGATGTCTGCCGAATAATAGGGAGTCATATCCACATATATTGTTTCTCCTGCCACAAGACCCAAAATTGTTTCTTCAAGCTCTGCATCAGAGGTAAGAGTTTTTGATTTGAGCGATGCATAAATTGCTTCCTTACCAATTATCTGTTCATAATTTTCAGGCAAAGAAAGATATCCTTCCGATGCATATGCATTTAAGATTTCCACCATTTCGTCAGCAGATGCTGCCGATGAAATTTTAGTGTAGACATGAGGCACTCCATATACCTTTATGTTATCAAGTCTCATTTTATCTTTGGCAACACTTCCGTCGGATGTGCCGTGAACCGACATTCTGATGAGGTTTATGCCGTCTTTGAACGGATTTGTTGCGGCATAATAGTTGTTTACAAAGTTTTTGGTCACCTGCGTAAACTCTGCGTCCGAAGCTTTTTTGTACCACATTGAGTAGGTGGCGGTGTC
>JAZSOL010000323.1:0-18392 GCA_045536915.1 Clostridia bacterium
TCTCTGCAGACTGCTTGCCGACCGTTTGCTTCGCAAACAGTACCCGTCTGCGCACCGCTCCGCTACAAAACAGTCCACCGGACTGTTTCGTTTTACGCTTCGCGCCCTCTCAGGGTTCGAGCCCCTTGATTACAAAAAAAACATAGCATCCGCTTATGCGATTGCTATGTTTTTACGACCGAGAAGGGGCTCGAACCCTCGACCTCCAGCGTGACAGGCTGGCATTCTAACCAACTGAACTACTCGGCCATGAGCTTTATTTAACTGACTTGGATATTGTATCATATATGAAACGATATGTCAAGTATTTTTTTTAATTCAAACATATTTCAGATTTATCGAGGAGCTGAAAAGGGATTTGTGCATATGAATCGGGGCAGCGTCCCGACGCCCCGAACCATACGCACTATGCGGGCTGATGTGGGCATCAGCCCCCACTACCTTGTAGCTATTAAATGTTGATACTTGTATTTACATCAGTTTAAAACCAACAACAATATATGGTGTAGGGCAAGGGCTTGCTCTTGCCGTTTGTTTGCACTCCATCTTCCGGCAGATAAAAGCCCCTGCCCTACGAATAGTATGCAGAGTTTAAATTGCAAACCGCCTTATTAAAATTTGTTATTGCAAATATGCTATAACTTCACTTACTTTGCCGTCGGAATAACGAACAAAAACATAAGCATCTTCATTTTCCAAAAGAGCTGACAGGTCATCATATTCCCAGCTTTTGCGTCTGCCGTTCACATCAAAAATGTCAACACCAACCGAGCGCGAAACGGTGAGCTCTTCGGTTTTGGAGCTTCCCTGAACTGTCAGGGTAAAGGCTTTTGAGCCGTTCTTTATTTCTTTAAGCTTTCCTGCGAAAATCTCATACTCAGCCTTTCCGGGATACACGCACCAATCCTCCGTCTCAGGGCACACCGCCGCAAAACTGCCGTTATGCTCAGGGGATGCAAGCACGAAAAGGCATCCTATTTCACCCCAGAAAGCCGTATCCACAAAGAGTACGTCTCCGCTGTTTATTTCATCAATGGAATTTTTAACACCGGCCACAGCCGTTTCACCGTCCACAACAGACTCATATTCATCGCCGGTGTCGGCAATATAATATTTAAGTCTGCAGGCTTCTTCTCCGTCATCACCGGATATTTTCCCTACCGACGAGACAAGGAGAAGATGTTTTTGCGGATAAAGAGTATATATGTGCCCTTTTTCAAGAAGCTTATCATATATATCCTCTCCCGGTCCTTTTTCGTCACGCACAGGCTCGGTTTTATCTCCGGTAATATTTTCAGGCTCTTTTTCTGAATTGATTTCATCTGAATTCTTATCGGGCAAATCCGAATCTTCTGTTTGATTCAATTTAAGCACTCTCGATATAAGAACTGCCGCTTCCGCTCTTGTTACGGGTTTGTTGGCTCTTATGGAGTTATCTTCATATCCAAGAATAATTCCGGAATCAACCGCAACTGCAACATAATATCGCATTTCGTCTTTTACTGTTTCATCATCTTCGAATCTGCCAAGAACATCCTGCGCAAATGTTGACTTGCGGATATTTATGTCAATGCCATCTTCAACGCCCTCCAACGTATCCGCTTCTCTTTTGGAAACAAGCGCAAGAGCATATGCAATCTCCGCTCTTGAAGCCTCCGAATCAGCAAGATACTCATTACCTGCGGTGTAGGTAACAGATGATGTTTTATTTATATACGTTTCTGCCCAATGACCCAAAACATCTGTGTATGAGGCATCCGAACCGCTTTCGCTTTCAAATGCCAGAGAAAGCATTTTTGCAAACTCTGCTCTCGTCACACTTCCGTGAGGTCTGAAAGAGCCGTCTTCATATCCGTTTATTATTCCCTTATTTTCAAGCTCATCAATTGCATCTCCCGCCCATGAAAGAGTGTTGGAGTCTATATCCTCAAAGGCAGAAAAAGCAGTTAAAGTTAACATCAGAAGAAACACAGCTGTCTGCAGTAGAATTATTTTTTTCATATGTTCCTCTTCTTTCATATTTTACTATTTCTTTATACGGCGCCACAGCAAAATGGTAGCATAGCAAAGCATACCCACAACAACCGCCATAGCCGTGCACATTCCTGCTGAAAACGGCATATACGCCGCCGTTGCAAGAATGGTGCAGTAGTAAAACGGATGTATTGCATAATACGGAGTATTGTTGCGGCAAAACTGCATAATAAGATTATGCACCGGCTTGCATCCGGCTATTACGTTTCGCAAAGCATACAACACACCCGCAAGCAAAATAACGCTTGATGCATTTGCAAATCCGCGCAAAACCCCCGGATACACATAACCCATATCCGAATAGTTATACAAATCCGTGAGGTCGGGATACGTTGTGATTGCATATGCAAAATAACCGCCAACAATCAACGCAAGCGGAATTGCCAGTATTCCATACAGTCTGCCCTTGTTTTCCGTGCGGCGCAAAAATTTTCCGAATCCCACTCCAAGAAGTGCATGAGGTAAGAGAGAGATAAATGTTAACGAAACCGCATCTCTTCCCCCTGCAAATGTTGTGAGTATATAGTCTGCAGCTTCATTGCCCGTGGTTTTACCGTTCATATATAAAAACGGATTAACAACAAACAGCAGCATCGCCAGTGCAACATATCCTGACGCCGGAATTTTAAGCTTACGGAGAATCACTATCACAAAGTAGCACATTCCTGCAATAAAGAAAACATTTATGTATTCTGCCATCACAGGCACACGCATCCATGTTTGTTCCCAATCGGGAGTCAGGCCCGCAGCTGTGCGGATTAACTGACCTATAACCATTGGCAATGCGAGTGTGAGAACATTCCACACAAGCTCCATTATAATAAGTTTTACGCCATACATGGCAAGTTCTTTATCACTCTTTTTTGAATACACACTTCCAACACCCAAGACAAACATAAAAATTGCCGCACCTGTCATTGTTGCGATTATGTAGATGATTTTGTATGCCGGTACAAGCGTATCGGGTCCGCCCAACATCTGAAAGGCATGAATAAACAAAATCATAGGCACAAAAAGTCCCTTCATATAATCAAGCTCTGTTTGTCTTCCTGTGTTCACATCTGTTTTTGCAAACATTTCACACACTCCTTTTCATATTTTGTGGTAATATAGTTCAAATTTTATCAACGCTATGTGTTTTTTAAATAATTATCAGCCTCACGAAGAATATGTTTTGAATTTTCAAATTGAAACAACCATCAATGCTTCTGCATATGGTTTTTAACTATTTTCAGTTTGAAGGTATCCTCAGATACAATCCAGTTTTCGGTGACTGTTTTTTCTTTAATTTTATTATTTTTAACCCTGCCGGCAAGCTGACTTTCAATATTTTCAACGATATCTCCTATATCGCCGTATTTATCGATACTGCGGTATGTGGGGCAAAGAAGCGGGTTTACATACTGGAAAATGAGCCTTATTGCCAGATATAGAATGAGCATCAGCATCAGAGTGCAAAAAACAATATCCGCAAACTGACTTTCCATACTTATCCCCCTTATGTCGAGCATATAGGCACAGATTTTTGATTCGGCATCAAACTCAGGTGATTTTGCAATGTCGTGCTCTATTATGCGAGGAATTCCGGTAAATACTCCGCAAACGGTGTCGCCGTCTTTGAGGTCGTGGTGGGGATATGCCAGAACAAGGGTTCGCACAGAGCCTACAAAAGCAGCGTAAACAACTGCCGATTCCATACTGCGGTCATCTGCCGAGGCATCGGTATTGGCTGTTGTATACACAATATCCGTGCGAACGGGGTTTTTAAGTTTAACATCAAATTCATAGTCAGAATCCTGCCAGTAGCTATGAGCTTTAAGGGCATACGCATCAATTGTTTGGGGCTCGGAGCGGTGAAGCTCGAATTCTTCTCCGAGCTCACGGGTCTGAACTTCTTTTTCGAATCTTTCTTCATCAAGCGTCTGAGAACCAAAAATTGCATTTGAAAGATATGCTCTGCACGAAAATGCATATGCACAAAGCAGACATATAAGAATCACAACTGTTATGAGTCTGCGTCTGCGGTATTTTTTTGCATAACGGTATATTATTCCGTCTCTGCATGGTACATTTTTCATTTATCTTCCTCCCTGAGCATTTCATTATACACGTCTCTTTTGGAAATACCCCTGAGCGATGCAACCTTTTTCATTGCTTCCTTTTTATCGGTTCCGCCTTTCATAATTTGTGCCACGTGTTCCGGTATGGTAAAATCCTCAAATTCGGCTCTTTTTTCCTCTGCGGCATCCTCCGGATTTTTACCCTCCACAATAAGCACATATTCACCTTTCGGATAATTGGTTTCATAATACTCAACTGCATCCTCCAGAGTTGTGAGCACGCATTCTTCGTGGATTTTGGTAAGCTCTCTCACGATGCTGATATGTCTGTTGCCAAAATACTTAAGCATATCCGCAAGGGTACGTGTGAGCTTATGGGGTGCTTCGTAAAAAATAAGAGTGTGTGTATCGTTTTTTAAGCTTTCAAGATGCTCATAGCGGCTTTTTTTATTCATCGACAAAAACCCCTCAAAAGCAAAGCGGGTTGTGTTCTGCCCGGAAATGATAAGTGCGTTTATGAGCGCAACACACCCCGGCACGGGAACAACCTTTATCCCCTCATCAATACACATTCTCACCAGATCCTCACCGGGGTCCGATATTGCCGGAGTTCCGGCATCGGTAACAAGAGCAATATTTTTTCCGGCTTTCATTTCCGATATGAGATACCGCCCTTTTTCTTTTTTGTTGTGTTCGTAATAGCTTGTGAGCGGTTTTGAAATATCAAAATGATTAAGAAGCTTAAGCGAGTGGCGTGTATCTTCACACGCTATAAGGTCGCAGTTTTTCAATGTGTTTAATGTGCGCACGGTTATATCGTCGAGATTGCCTATAGGCGTTGCACACAGATATAAAATTCCCTGTTCCATATTCTTCTCCTGTTATATATTAACGTATTTGGGATTCTCAATTTTCAGCGACGGATTTGCGCCGTAAATCCCCTCAACCAAAATCAGCTTAGGCGCCTTTTCGGGCGATGCCACCACAAACTGAAGTCTTTTCGGCTCTATGCGATAGTTTCTCATAACACACATTATATCACACAGCCTTTCCGCTCTGTGAACCATATAGAAGTGTCCGCCGAATTTTATCACCGAAGCGGCGGCTGAAATCACTCCCTCAAGATTTGTCATAATTTCATGGCGTGCTATTGCAAGCGCATCTTCGGGATTGGTAAAGCCAGCTTTCGGGCTCATATACGGGGGGTTGCACGTTACAACATCTATGCTTCCCGCTTTAAAAAATTCATTGCACTTTCCGATATCTGCGCAAATTATTTCAATGCGCTCATCAAGTCCGTTTAGGCACACATTTTCTTTTGCAAGCTCAAATGATTTTTGCTGAAGCTCTATTGCGTAAAATTTTTCCGCATTTGTTTTGGCAGACATCAAAACCGGAACAATTCCGTTTCCCGTGCACAAATCAAGCACACGGTCGCCTTTTGAGGCGCGTGCAAAATTTGCCAACAGGACGCTGTCGGTTCCGAAGCAAAAAAGCTCTGTATCCTGAATGAGTTTCAGATTATTTATTCCCAAATCGTCTGTCCGTCTCAAAAAAACCCCTCCGTTTTCACTTTATCAGGCGGTATAACAACAAAAACCCCAGCATATAAGCTGAGGTTTCTGGATAGCATTAAATTATTCCTGAACAGGAGCGCCAACGGGGCAAGCACCTGCACAAGCGCCGCAGTCGAGGCATTCGTCTGCGTTGATAACGTATTTGCCATCTCCTTCGGATATAGCATTTACGGGGCATTCAGCTTCACATGCGCCGCAGCTGATGCAATCGTCGTTTATAACATATGCCATTTTGAATACACCTCCTTGCAAGAGTGTGAGATTATGTCTCCACACTATTACCTACATTATATCAAGTATTCCGACAAAAATCAAGTCTTTTATTAATCTTTTTCAAGTTTTTTGAGTTCAGCCATATCAACACTCTCATCAGACCTGACGGTTGCCTTTTTCACAATCTTCACTTCGTCGGTTTTATAGTCCTTAAGTTCTTTCTCTTCGCCGTGCTCTATAGCCACGGTTACTATCTCTTTGAGAACCGAAACAGCGGTAACAACACCCTTGCCGTCTTTGGTTTTCACAACAGAACCCACAGACGGGGTGTTTTTGAGAAGCGATTCATATGCCGCCTGCTCATTTTTCAGACAACACATAAGTCTTCCGCAGGTTCCGGAAATTTTGGTGGGATTAAGAGAAAGATTCTGCTCTTTAGCCATCTTGATTGAAACCGGTGCAAAATCACTCAAAAACAGATTGCAGCAAAGCTGTCTGCCGCAAATTCCTAATCCGCCAAGCATTTTAGCTTCATCTCTCACGCCTATCTGACGAAGCTCAATTCTCGTTTTGAACACGCCTGCCAGATCACGCACAAGCTCACGGAAGTCAACTCTTCCTTCTGCCGTGAAATAAAAGAGCATTTTATTGTGGTCAAAAGTATATTCAACGTCTATAAGCTTCATTTCAAGGCTGTGCTTATTAATTTTTTCCTGACAAACCCTGAAAGCTTCTCTTTCGCATTCTTTATTTTTGGCAACCTGAAGGTCATCTGCCTCGGTTGCTCTTCTTAATATCTTTTTAAGCGGCGGAACAATTTCATCATCCGTAACCTGTTTGTTGCCTATTGCAACCGTGCCGTATTCAATTCCGCGCGATGTTTCAACAATAACATGGTCACCGCATTTAAGATCCAATCCGTCCGGGTCAAAATAATATATCTTACCAACTTTTTTGAATCTTATTCCCGTAACGTCAATCATTTATTTCCTCCTTGAGCCGTATGAACATGGTCTGAACAGCCATATTCAAATCTCCGTATTTGCCCACCTGCCTCGGAAGAGCACATGCCTCTTGAAGCATAGCAAAGCTTTTTTTCAGCGTTACCGCCGCGGATACAGCCTCTATTTCATTTATTTTATCTGTATTGGTTATATTTTCTTTAAGATTACTTTTGAAAAAAACAACATCTCTTATGAACAAAATAAATATATTCATCAGAGTTTCTTTTGATGCCTTATTTTTATCCCAAAATGACGAAATATCATAAACTCCGTATGCATCTGATCTCACAAACTCCACAACCGCACCAATAAGACCGTTTCTGAGCGCCTGAAAGTCTTCATCCTGAGATATGTCTTTGAGCCTGCCTATATTACCCTGGCAGTAATTATACATAAAATTCTTATCTTCTCCGAGAGGCATAATGCTTTTAAGCTCATCGGCATAGGTCGGCGCAATTTCAAGAAGCATAACCCTTGAAAGAATAGTTTGCAAAATCATATTCAGGTTGTCACACAAAAGTATGAAAATCGCATAGGAAGGCGGCTCCTCTATGACTTTGAGAAGTGCATTCTGAGGCGCCGCATCCATTAGATGTGCATTTTCTATAACAAAAATCTTATATTCACTGATTGAAGGCTTGATATACACTTCCTTTATAAGATCTCTGATTTTTTGAATTTCTATTGTTTTTTTTTCTCCGTTGGACACCCTCACGATATCGGGATTAGAACCGGCATCAACCGTATGACAGGCATTGCAGTTTCCGCAGGCATCATTCGTCCGGCACATAATAAGTTTCAAGAGCGTGCCCAAAACATATTTTTTCCCCGAACCCGATTCTCCTTTTATGATATAAGAGTGTCTGAGGGCTTTTGCTTTTGATGCTTTTTCAAAGTAATCACAAAGCCTCTTTTGTTGAGATGTCAGCATACCCCGGTCATACCTTTTCAAAATGGTCAACATCGAGCACAAAGATTGTTGCTCCGCCAACTGTAACCTCTATGGGATACGGAGTAAAAGAAGAAGAAGCACCCATTGGCATTGGAGAAGCGGTAATCTGTTTTCTGCGATGACTCTTGGATTTGATGATTTCGATAACTTCAGGAACCTTTTCATCATCTGTACCAACCAGCACCGTGAGGTTACCTGCCTTCAAGAATCCACCCGTCGTAGCAAGTTTTGTTACACTGAATCCTGATTTACTGAGCGCGGTAATAACCTTGTTACCGTCTTCATCATTAATAATAGCAAGAACCAATTTCATAATATCACCCTCCTTATATATTAAAAGCATAAATTTTGTTCTGCTTTACTACATTATACAATATATTTGAGCCAAAATCAAGAAAAATCTTAATTATGCACAAAAAACTTTTTTTAATATTTTGATTTTACGAAATATGCACTACGGTTCAATAATATTAAAACGTTCCCCCGGGATGCCGTCAAGTTCATTGAGATTATCTATAATAAGTTCAAATTTTCTGCGGTCACCTTCTATGTTTATGCTTTGCACTGCAGAATCATAATCTCTGTTTAAAATAAGAAACAGAGCATTTTTCGGGCAGGTCAGAGTGAGACCTGCATCAGAAGATGCAGTGTCTTTATACACAAGCATTACTCCGGATTTAAAGTGAATGGAATAGTTCTTTCCGATATCCGTGAGCACAAAATTCACTTTAAAGTCTTCTTTTGCAAGATTTTGTTTGTTCAGCTTAATGCTCATATAATCAAAAATCATTTCGGGAGTCATATTTTTCACGATATCTCCGCTTGCAGCAGCTCCGTCGTCGGGCTCCGCAGAGAATCGGAGTTCCTTTGCAGCATTCAACGCTCATAAGCGGGTCTATAATTATTCTGCCCTCGTTTCCGTCCACAACAGTGAGGTTTGCCATATCATACCCGCGCACCTGATAGATGCCTTCGGTAACTTTGAAAAGTCCGTATGCATGATTATTCACGGAATTTGCCCAAAGAGACGGATTAACCGAACCGGGCGCTTTTGAGGATTCTTCAAGAAAGCCAAATGCTTTCTGACTCCAGACAACCTCTCCGTCGGCATTTTTGAGCTCCAGCGTTTTGGGTGCATCTATGAGCCCTTCAAGAGCAAGTTTGGCTTCTGTTTTATCATCAAAATCAAGAATTTCATACACGCTGTTGTTATGTTTTTGAGTATATTCACTTGCCGGCTTCACATCGGTATTAAAACCGCCACTGTCGGAGCAACCGGCAAAACTCGCACCCACCAACACACTCGCGCCAAGTGCAATTACTCTTTTCATTAATTTATTCATTATGTATTCCCCCGTCAGAGCAATGCTGCCAACTCAACGTCGACTGTATTGCCCATTAAAATTGAAGCTCGAATTTAATAATATCACAAAATCAACAAAAAGTAAATAGAACAAAATTGACTTCGTCAATTAACTGTTCGCTTCGCTCACAATTTTATAAGGAAAATTTTGTTGTTACAAGCAATTGCTGACGCAATTTCCTATGTAATCAAAAAGTTTCTTTGAGTTTCCCCATTCTGCAGTTGTCAAACATATGACCCATTTTTTTGAATCAATTGCAAAATTTTGATTTGTCGGGGAGATGAAACAAGATTGGTGCGTTGTAGGGGACGGCGTCCTCGACGTCCCGTTTCATCGGGGGTTCGGGACGAAAGAGGACGCCGTCCCCTACGATACAACTACGTTGATTTCATTATCAAACAGAGCGATAAATCAAAATTTATCAATTAAAATTATCTGATGTTAAACGTGCTTAGCACACTGTGTGCCGGGTGCATCTGATATTTATCTTCTATGCTGTGATATTCGTTTGTAAGAGATGCACGGCAAAATCCGGCAAAGCAAAAGCGCATTGTTGGTTATTGGCCTACGAAATTTTTATGTAAAAGTAATTATAATTATGTTTAATCCGGCTTAATTATTAATAAATTGTGAAAAAAACTCTTTGTCTATTGACAATATTGCAAATTGGGTCTATAATATAAAAAAGTATATTTAACATAGGAGAGTTATGCTTTGAGAGTTATTTCAGGTTCAAAAAAAGGTCTGAAGCTTGAAAGTCTCGACGGACTCGATACCCGGCCTACTCTCGACAGAGTGAAGGAATCGATTTTCAGTATGATTTTCGATATGCCGTATGGTGCAAAGGTTCTTGACCTTTTTGCAGGAAGCGGCGGTATGGGCATTGAGGCTCTTTCAAGAGGAAGCGAGTCGGCAGTTTTTGTGGACAACAATTCTAAGGCTTGCGCAGTTATAAGAAATAATATCAAAAAAGCCGGATTCGATGAAAAATCGCAGGTTTTATGTGCGGAAAGTTTTCGTTATCTCGAAGAGGCATCTGCAAAAGGAAAAGCTTTTGATATAATATTTCTTGACCCGCCCTATGCTCTCGGTCTTCTTGATTCAACTCTTGCAAAAATCTGCGAGGCGGGTATTCTTGCCGACGGCGGGATTGTTGTGGTTGAGTCGGATAACGGTACCGATGTTGATATACAGGGCTATAAGCTATTAAAAAACAAGAGATATGGCAGAGTTTGTGTTAGTATCCTGGAGGCAAAATGAACAAGACAGCAGTATACCCCGGAAGCTTTGACCCGGTAACAAACGGACATCTGGATATAATAAAAAGAGCAAGCAGAACCTTTGACAAGGTCTATGTTGCCATTCTCAAAAACAGCTCAAAATTCCCGATGTTTTCGCTTGAGCAGAGAATAGACTGGATTAAAAGAGCAACTTCGCATCTTCCGAATGTTGAGGTTGACAGCTTTGACGGTCTTCTGGTAAACTACCTCGACGAAAAAAAAGCGGGAATTATCATCAAAGGTCTCAGAGCTGTGTCCGATTTTGAATATGAGTTTCAGATGGCTCTTATGAACCACAAGCTCAACAAAAACATTGAAACTCTTTTCATGATGACAAACGGAAAATATTCTTACTTAAGCTCAAGCATCGTAAAAGAGGTTGCACGACATCATGGAAATCTTGACGGACTTGTGCCTGATTTTATGATTGAAGAAATTATGGATGAAGTAAAGAAAAAACTTTAAGGAGGTTACATAAGATGGATGTAATAGAACTTTTAAGTGAATTGGAAGATATTGTTGATAAAGGGTTTGAAGTTCCTTTTGTCAAAAAGACTCTTATCAATAAGGAGCAGGTTCTTGCACTTATAAACGATATCAGCCTTCAGCTTCCCGATGAACTCAGAGTTGCAAAATCAATCGCAGAAGACAGCAAGAGAATTATTTCTGATGCGCAAAAACAGGCTGATGCCAAGGTTAAGGAAGTTGAACATAAGATTCTCGGTCTTATTGATGAACACGAAATAACCAAAAAAGCTGTTGCCAATGCAAACGAAATCATTGCTAAAGCGCAGAAAGACGGCAGAGAAATCAGACTTGCATCACTCAAATTTGCTGATGATATTCTCGAAAAGGTTGAAAATGACTTCAAGGCTGTTAACGACAAAGTTAAACAGTGCAGAAGCGAACTCAGAAAATAATAAGTTGTTTGCAAACGGGACTGCATAGCAGCCCCGTTTGATTTTGAAGCGGAGCTGATAAAATGAGAGAATTCGACCGCGCAACGAGTGTGGAAAGAAGTATTATAAAAAAATACCGCAAAAAAATATGGAATCCTTTTATTGAGGCTGTGAAGCAATATCGCCTTATTCAGGAGGGCGACAGGATTGCTGTGTGTATTTCCGGAGGTAAGGATTCGTTTCTTATGGCAAAGCTTATGCAACAGCTAAAAAGAATAACGGATGTTGAATTTGAGGTTGTTTTTCTGGTTATGGACCCCGGCTACAACGAGGCAAACCGGAAAAGAATTGAAGAAAACGCCGCTCTTTTGAATATTCCGATTGAGATTTTTGAAAGCGATATTTTTGATGTTGCCTATTGCGTGGAAAAATCTCCGTGTTATCTTTGCGCAAGAATGCGAAGAGGTCATCTCTACAGTGAGGCTAAAAAGCGCGGATGCAATAAGATTGCTCTGGGGCATCACAAAAGCGACGTTATAGAAACAACCCTTATGGCTATGATGTATTCAAGTCAGATTCAGGGAATGCTTCCGAGGCTTAAAAGCACCAACTTTGAGGGAATGGAGCTTATTCGTCCGCTTTATTGCATTCTTGAAGAGGATATTATTTCATGGGCTGAGTATAACGAACTCGAATTTTTGAGATGCGCCTGCAGATTCACCGAAAAGAGCGCAGGTGAAAAAGATGAAGAAAATTCATCCAAAAGAAAGGAAACAAAATTTATAATCGAAAACATTAAAAAGATTAATCCCGACGTGGAACATAACCTGTTTAAAAGTCTCCACAACATAGCTCTCGACACTATGCCCGGCTTTAAGACCGGCGGTGAGGAGCATTCCTTTCTTGAAAGATTTGATACGGACAAAAAAGAAATTCTTTAAAATGAGGGAGGAAATATATGAGTAAAAAAACATTCAGTATAAGAAAGCTGTTTGAACCAAAGGATATGACCGTTGGAAAGCCGTGGCAAAGTATTGTTGCCTTTTCTGTGCCGATGGTTATAGGTAATATTGCCCAGCAGCTTTATTCAACGGTTGACTCAATTGTTGTGGGCCAGTATGTGGGCGACAATGCCCTTGCGGCGGTTGGAAGCGCAATGCCGCTTTTTAATATGCTGCTTGTTTTGTTCGTGGGTATTTCTGCCGGCGTTGGAATAATGGTTGCACAGTATTTCGGCGCAAGGTCGGGAGAGGATTTGTCGCATTCAATTGGAACGAGTATCACGGTTACGGCAATTGCTTCGCTGTTTCTTATGATAGTGTCGCCGATTGTGGTGCGGCCTATTTTAGAAATTCTCAATACTCCGTCAACAATAATTGATGATTGCTACAATTACCTCATAATTATGATGTATGGCGTTGCCGGAATGGCATACTACAACATCTTAAGCGGAATTCTGCGCGGTATGGGTGATTCGTTCTCGGCGCTTTTGTATCTTCTTGTTGCCACGGTTTTAAACATTGTGCTTGATATTTATTTTGTTGCAGAGCTTGGTATGGGTGTTGCGGGGGTATCTCTGGCAACGGTTATCGCTCAGTTTATTTCATCGGCGCTTTGCCTGCGCAAGCTGATGCATATGAATGACATTTTTGAATTAAAGCTGCGTCATTTTAAGCTTAGCCGCAGTCATACGGTTCAACTTATAAAGCTTGGAATCCCCTCCGGTCTTACTCAGGCAATTTTTTCTTCGGCAATGATTATTGTGCAGTCTCTCACCAATAGCTTCGGAGAACTCTTTATTGCCGCAAACGTAATTGTTATGAGAATAGATGGCTTTGCTATGATGCCAAACTTCTCTTTTGGCACTGCAATGACAACCTACTCCGGTCAGAACATAGGCGCAAGAAAGCTCGAAAGAGTGGCTCTTGGTGCAAAACAGGGAACTCTTATTGCCGCAGGATGCTCTGCCAGCATAACTCTTATCATACTCCTTTTCGGCAAGTATCTTATGATGATTTTCACCGATACTCCCGAGCTCGTTAGCTTAAGCGTTAAAATAATGAGAATCCTTGCAGTTGGCTACATCGCAATGGCTATAACCCAAAGTCTTTCAGGAATTATGAGAGGTGCCGGCGACACAATGACTCCTATGTGGATTTCACTTTTCACAACGGTTGTAGTGCGTGTTCCTCTTGCTTATGGAATTGCCTGGGCAACAAGAAGTCCGGAAATGCCAAACGGTATGAAAGAATGTATTCAGATATCGCTTCTGAGCACATGGGTAATAGGTGCAGTTCTCACATGCATTTTCTATAAGATTGGAAAGTGGAAGAAGAAAGCAATAAGACAGTGGGGAATGTGACAGAAATTTCACTTTGAATATTATATAAAAACCGCAGTAAGGAATGCTAAAAACCCCTGCAAAAATCTGCTTTTGGCAGTTTTGCAGGGGTGATATTATTTTATGGGTTCTTTAGCGATTTATGAGCATTTTAACGAAGTTCAGGTCAAAATCTTCCGCTATAAAATCAGGTTCGGATGACTCCTGTCAGGCTAAGCGGTTTCGGTGTAGGTGTTAGGTGTGTTGATCAAATATAAATTCTGCATAAAAACGGAATTATGTGAAAAAATATGATTACACATACTGAAAAATGTGATAAATGAGCTTGACAACGCAGGAATTTTGTGATATGGTAGATTTGGAGGTGCTTGAAATGGAGCTTTTGAGGAGAAAAATAGATGATTATCTCATAAAATGGAAAGAAAATCCGGAGCGTATGCCTCTGATTATTAAAGGTGCCAGACAAATAGGGAAGACGGTTTCGGTTGAGAAATTTGCACAGGGAAATTACAAAAACGTTGTAGAAATAAACTTTGTGTTGCACAAACAATATAAAAAAATATTTGATGATGGGTTTGAAGTTGATTCAATTATAAAAAATATATCTCTTCTGAATCCGGACTTTGAATTTATTCCCGGGCAAACCCTTCTGTTTTTTGATGAACTTCAGGCCTGTCCGAACTGTGCAACAAGTTTGAAATCATTTAAACTTGACGGGCGTTATGACGTAATATGCTCGGGTTCTCTTATGGGAATAAGCTATGAAGAAATTGAATCCAACAGTGTGGGATTCAAGGAAGATTATGAAATGTATTCAATGGATTTTGAAGAGTTTCTCTGGGCAAAGGGATACCGTGAAGAACAAATTGAAGAGATGTATAATAAAATGATAAGCATTACTCCGCTGTCAACAATTGAGTATGAAATTATGCTTGAAAGCTTTCGTGAATATATGGTTCTTGGCGGAATGCCGGCAATTGTCAGGGCATTTGTGACAAATAAAAACTACAGCGGTACTTTAAAGATGCAAAAGCAGATTTTACTGGATTATGAAGAGGATATTACCAAATATGCAAAAGGTCTGGATAAAGCAAAAATCTTAAATATATACAGGAAAATACCAACATTTCTCGGGAAAGAAAATAAGAAATTTCAGATTTCGAAAATTGAGCGCGGAGCAAGAAACAGAGAGTATGTGGGAACGGTAGAATGGCTGATTTGTGCAGGAATAGTAAATGTGTGTTATTGTATGGATTATCCTGAGCTTCCGCTTAAAGGAAATTTTAATCCGGATAACTATAAATTATATTTTGCAGATACAGGTCTTCTGATAGGTTCTCTTGACGAAGAGGCTCAGGAGGATTTGAGGGCAAACAAAAACTTCAATACCTATAAAGGCGCGATATATGAAAATGCAGTTGGAGAGATGCTAAGAAAACAGGGATATGATTTGTATTTTTTTCGCAATGAAAAAGGAACGCTTGAGATGGATTTCTTTGTGAGAGATTCGCAGTCTCTTGTTCCTGTTGAAGTAAAGGCGACTGACGGTGCAACAGTTTCATTGAATAATCTGATTAAAAAAGAAAAATATCAGGATATTAAATACGGAATTAAATTTGCCGATAAGAATATAGGCTTCAACGGAAATTTATACACATTCCCATATTTTATGGCGTTTTTATTAAAAAGATTTATGAAAGAAAAATATGGCAGACTTTAAGAAAAGCTTAAACATACGGAATTCTGACTTTTAATAATACCCCTGCAAAAATCTGCTTTTGGCAGTTTTTTTGCGGGGGTGATATTATTTTATGGGTTCTTTAGCCGGCTTCGGCGCTTTTCTCGGATATGCGTTGGGGGTGTTGCTCATTTTTTTGATTATAACAAGGTTATGGGCAAAATCCGTGCCGTCGACTTTGTATTCCTTAACTTCTTCAAGCCTTCCGCCGAGAATGCCAATAGCTTTTTTTGCTTCTTCAATTTCCTCTTTGGCTTTCGGACCTTTCATGCTCACGAAATATCCGCCTTTTTTAACAAGCGGCAGGCAAAGCTCCGAAAGGGTGGCAAGGTTTGCCACTGCACGGGAAACGCATACGTCATATTTTTCGCGATGCTCTTTATCTTTTCCGAAGTCTTCTGCGCGGGAGTGGACGGTTGTGATGCCGTTTAAATTAAGATTTGAAATAAACTCATTTAAAAAGTTGATTCTTTTTCCCAATGAATCCATAAGAGTCATATCAAGCTCTTTGTTGCCGATTTTCATAACGAGTCCCGGAAGTCCGGCGCCTGTTCCCACGTCAACAACCCTGTCGCCGTTTTTTATTACGCCCGATTCGAAAATTGCAAGGCAGTCGAGAAAATGCTTTTGGCAAACTTCGGTTTCATCGGTAATGGCGGTGAGGTTTATTTTTTCATTCCACTCCGTGAGCATCCGGTAGTAGGTTTCAAATTCTTTTGCGGTGTTTTTTTCAACACCGTTTTTTTCTAAGATTTCTAATGTTATACTCATAGTTTATCCTCTATTTGTTGATTTGCAGATATATCAGAAGCACGTTCATATCAGCCGGCGAAACTCCCGAAATTCTGCTTGCCTGACCCACGGAACGGGGGCGGATTTTTGAAAGCTTCTGCCTTGCTTCAAGGCGCAGACCTTCAATTTTTTCGTAGTTGATGTTTTCGGGGATAATTTTTGCTTCGAGTTTTTTGTAGTGTTCAACCTGAATGAGCTGTTTTTTGATGTAGCCATCATATTTTATCTGAACATACACCTGTTCTCTTTCGGCAGTTGAAAGCTTAGGTCTTTCGGGGTCGATTTCAAAAAGGAGTTCATAGTTAAGCTCCGGACGTCTCACGAGTTCGCCGAGTTTCACTCCGCTTTTGATGGGAGTGGAATTATGGGCTTTGAGAAACTCTATAACCTTTGGAGTGGGGCCGATGTTGGTTTTTTCCACTCTCTGAATTTCTTCTTCAACTCTTCTTTTCTTTTCTAAAAATCTTTCGTAGCGTTCGTTGGATATAAGGCCGATTTCGTGTCCTTTGGGAGTCAGGCGCAAGTCTGCGTTGTCCTGACGCAGTAAAAGACGGTATTCGCTTCTGGACGTCATCATTCTGTAGGGTTCTTTTGTGCCTTTAACCGTGAGGTCGTCGATGAGAGTGCCGATGTAGCTTTCGCTTCTGTCCATAATAAAAGGTTCTCTGCCCAGGATTTTGAGTGCGGCATTAATTCCTGCCACAAGCCCTTGCGCGGCGGCCTCCTCATAGCCTGAGCTTCCGTTGAACTGACCGGCACCGTAGAGCCCCGGATACTTTTTAAATTCCAAAGTGCCGAAAAGCATTGTTGCATCACAGCAGTCGTATTCTATTGCATATGCACTACGCATTACTTTTGCGTTTTCAAGACCTTTTATGGAATGAATCATCTGAATCTGAACGTCTTCCGGCAGACTTGTGGAGAATCCCTGAATATACATTTCCTCGGTTGTAAGCCCCATAGGTTCAATGAATATCTGATGGCGTTCCTTGTCTTTGAAGCGAACGATTTTATCTTCAATAGACGGGCAGTATCTCGGACCCACACCCTCTATCATTCCCGAATAAAGAGGTGAGCGGTGGAGATTGTCCATAATTATTTTATGGGTGTTTTCGTTGGTGTAGGTAAGATGGCAAAGCACCTTGTTTTCACCGGGAGTTTCGGTTTCAAAGGAAAAAGGAGTTATTTCATCGTCGCCTGCCTGAGGCTGCATAACCGAAAAATCAACGCTGTTGCGGTTTATTCTTGCGGGAGTACCCGTTTTGAAACGCATAAGAGGAATTCCGGCTTTTTTGAGTGATGCAGAAAGACCCACAGATGGGAAAACACCGTCAGGGCCGCTTTCATAGCTCACATCGCCCACTATTACCTTGCCTTTTAAATATGTTCCGGTTGCAACAATTGCCGCTTTAACCGAGTATCTTGCGCCGAGATGGGTCATAACCGAGGTTACGTTATTGTTTTCGTCAAAGCCTATATCCACAACCTCTGCCTGCTTCACATCAAGGTTTTCCTGATTTTCCAGAACGTATTTCATTTCTTCGGAATATTTTCGCCTGTCTGCCTGCGCTCTTAAAGAATATACCGCCGGACCTTTTCCGCGGTTGAGCATTCGGGACTGAATAAACGATTTGTCGGCAATTTTGCCCATTTCACCGCCGAGTGCATCAATTTCGCGCACAAGATGCCCTTTTGCCGTACCTCCGATACACGGATTGCACGCCATATTGGCAACGGTGTCGAGATTTATAACAAACATAATGGTTTTAAGTCCGAGCCTCGCACCGGCAAGAGCCGCTTCGCACCCTGCGTGGCCTCCGCCGATTACGGCAATATCATATTCTCCGGCATAGTATTCGTGCATATATATTTCTCCTTGCGTGTAAATATCATCATATAGTATAACATATAATTGTTTGTAATTCAAGAGAATAATAAATTTTGAATTATCGGGGAGATTAATCTGCAAAAACCATCCGGCGGCGGATAGGTTTTGCGAAATGACAGGAATATCTATGATTTTTTCTTCACTAGGGCTTCGGATTGAAGCCTGCGGCTTTCAATCCTGCAGAATCGTTACGAAAAAAATCATAGATACACCTGCCCGACTTTGGCAATTCGTCTGTTATGCCGCCTGT
>JAZSOL010000141.1:0-4363 GCA_045536915.1 Clostridia bacterium
CTTGGTATTGTCTGCGGTGATGAAGCTCAAAACGGATTTGTGCTTGTTGACGCAGTATGGGCATCAAAAGAGCTTCCTGCGGAGTTTGAATTTGTATCGTCAAGCTTTCCGGACGGATATGCCGGTGCATCTTTAATTGGCGAGGTACTGGAGCTTACATATTCCGGTGCGCTGAATGAAGATATTAAGCCGGTTGTGAGCATAACCGACGAATACGGCAATGAATTTAAGGATTTCAAAATTTTTGTAAAATCAAATGTTTTGCGTGTGGAGTTCGGAATTCTGCAAAGTGAAACAACATATGAAATAAAGGCAGAAAGAGTTGTGTCCGGTGAACTTATGGCGGCAGAGGCGGCAAGGTTAAAATTTACTGCATCAGATGACGGTGCGTATCTTGAGGATATAAGCTTTGGCACAGATGCATTAAAAAATGAAAGCACCAACGTGACCTTCCTTCTGGCAAACAGCGGTATAGCTGATTGTGAATTAACTTTGTGTGCTGTGGCTGCCGGAAGCACATATAACGCAGGAGCACTCGTGCAAAAGACGGTTAAAATCCCTGCCAATACTGTGATTCAGACAGAAACTCTCACAATAATACCAAATGAAAACACAAAGGCAATAAAGGCATATGCACTTATGCCTTCGGGAAATTTGCTCTCTCAGAAATACTATACACTTAGCACTTCGGGAGTGGGAGTAACTCCGGTTTCTAAAGATAACAGCTCAGGTGTAAAAATAAATTCAGCTTCTCTTAATATAAATGTTCTTGATGTGATGTTTGAAACTGTTAATAAATCAGATACGGTTATCATAACTGTTGAGAACGGAAGCGGAGAAACTGTTTTTGCGGATATTGCGGTTTCGGAAAACAACGTAATCAGAAAATATTTTGAGCTTTGTGAAAATGCACCCGACGGTGAATACACAGTTAAGGCATTTTGCGTTAGTTTTCAGGATGAAAAGAAATTACCTTATATTTCATCTGCCGGAAGAAATGCGTTTTTGAATGCGGCAAACAACGGCAAAAAAGAAGAAGTTAAAGAGTTTATAAAATCTCATGCCGGTGTTTTCGGACTTGAAAATGAATCCGCGGATTTGATAAATGAGATTTCAGAGCTTGTTGTGGAAACCGGTGATTTTGATGTATATGCTGATGCAGAAAGGCTTATCTGCGATGCTGTGAATGCTCTCGGCACAGTCAACAATGCTGTGTGGTCTGACTTTACGGAGTTCATACCTCAGAGTGCATATCTTTTCGGCGGTGAAGATGACCGTGAATACAAATACTATATGTCGCTTTCTGAGAAAAACCAAAATAAAATATGCATGAAACTGCACAAAAAAATGCCTGTTGATTCACTTTATGAATTAAACAACGCTTTCGAAAATGCCATAGACGACTACAAGGATTCCGAAAGCGGCGGTAATACGGGCGGCTCTTCCGGTGGCACCAAAAAGGGAAGCTCCGGCGGTGCGGCTGTTGTATCTGACTTGCCTTATAAAGAGCCCGTATTGTACACACCACACCATACTGCAACTGAATTCTCAGACCTTGCAGATGTTGCGTGGGCAATAGAATCTATAATGATGCTTCGGGAAAATGGAGTTGTGTCTGCATCTGCTGATAAGCTTTTCAGACCAAACGACTCCATCACAAGAGAAGAATTCATAAAGCTTATAATATGTGCCTTTTCACCTGATACGGCAGAATCTGACTTCATGTTTACAGACTGCCCCGATGATGCATGGTTTGCATCTTATGTCCGCAAAGCACATTATCTTGGTATTCTTAAAGGCTACCCCGACGGAAGCTTTGGTGCAGGAGAAAACATAACCAGAGAAGATATGGTAACCCTTATTGGCAGAACGCTTGAAGCTCTTGGTTATGAAATAAAGGGTGGAGATTGGCTTGAATTTACCGATGCGTATGCAGTTTCGGATTATGCCGGTAAATATGTGGCAGCTCTTACCGAGCTTGAAGTTATAAATGGAATGGGCAACGGTACGTTTGCTCCGAAGCAGACTGCAACAAGAGCCCAGGCGGCAAAGGTTATTGCCGGACTTATGGAAAAATATTGAATGGAGGGGAGAATATGAAAGCTTTTTTCAAAAAAACATTAACTTTAATAGTTGCTTTGAGCATGGCAGTAAATATTTTTTCCTCTTTTACCACAGCTTACGCTGAGGGAGCTTTTGCAACCGGTGATGCACAGGATGCCTACAATTTTCTTGTGGGAACAGGAATATTTCCTGAAGATACGGAGGCGTTTGAACCTGAGCTTAAAATTACCAGAGCACATTTTGTGAAGCTTGCTCTTCACATAAGCGGTGATGCACCGGATGTTTTAAATTCTGACGGTGACGTTTTTACAGATGTAAATTCATCAACTGAATACGAGAGCTACATTGAAACTGCCTATAAAATAGGTTATATCAGCTATAATGCATCCGGTCTTTTTAATCCCGGAAGCATAATTACGCTTTCGGAGGCGGCTAAAATTCTTTGCGAAATTCTGGGCTATGGACCGCTTGCAAATGAGCTTGGCGGTTATCCTGCCGGATATTATACTGTGGCAGGGCGCATAAAGCTTTTTTCCGGAATAGCCTTAAGCGATACATCACAGCTTGATATGGCAAACGCCATGTTGCTTTGCAGAAATGCGCTTGAATCAGACCTCATGCAATTTGACTCTTTTGGCGAAGGGGTTAATATGAAGGTTGAAAAGGACAAAAGCCTCCTTTCCGAAATTCATTCCATAGATTACATTGAAGGAATAATAACAGAAACCTTTCATACTAATTTGTGGTCAGCATTTTCTGAACTTGAAAAAAATCAGGTAATGATTAATAATGAAGTGTTTGAAGATCTGACCGGCAGAGCATCCGGATACATAGGGAACGAAATAAAGGCATATCATCGTACTGATGACGGTGACAGCAAGCTGCAGATTCTGTATTTTGAGCTTACCGATCAGAACAAAACCGTTACGGCAGATTTAAAAGACGTAATATTTGAAAACACACACGCAATTTATTATGACGAAGCCTGTGATGCACAATTAATAAACTTTGATGACGAAGTGAGCATAATTGAAAACAATAAAGCGAAAATTTGCGCGCCATCGGAGCTTTCCGGAATATCTGGCGGAACGGTGTCATTTATTTCAAATGACGGTGATAAAAAAGCCGATGTTATTTTTGTAAAGTCCTATTCAACTCATATTATCACAGGTGCCGACAAAACAACCGGTCTTATTGTTACCAATGACGGTCTGAAATTTGAAGTTGATGAAACAGATGACGAATACACAGTTCGGATTATACGTGACGGGGCAGATGCAGAATTTTCAAATCTTTGTGCCGGGGATTCTGTGCTGATTTGTCAATCGGGAAATATGCAAAACGGTCACATAGAAATTCTTGCGAGCAGCAAGGTTGTGTCCGGTGTTTTAAGTGAGCTTGGAGAAGATTACGTTGTTATATCCGGCGAAAAATATGCACTTTCCGATTTTATTCGTGGTAAGATTACGTCAGGCAAAAGCTATACTGCAAAAATAAATGCATTCGGGGAAATCTGCAATGTGCAGATTGAGGATGATGTTGTATACGGATATCTTTATGATATTCTGGAGGCAAAAGGCTTTAATAACCCCATGTGCAAAATCTTTACCGAAAATAACCGCTGGGGAGAGCTTTACTTTGCCGATAAGATAATTTACAATGGCGAAAAAATTACTGCAGACTCACTATACCGCAGGCTTTCCAATCTTGGCACAGATATGAATCAGATGATACGCTACAGAGTAAATGACAATGCAGAAATAGTGCGTCTCGAAACATCATCCGATATCGTCATCGGAAGTGAAAAAGAGCAGGATGCCATAGAAAGCAACACATTCAGAAAATCCATTGCCACAAGCGGCAGATACCGTCAGAGCTCGCGGAGCTTTGAGGGCAGACTGTATCTCGGAGCAAACACAAAGATATTTGTAATCCCTGATGACATGGATGAAGAAAAATTCAAAATATGTCCGTACAATGCACTTATTGATAACGGAAAATCATATTCCTACACAGCCTATGATGTTGATGAAATGCTCAGGTGCAATGTGCTTGAAATGGCTGTGATAGATGACACGGCAAGCCAGAGCACAGACACATTCATGATTGTGGACTCTGTGGGAGCAAAGCTCAACCGTGAAGGTGATGCCCTTCCGTCAATTTCGGGCTACAGAAAGGGTAGTAAAATAAGTTTTCCCGTATGCGTTGGTGAGGACGGTGTAAGTCAACAGACACTTAACAGCCTCAAAAAAGGCGATATGGTTCATGTTAAGTTCAACAAAAGAAGCGAGATAAATCA
>JAZSOL010000020.1:0-4069 GCA_045536915.1 Clostridia bacterium
ATCAGTCTTGAAAGTTATGTACCAACAAAATACGGATACACATTCAAGGGATGGTTCACGGACCCCCGAACAAAGCAGAATCAGGTAACAACATTTAAATTCACAAAACCTGATGTCTTGTATGCGAAATGGGAAAAGAATTCGGAAGAACCCATAAATCCAAATGATGAAATTATGACAAAAGACACATGCTACCTCACAGATGAGGAAACAAAAATACGAAATGAAATCATACAAGAGAAGAATAAAACATGCATCGAAGGTTTCGGCTATGTGGCTCCAAGCAAAACCCAAACCATCATCGTAGACTCGAATGGTGATATAAATAAAATGGTCGGCACAATGGAATAGGACATATTAACCGCATAAAAACGAAAGTGGTGACGCAGGTGGGGGTTAACCCACCTGCAAATTGTTTCCACGAATATAACGGCTTTTTGAGGGGATTTTGGCAAAGAAAAAGAGCACCATAATCAGGTGCTCTGTGGCGGAGCGGGTGGGATTCGAACCCACGTGCCGGATTGAATACCGACAAACTGATTTCGAGTGATGTACATTGTGACATTCTTGAATCTTTCTACAATCTGATATTACTCAGTCAATAGAGCTGAAAACCTTGATAAAACCAGGGTTTTCGGCTCTTTTTTGTGTCTTTCTGGCTTGGTTTCTGCGATTTGTAAAAAACGGACTTTTTGCAAAAATAATTCATTTTGGGCAAAACGAGGGCAAAACAAAAATGCACTTAAAAACCGATAAAATCTATGGAAGGATGAGTTATGGAACAAGAGTGGAAAGACTTTTGCGAAAGCTGGCTTGCCGATGAGCCTGATGTTTTAACCGTATTCGAAATAAAAAGAATCACAGGTTATTGTAAAAGCTCGGTGCAAGGCTGGATTGACAGAGGTCTTATTATTGCCTATCAGACGAGACGATCAAATAAGATTCCAAAGTCATCGCTACTCGAATTTATGGCAAGCTATTATTTTCGCAATATGCATGTGAAATCAAAAAAGCTGAAAGAAAAATTAAATGAGTTTGAAAGGATGGATTGATTTATGAATGTTGATTATATCAAATACGGCGATATCTATTTACCCGCATTGGAGGCACCGATGGAGCATTACGACCTTTGCAGATTCGGGCACGCTTACTTAAGGCACTTAAAGCAGAACAAGAGAGCCTTGTATTCACAGATGATGATTACCGGAAAGCTTTTAAAGCATGTGGCACACGTTGATAAATTGGCACGACAGATGTACGACGATATTATTCGTGACAGAATCGGAGATGCACCGCCAAGAGAAAATCAAATGGAATGGGTTGGCTTTATGAACAATCTCCGCAACAGTGCCGAAGAAATCGTGTACAGAGAATTTCTTTTCGAGGATGAAAAGATCAGAGAGGTGGAACGAGAACGATGAAAATATTATATCCAAATGGGTTTACGCAAATCCCAAATAAGATACTTCGCAGTAAGGTGTTAAAGCCCTTGCAAAAGGTTGTGCTTGCAGTTCTGTGCAGCTATGCCAACGATGAAAACCTTGCTTTCCCGTCATATCAGACCATTGCAAACGACAGCGGCATCAGCAGAAGAAAAGCCATTGAAATTATAGGCGAATTGGAAAAACTCGGCTGCATCAGGAAAATTGAGCAGAAAAGCAGTAAAGGAGACAATACTGCAAATGATTATGTGGTTCTGATAGGTGGTGCAGATTTTGCACTACCTGGTGAATCTCCTGCACTACCTGGTGAATGTGGTGCACCACCGGGTGGTGAATATCCTGCACCACGTGGTGAACGACGTGCACCCGAACAATATCTAGATAATAATATTAATAATTATTTTAATAATAACCATCAATCAATCACAGCACGCGAGATGGATGCGATGGAAAATCGAATCAAAGAAAATATTGATTACGAGATTATAAAAGAGCGATATACAGACGGTATGCTTGAAGAAATTGTAAGCGTAATGGTAGAGGCGGTTTGTGGAACTGCACCGACGGTTCGTATTGGTGATAATGAAATTCCGAGAGAGGTTGTAAAATCTCAGATGCTGAGAATCAATAGCGAGCATATTGAGTATGTAATCGACTGCATCAAGAAAAACACTACTAAGGTTAGAAATATAAAAGCCTATATGCTGAGGTGCATTTACAGCGCTCCGCAGACCATATCTCACTACTACACCGCAGAGGTAAATCACGATTTGTACGGAGGATAACATAACGATGGTTATGTTGTAACAAGCACTGAATTTGGCATTACAAATTCGATTTTTAAGGGTTACCCCTAACACCCCAACACTTTAAGAAAGGAGCGAGATTATGAGAGAAAGAACCAAAACCTTTTCCGTGAGATTAAGCGAAAAAGAGCACCAAAATCTGAATAAAGCAATCGAAAAATGCGGCACCACAAAATCAGCTTTCATCCGTACAATCGCAAACCTCTACATACCAAAAGAGAGACCCCCGGATAAATATTACGAGTTTATAAGCAAGCTTTCCGAGCTTGGAAACAATCTGTATCAGATATCCTCTGCCGCTAAAAACGAAGATGTGTTTGATGTAGCACAGCTTGACGAACAGCTTAAAAATCTCGATGCTCTGATTCTTGAAATCAATAGCTTCTACACCGTGCCGGATAAGATCAAGGGAGGCGATATTAAATGGCTACAACAAAAATATGGGACATAAAAGGCAGACTTGATAGTCTCATAAACTATGCCGCTAATCCTGAAAAGACCGATGGTAAACATTATAGTGAAACTCAAATTCAAGCCTTGCACGATGTTATGGAATATGCCTCCGACGATTATAAAACTGAGAAGCATCTGCATGTGTCGGGTGTCAATACAACACCCGACGCAGCAAAGTATAAAATGCAACAAACAAAGCTCCGCTTTGGAAAAACAGATGGCATCGTAGCCTTTCATGCAATACAAAGCTTTAAGCCCGGAGAAATTACACCTGAGCTTGCACACAAGATTGGAAAAATGCTTGCGAAAGAAATGTGGGGCGATAGATTTGAGGTAGTTGTTGCTACACATCTTAACAAGGAGCATTTGCATAACCACTTTGTAATCAATTCCGTTTCTTTTGTTGATGGTAAAAAGTATTACGACAATACAACAAATTATAATCGCATGAAGAAGATTTCTGACAGGCTTTGTGAAGAACATAACCTATCTGTCATAAGAAATCCAAAGGGTAAAAGTAAGCATTATGCAGAATGGATTGCAGAGAAAAAAGGCTATCCGACCATAAGAGGACAGATACGGGACGAGCTTGATGAGATTATAAAATGCTCTTATACGATGAAAGAGTTCTGGAGAATTCTCGAAGATCGTGGCTTTGTGATTTGCAGAAGAAAACCCCAGTATGAATACACATCCTTTATTCCACCTTACGGAACAAAGCAGGTCAGGCTCGATAAGCTTGGTCCCGAATACACAGAGGAAGCTATTGCAGAAAGAATAAGAGCTGCAAGAAACGGTATAAGGATTGATAAAACAAAGCCTGATTACAATGCTTGGCTTAAGAAATATGAGCCGATAAAGCTCAAAGGATTTAAGGCCTTGTATTATCATTATTTGTATCTGTTTGGGAAAATCCGTAAAAAAGAAACACGGCAGAGAGTGTCATATTTTCTGCGTGAGGAACTCACTAAATTTGAACGTTATCAAAAGCAGTTCCATTTTCTTTATGAGAATGACATTGAAAACTCCGGTCAGCTTAATGAGATAAAGAAAGCGACGGAAGATAAAATCTCTGAGCTGATAGCAAGACGCTCAAGATTATACCATAAGCCTGATGCAAAAGAAGATATTGCAGATATAAACAAAGAGCTGAAGGAATCGCGTGCAAAGATAAGAATGTGTAATAGCATCCTGGAAGATTCGGAACGTATAAACGGGCATTATGAAAAGGCGATAGAGCTTGAACAACAAACAGATTCAAAACAAAAAACGATCAAAAAATCTATGGATAAGGAGAGATGAACATGAACTTTATAGAAGAACTTTATTACGGAAACTTAAACCCCAGCGAAAAGCGATATGACAGAG
>JAZSOL010000037.1:0-24316 GCA_045536915.1 Clostridia bacterium
CAATATAATTTTTTTAAAATTAAAATATTGTAATATAGATAATTTTTGATTTATGGGGGTGTTTAACAATCGAATAAACAGGTTGCATAGTAGGGTCGATTCACGAATTGCCCGCATAGTTTTGCACATTGTGGTCGATTCGTGAATCGACCCTACGGCACACAAATGCTATTGTTTATGCGTAGGGGACGATGCCCACATCGTCCCGGATGTACGATGTTTTGCGATAACGGGACGATGTGGGCATCGTCCCCTACAACGCATTATCATAAATTCATCCAAGCCATAAATCAAAAATTTTTTTAAAAATAAAGAAAATCAAAACCATCTCCCTATTAATAGGACACCATACCATGCATATAAATAAAAAAGAATGACAAAAGAAGCTGTAGCAAAATGATTTTTCCGGTTTTGTCCGGGAGGCCGTCCCCTACATATATTGTGTACATAGTATATATACACAGCAATTTGTAGGGTTCGGCGTCCTCGACGAACCGAAACTCCGATGAAACGGGACGATGTGGGCATCGTCCCCTACGCATAAACATTAGCATTTGTGTGCCGTAGGGTCGATTCACGAATTGACCGAAATGTGCAAAACTATGCGGGCAATTCGTGAATTGCCCCTACTATGCAACCTGTTTATTCGATTGTTAAACTCCCCTACAAATCAAAATTTAGGCCTTCCACAAAAAAACTCTGCCGAAAATTCAGCAGAGTTTTTTATGTTTTATCTTACAACAATAATTTCGTTGCATGAAAGGTATCTCATTTTGGCAATTATCTTATCGCCGGCAATTATATCGTTAATCGATGCCGAAGAAACTGTTTCTTCTTTGGAATCGTAGATAAACACCTTTGTGGAGCTGGTTGTTTTGGCAATAGCGTGGGAGTCTTTTGCATATTCAAAGCGGAAGATGTTTGCCGAAGCATCGAAAGCTTCAACCTTTGCACCAACAACTGTGTAGATTGCATAAATATTGCCTTTCAGATAGTAGCCGTCTGCACTTGGCTTATGGCACACATATTCAGTGATTTCGTTTTTCTCATTTATTGAAAACTGAATAACATCTCCACTTCTGAGACTTCTCACATTCTCTTCGGTAAGCGTTTCGCCAATGCCTACCGGTATTGTTATTTTCGAACCGTTCCAGTAGCCGTTTATTCCGAGCGTGGAATCTCCGTTGAGATTGATAATATTTCTTATGGAATTTACAACCATAAAATTACCCGTTGAATCTATCGCCTCTTTGTAGTCATTAACAATCATTGCACCGGGTCTCATGAGGAGGTCGGTATCGTAGATTTTCACGGTGTATTTTGCACCATCTGAGAAGATGTCGTCGGTTTTGATGGCGAAGCCTTCGTCATTCAAATCGGACGGAATTGCAAAAATCACGGTATCGATGTCCATTGTGTAGAGATCACCAAGAGCCTTAATGGAGTTTCTCCATGAGAGATCGCCTTCTTTAACGAGTCTGAAAACATCATCTTCAATAGCCTGCTGTTCAAACTCAGAGCCTACCGGAACCGATGTTGCAGTTTCTATCATATTAACCTCGGCATCATCATTTACTGTGTAGCGGATAAGCTGACGGTATTCGGCGGGTTCCGTTCCGATTGCATTCATAACAAAATCCTGACTTTTAAGTGAACCGTTAAAACGGATTTTGTCGGCAAGGTCAAGCTCAACCCAGCGGTTGTTTTCCGTGAAGATTTTGCATTTTCCGCCTTCCATACCAAAGGATTTTATGCCCTTAAGATATCCATATACCACATCATTGACTTTTTCGCAGCTTCTCACACCGCCAAAAGCATCAATAAGAAATCTGCAGGTGATACCCGGACGGAGGTTTGAGTAGAGAGCTTTATCAAACTTATATTCAATTCCGTTGATATATACGGAGTCGTCATCTATCATATCAATAGTTCCGGTTACGGAATTATCGCTTATTATAATATGTTTTTTATTAATTCCGCTTCCTTCCGATGCAGCTATAAGAAGAACGTTGTCGGCACCGATGTCGGAAGCACTTGCCGCTTTGCCGTTTTTCTCATATGTGATAACTATGTCGTCATCAGCTTCCAAAGACATATACTTCCCATCCACCGAAACTCCCGTGGGGTTAGCGTTGCTGATGCCTTTAACTATCATTGCTTCATAGTCATAAACAAAAACTATGTCGGCTTTTTTATCACCATCGTTGCTTACGAAAACAGCTTTTCCATAGATTTCAGAAAGCTCCGTAAATCTCATTGATTTCATTTTGCCATTAAAGATATACGTTGCAACCGGATTAATCTTAATCTCTTCAATGTTTCCTTTTTCGTCTTCATAGCTTACTCCGTTTGAATCCACAATGAGCTTGTCGTGACTTACTTCAAGCACAGTACAGTTTTCAGAGGGATTAAAGCTTATAAGCTCCGGAATTTTTGAAGAAGAACCGGCACGGTAGAAGAAATCAACCTCATATCCAATATAATTAGCAACATCAACATATGGAGAGTTATACACTATTCCATCTATTTTCACCTGATTTTCAACAAGGTCGGTTTCATCCGAAAGAAGTGAACCGAATGTGTTTTCTTCTATAACTCCTGTTTCTTCATAGATATCAAAATAAAGAGAAAGGAGTGTGTTTTCCCGGTTTTTAATTTCAAAGCCATCGGGATTAACATAGCCCACGATTTCAAGCACATCAGCTTTAACTGCATTAGCAAGAAGCAAAACAACCTTACTCATATCAAGTGCAGATGTGCGGTCAATTTCAGATGTGTTGAATCCGTCGAGAACACCGTAGCGTGTGGCGTAGGTGTAGTAGCCGGCTTCAAAGCCGCCATTTAATTCTGCAAGCTCTGTGTAGCCAAGGATTCCACCGAGGATTTTCACTGCCGCAGAAAGGTTGATGGGAGATTCGGGCTCAAAGCTTGCGTTTCCGCTTCCAGAAATGATTCCGAGATCATATGCGGCGCTGATATAGGGAGCATATTCGCTTCCCATATCAACATCGGAAAATACGTTTGACGAAACCGCAGTAGGATTAAGATTCAACGCACTTATTGCATATTTCACAAACTGAGCACGTGTCACAATTTGCTCCGGAGCAAAATTTTCCTCAGAAACAATTCCAACCAATTTCAAAAATTCAAAATCCGCTTTGGCATCATATTCTTTTGCGTTTGCCGTTGCAGTGAGGCAAAACGAAAAGCTCATTGCAACTATTGAAACTGCAAGAACAACCGATAAAAATTTGTTTAATCTATTCATCATTTTACCTCCTTAGTTTAATTTTGAAACGCGGTCAATAATAACTGCCGCCTGAGCACGGTTCGCATTTGCTTTAGGCTCAAATGCTCCGTTGCCCGTTCCGTTTATAACTGAATTTGCAGAAAGAAGATTCACAGCATCGGATGCATAATCGGAAACATCTGCAATATCGGTAAATTCTATCTTTTCGCCGTCTGCAAAGTCGTTGCCGCTTAAAATGTATGCTCTGTATATAATAACTGCCATATCTTCTCTGGTTATGGTGTTGCCGATTCCGAAGCTTCCGTCAGGATTACCTGTGATGATGCCGGTTTCATATGCTTTTGAAAGATACGGGCAATACCACGAGCCTGAAATCTCATCTGTGAAGGAATGGTTCACTTCGGTAACATTACCGTAGAGAAGTGAAACAACGAGTTTAACAAATTCTTCACGTGTTATGCTGTCGGAGGGGCGGAACTTTTTGTTTGGATCTGATGAAACAATGCCTTTTGCATTGAGCGAAAGAATGCTTTCACTTGCCCATTCAAAGCCACTGAGGTCATCGAAAACAACAACCTTTTCCGGCACCTGGGGCACTATTTCAGATTTCGGGGGAACAACTGCAACAGAAGACCCTCCGCCGCCTTTTGAACCGCCGCCATTGCCATTTGAATTATCGGAAGAGAGTTCTTCATCTGCAATATCTGAAAATTCATCTCTGAAATCCGACAAGGATGCTACCGGGAGCTTTTTGAAAAGCTCTTTAGCACAGGCATTGCGATCATCCTTTGAGGCTGATTTGAAATCGTCATAGTATTCGTTATCATCCAAAAGGAGCTTATTGTTCGTAATGATATAGTCAGCAAGCTCACTCCATATAAGATCATTAAGACCCTCAAAAACAGTTATAAATTCATTGATTTTTGCAACTACTTCTTCATAATCCGAATAGCTTTTGTTTTCAATGAGAATCGTTGCTATATCGTCAATCATAGTTGAGGTGTGGCTTTCAAATCCAAGAATTCCGGCGTTATCTTCAATAAAATCGGATAAAGCTTTTTCGTCACTTCCGTTTGCAAGCTCTACAAGAGCCTTGCGGTCATCAGCGGAAACATAGAGTATTTCATGTTTTCCCGAGATGCCGGTGGTTATTGCTTTTATGGTAAGCTTTGAGCTATCGACGGAGTCGGCAAATGTGTATTCATAGTCAAAGCCGGAGGAAGATGCCGAAATCGGCTCATATACAATGCTTTTGCCTTCGGAATCGGTGATTTGAATCATAACAACATCTTTAACACCGCTTAAAGCTCCGCTGATTTTGAGGTCGGCACTATTTAAAGCCACCGAATCGAAGCTTATGGCATCAGAACCTTCAGCAGATGGGATATATGATGCATGAACGGTTGATGTGCCAACCTTTCCGAGAAGAGCGAAGCAATCCGAGACGAGCTTCATATCACCGGTTGTAACAAAAGCTTTTATGACTGATGCATCTTTGATTTCAGCAGATGCGAGGCTGAGCTCATATTCAGCATCGGAAGCCGGGCTTTTGGTTGCAGTTTTGAGGGCAATGAAGTTGCTGTTGTCATCATATGCCGCAAGGTGAAGAGTTATGTCGACAGCTTTGCCTGTGGAGTTATTAATATTATACTGCGCTTTGGCATCCTGAGAGATGCTGAGAACATTCTGATTAAAGTCTATGCTTTGAACCTCAACTCCCTCCATCGCAGTAACAAAGCTCATTTCATACGGCTTCATATCAAGGAATGCAGGAGCGGCACTTTTAGCACCGCTTAAGCTTACTTTGTATTCAGTGAGCGGGGCAAGTGTGCCAAAGTTAATTCCAAGAACATTTGAGCTTAATTCAGCAGTATAGTCGGTGAACTCATTTCCCAATTCGTCGCTAACGGTTATCTGAGGAATGGAATCAAGCTCTGCGTCAAATTCAAATTCAAGTGAAGTATTGAAAATACTTACACCGATGCTCTTGTCGGGATAGTTTACAGATATAACCTCAGGAGCTTTTGCCTCATTTGCCGAAAGCCATGCATCGTCAAGAAGAATATAGCCATCGGATGTGGTGGTGGTATCAAATCCTGTAAATGCAACTCGAATCTGATCTGCTGTTCCGAAGAAGCTGTCGCTGAGCATATTATCAAAATCAGTAAACGGTGCGGACACCAGCTTCCAACCGGTCCAGTCAAGCTTGTGCTTTGATGCATAGGTTGTTCGCTTTTCAGCACCGGGAATAGCGATAAAGTACATAAGGATATTATCGGAAGGTTCGGGATTGTATATCCAGCAGTTCATATAGTTCATTCCGGTGATATCCGTTCTGGTGAGACTTTTTATCATATCAAAACGAGCATTATCACCTGCTTTAAAGCTCAATTTTGTTGTCTGTGAATATGCCCTGGTGTTTTCTTTTATCATCTCAGAGGTTGCACCGGTCGCAGTTGCCGCAACGTTTGCAGCACTCGAATACATGTGGAGATTTCCACCGGTGGCATCGGACTTTGTGGTTTTGAACACAAAGGTTGTCTCGCCGGAAATGGGAGTGCCGTAGGCATCTTCAAAATCGTTGCTTAAAACGATATGATACATACTGTCAGCTTCGAGAGTGTCAAAAATAACAGCAAGCGTTGTGTCTGATTTTTCGGCACTAATGCCGCCGCGAAGCTTTTCGCCATTTTTGTAGACCGTGATATAATCAATAAGTGATTCATCCGGAAAATCCGAGCTTAAGGTTATGTCATATCTGAAATCACTCTGAGCTCCGACCTCGGCTTCGTTTTCCAGTGCAGGCTCTGCTGTGAAATACGGTGAGCTTTTGCCAACGGAAAATATGATGTTGCTTTCGGTTCCAAGAGCTCTGCCGCGTTCATCCTCTACCAAACCGTCATTTAAAATTATGCGGTATGAAACGGGAGATTTAAGC
This sequence comes from Clostridia bacterium, assembly GCA_045536915.1. Classification (GTDB taxonomy): domain Bacteria; phylum Bacillota; class Clostridia; order UMGS1810; family UMGS1810; genus RGIG1828. The sequence goes on from JAZSOL010000037.1 coordinate 6,189, forward strand.
GGAGATTCAAAGGTAACGTTAAGCTTATTATCTTCTGCGGTCACGCTGTAGGCTTGAGAAGTGAGAACTTCTTCGCCTCCACTGAATTCATACACTTCAACTGCATTTTCGGCATCAAAGTCACCGATGTTATTTGGAAATTCATAGATTATGGTATTGTTGCCGTCAAGCTCTGCCGACACAAAGGATGTGTTATTCTCTATTGAAGCAGAGGTAAGCTCCATTGTGGGAACAGTTGAAAAAGGTACTCTTTCAAACCATACGGAGTCAAACCAGATGTCACCAAAGCCGCTTTCAGCAATAAACTTCAGACCGTAGGTTACGATGTTTGAATACATATAGCTCTGAAAAGGAACCGAAGCCTCCTGCCAGCCGGTTGAACCGACTGTGAAGCTGTATGTTTCCACTCTTTCATCGGTAGACGGAGTATCATTACCGGAATCGTTACAAGGATTAAGTGTTACAACCGCACCTACGGCATCAGAATAAAATCTGACGGTTACACGTGATTTGGTACGGTCACCACCTGCATCGCTGAAATCCTTTTTGATTTCATCTCTGAAATTATGAATGAGCGGTGCTATAAAAGGCTCGGATTCAAGCGACCATTTAACGGTGCTTTTTCCGGTACCGAAGGTCACATCGGTATCAAGCTCCACATTATCCACAGTTGAATCAAACACACCGTCTAAGGTGCCGTCGGAAAAGTCGCAAACAAGCTTGAATTCATATGGATTTGCGGCGAAAGTCACGGTTGAATACGAAAAAGCAAAAACAACCGTGAGAATGAGTAACAATGATGTTAGTTTCTTAAAATTTGTTAATATGTTCATTATCTTCCCCCTATTTTAAAATGCAAAATGCAAAGTGCATAATGAAAAATTAAGGTAGTTTTTAGAATTACGCAAGGGAGTGTCATAAGACATTCCCTTGCATTTTAAAATTTTTAGTTAAATTACTGAAGAGGAATCACTTCGGTTATAGGCTCAAGAGTAGCCATATCCCAGAGCATTACCTGCATGTAGTCACCTTTGAGATTATCATATTCAACTGTGATTGAGTTGTCTGCAGAATACGGAACGAGGATAACGTCAGCAAGCTCTGATTTATCAGAACCATAGTAGCCTGCGCAGATGAGGTTAAGATCTGCGTATTTTTCCACATATGCTTCCGAAAGGTCAACAGTTACTTTCCTGTTTTCTTTATCTACTGCACTATAGTGGTAGTCAGGAGTTGTTACAGAATGGCTTGTTCTGCCTTCAAAGAGATAACCTGATGTATTGTAGATTTCAGGAAGAACAATGATTTTCTTTTGACCGAGAGCCGTGGGACCATCATAAGGCACAGAAAATTCACCCGTTGCACCGGTCAGGGTCTGACCTTTTATAAGACCGATGTTTGCAATGCTTGAAGTGAGTTCAAATTCTTTATCACCAATAAGCTGAGCACCGGATTTTTCCTGAGTTTCAAATGTAGCAAATTCTGATGAAGGTGCTTCCTTACTGAACCAGAGACGCTCTACTACAGCATATGAATCATATTCGCAGAATGTGTTGAAATCGCCATGATATTCTCCGGCTTCTGTGAGACCGAAATCGTATTCAAGACCATCTACATTGCGGCTGATATTTGTTTTGGGGTCATCATCACCACAATCGGGAGAGAATTTGGCAATTTCAGCTGCATCAGTAATCACTATTTCATTTTTATTCGAAGTCAATAAATCATTTGCAAAATTAGTATTATTTCCCAAAAGTTCTATTCTGCGGACACCATATTCAAGATATCCCTGATGCTGTTTAGAAAGTCCATCAAGTGGAATAGATACGAGCTTCCATCCTGTCCAGTTAGCCGGAATACCAACACCTATTCTCTTGTTAGCTGTGTTATTATTTTCACGTGTCTTGGTATACAGGTTAAGACAAAGAACATATTCGCTGTGATTACCAAACTGGTCTAATCTTACACCGGGACTGTAGATCCAAAGATTAACGTATTTATAGCCCGGTGTTGTTATATCATAGTAGCCGGTACCATATAATCCGTTCCAGTCGTCAACAATGGATCTCTGTATCTTTATTGAAGAAATTTTAGAATCTTCACCCCATGTAGGAGTTATTTTAATCTGACCGATGGGGTCACCCGCTGAACCCGGCATAGATTTCCATGCAGCCGCATAGGCACGGCTGAAATTGGTATCATACTGCGCACCGTCTTTATCGACACCTTGTTTGGAAGCGATATCATAAACTACCCAATCACCATCTGCCGGCATTATGGGTGTTTCTTCTTTAAATGTTGTACTTCCCGGTCTGACATTTGCATCTAATGGACTATTTGCAGAAAACCACGCAGATTCTATACCGAAACTTCCTGAATTATTCCATTCATTCCAAGGGGTATCAAAATCATTGATTGCCTTAACTGTTTTGCTGAAAGAGTTAGTATCATAATCCCATTTATATACATTATTTGAATGAGAATTAATATCACCTAAAACTATTTGCACGGAATTGATAGGACCTTTATTTCCGTCTGTTAATCTTGAATCCAGTTTAACACTCACGAGTTTCCAACCAGCCCAATCAAAAGACAACGGAATACCGCGCTTTCCAGTAGTAGTCTTATTGAAATGTACACCTAAGCCACCGGACTGCGGGCGAGGCGAATATAGCCACATATTTAAATATTTATAATCCGCATAATCTGCAGATACCTTTTCTCCACCACATGTGAGTTCATATTTGAATTTAGGGTTTGCTTCATTAATGGTTACCATAGAGAACGATGAAGCACCATTAGGACGGAGATTGGTTGTGTAGCCGGATACTACATCTGTTTTGGTGGTATCATCTGCACTTCTCGCTTTGAGAGCATCCAAAACAAGAATCTTATCAGTTTCATCTACCTGAGTGATATTAGCATCAGAAGCAATCGGCACTCTTTCAAACCATGCTTTGTCCAGATAGATAGTTCCTTTGCTTCCGCCTTCCGGAGCTGAAATTTCCAGGTGAGTGAGATTATGAACATTTGTATCACCTACACCTTGAATTGCCTTATAGAACAGGAATGAATATTCCTGCCATCCAAAGTTTTTAATTTCTATCTCAAATGCGTTCGGGTTTTTTATATTACCGCTTGAGTTTCTGAAATGCAAAATGAATTTTGAACCAACATCTTCACTGTAGAATCTGAGTTTGATAACTGCATTTTCTCTTCCAGTCACCACACCGTCTGCGGGCTGAGGGAATTTATTCTTTATGCTTCCAAGAGATTCATCAAGCTTGCAAACAAGCTTGTTTGGAGCATCGAGTGAATAGAGTACACTTCCATTTGCATCGCCATAGGCTTTTGGAGAAAGCCATGTATTGGAAGAAGCAATTGAGTTTGGTGTACCGTCATTAAAAGTTGCAACTGAGATGTAGTCATACACAGTCGGATCAAAATCTGAACCTTCGGTTACTTCTTCTGCCATTGATGGCACACTTAAAATTACAAGTGTCAAAGCTAAAATGATTGATAACAGTTTTTTCATAAATTATCTCTCCTTTTTAATTTTTATATTTTATCCGGCAAAGTGCAATCCAAGATGCAAACTGCACTTTGTCAGTTAAATATTTTATTTGATAAGCCTGAATGGTAGCCTGGGAATTTTTTCAAGCTATCACATTTTGTATCAGTTTAAGACATTCTGAAAAGTTCTTCCTTTTGAAGCTTTGGCATCTATTTTGATATAGGTTTTGCCTTCTGCTTCGGAAACTACAGCACAGTCATCTGTGTTAACAGGCTTATAGGTTCCGTTTATTGTGATATTAAGAGTTTCGAGCTTCTGAGTCGGGTCGGAAGCTGAGATTTTGAATTCGCCGTCTTTTTCCGAATACATCACGATACACGGCTTATCTACGCTGATTTTGCCAAGGCTTCCCGGCTGATGGAACACAATTCCTGTTATGCCGAGCTTGGAGTTATGCACTGCCTGAATTTTGCCGTTATTTTCAAGCACGGTAACAGGTGCGTTTTCGGCATATGCTTTGGTTTCGTCGGAAGTCATTCCGGGGAGAACAACATATGCATACTTTTTATTGTTGGGATTGATACCGTGGCTGAACCAGAGCTCAAAATAGGATTGTATACTATTTGACCAGCGAGCTTTAAGTTCGCCGTCGGAGTATTTTTCATCACCGAAGAAATAGTAGCCGAATCTGTTGTCGAGATTAATCCATTTTCTGTCGCCAACATATTTATCTTCCAATGAAAGTTCGATTGCACCTTTATCGGAATAAACTGTGTCATCACCCAAAATCACAGCCTGAACCATTGTGCGGCTGCCGTCAGGGTTTGTGGGATAAATTTTGGCTTCGGTAAGACTTACCCATGCAGAACCTGCGGAGTTTCCGTAGTTGGTGAATTTAACGTATCTTGCATCATTTCCACCTAAATCAAAAACTTCATCAGCTTCGGTTTTTCCGCTGCTGTCACCATCGAACACTTTTGTCCATTTTACGCCGTCGGGTGATGTGTGAAGGGTAAATTTCTGAGTACGTGTGTTACCCTTCTGGAAAGCAAGGGTCATAAATCCGCAGTTTTTAACTTCACCGAGATCCCACACTATTTCGGCATTCATTTCTGCTGCCCATTTTGTTGAATAGTTTTCATCAAGAGTGTTGACATCGCTGTTTTCAGGCTGTGGGTTGGCATTTGCTTTTGCCGAAACAATTGCGTGAGGCGCAGAAGATGAACCGCCAAGCGATTTGGTTTTGGTTGCATTTCTGTTGTCAACAATGGTGAGAACCTCTGCGTCGTTATTGTCACTTGCGAAAACATCTGCACCAAGGCAAACAACCTCATCATCAAACATAAAGTATGCTTTTTTTGCAGTAAGGTCATTTTTATGCGCCGGGTTTGGTCCGCCGTTGAAGGCGCTTATATCCTGTTTACCTATGGGTTCATCTGCGTGATAACTTTCAAGATACATTGCCGATACACCGTATTTATTATCAAGCTGAGTTCCGCCAACAAAATCCTGAGAGCTATAATAGTTATTGGAACCAGCAACGCTCGCCATCTGACGTTCCTGAGTGTCCACAGTTGTGCCGGGGCGTTTGTAGGGGTCCATTCCATCCCAGAAGGTTTCTTTGCCATAGGTATCATCATCTTTGAGATAGAATTCTGTCATACCATCAGAGGTATACCATCCATTCTGATTCTGCTGGTTGATACACTCATAGTTCATGGTTCTCACGGAATGCATTGAAATTCCGGCAGCCCAGTCACCTTGTTCGTGCATTGACTTATCACTATTGTGATACACAACCGAGCGATACTGATCTTCCATGGGCTTTACGGATTCATCTTTTAAAATTGAATTGAACACACTCGTTCCGTAAAGAGAAAGGTTCTGATACCATGCTGCTTTGGATGCTTCATTTTGCGCTGATTTTTTTACAAAAGATTTAATTGTTGCCTGAGTGTCTTCATCGAAGAAATGCAAACATTCAAGCACAGGTGCAAAAGCTCTCGGACCAACAGTCAAAGGATCCCATCCGGTTCTTCCAAGGAACATTCTGTAGCCGGTATAACCAAATGCTGTCATTTTCTCGAAGCTATCCATTATGATATCATCAAGGTTATCAACCTGAGGAGTATCCATTTGGAAGGCTGTGCCTTCAAGAAATGCATTCATCATGCAAAGTGCCGCCATATGACGCTGGCCATATACGCCGTTGTAGGCAAGAGCGATGTGGAGCACGTATGAACCATCGGTATAGAAGCCATGTCCACGGTATACACCATTACTCATGCCTCCTTCAATGATACGTTTTTCATCATCAACGTAGAAATACATTTTTTCGTAGCGGTCTATGAGACTTCTCATTCTTGCAACGTCATTATCGAGAACTGCAAAGCCGAGAAGGTTGATGGTGATTTCAGCATAGTTCATACCGCTTTTGCTGGGTTCGGAATTACGCTTCAGATAATATGCCATATAGTTTTTGATATCTTCCTGAGATAGATTTCCCTCAACCTCGCTAAGAACGAGCATTGTGTATGCAAGGCAACGTCCGCAGTCGAGGTCGTAGTCTGCCCAGTTATACACATCCTCTTTCCAGGTGGCATCGCCAAGCACCTGATGAATACCAAAATAGCGCTGATAAAGATGATCCATAATGTAGAGAATCTTTTTGGCAATTTCGGGATCGTGGTAATATTCACTTCCGGATGTACCGTAAGCTCTTGCTATAGACCAGAGTTTCTTATAGGCTTCTTCAACCTCGGCAGAACCTTTGATGTTGAGATTGGTAAAGAGCTTATCGGAGTTTTCGTCCATAATGAGAGTATCGAGCACCAATTTTGCTTCCATGGTGTAGGAATCAACAAGTGCTTTAATGCTCGGGTCGGACATATCGTTTGATTCCGGAGTACCAACAAGGTATCTTCTCCAGTTTGCTTTAACCTTATCGATATCTTCCTGGGTAAATTCAGAATCGGGCACGTCGATGTGTTTTGCCATATAAGATGCAACTTCTCTGGGTTCATTAACCCCTATTCCACCGGAGGTACTGAAGGTTGCAACGGACGCTTCATCACCGATTACAAGAAATTCTCTCCAGTCGTAGGCAGATATGCCAATAAGAGTTGCAAGTTCTGTTGCGGGAACGTATGTAACATTATTTTGAACAAACGGAGCTTCAGAGAATGCACCCTGCTCTTCACCGATTGCATATGATGCACTGTCGGTTGAACCGCTTAGCTCAACTCCATTTTTGGATGCCGTAAACGAGTTTCCATTCTGATTCACATTTACGCCGAAGTTCTTTGAAAATTCACCAAGAGGAATCATAACCTCTTCGCCTTTCCTTACTGCTTTTGCTTCAAGCGGAAGCTCGCTTCCGCGCACAACGGCTTTATCGGCTCCTGCGTAGTAGACAACGGCATTTTTGAGAGCTTCGTCGGTTTCGGCAATTACGGTTTCATCATAATAATATTCCTTTGTATTGCCACCGGAGAACGAAACAAGCTCTGCAGATGCGATATAGAGTTCTGTTTCAGGATCGCCCACAATCTGCCATCCTCCGTTCGAGATAAGACGTACGCTGTATACCTTATTCCATTCTGCGTTCTGCTGAACTGTCAAATCGCTGAAGTTAAATATAACAAGCTTCCAACCTTCCCAGTCAACAGGGAATTTTTTGTAGAAATACTTATTAAGACTGTTTTCCGTTGGGCACTGGAACACAATGTTGAGAGTTGCACCGGTATTTTTAGCAGAATAAATCCACATTTTAATACGGTCGTAACTTTGCATGTTTTTGGTTACATTTGCCGGAAGAGGAAATGCAACCTCGGATGTACCCTTACCGGCAACAGTGTGATTTGCCCAGTAGATACTATACTGATTTCCGTTTCGGGTTTTTTCACTCGACGGAATACACTGGATGCCTGCGTAGGACTTGAGGGAATTAAAGTCAAAAAGCTGATAGCTATTGCCTCCCTCTCCCTCGCGGAATCCGTCCCATGCGGCAAATGACGGAATGGCTGAGCCAAGCATCATTGCAAGACAGACAACACAAGCAACTAACTTTAACACATTACTCATATTTTTACCTCCTTATTTTATAAGTAACATTAAATATTAATTATATGCGAAAGCACTTTTTCAGCACAATCATCAATATACTTTTCAATTTTTTAGATTATTCCTGAATCAGATGTGTTTTTAGACAGGATAACAAATTTCCCTGCTTCCTTAAAAATTTTATGTGTTTTCCTTAATAACACTTATATTATAATACAAGTTTTAATTAAAGTCCAATACATTATTGCACAAAACATTTCAAATCTTGCAAATTTTCAAGTTTTTTAAGTTTCTGAATATGAATGGTTTTAATTTATTTATGAAATTTCGATTTATAGGGTTACTTAATAATTGACTAATCTCGTAGGGGACGATGTTTTGCGATAACGGGACGATGTGGGCATCGTCCCCTACTGCAACGTAACATCTAAAACCTTACGTTTGATGTGTATGGCACAGCCTTCAGGATGTGCCGGAAACGGTTCGCCGGAAACCGCCGAACCCTACGATGATCAAATTTTAAATGTTACAAGGTAGTACAATACCGCAACACAAATTCCGGTTTCCAACTCCCCTATAAATCAAATTTGTTCATTTAATCTCAACTGCATTTGCAATTGGCTTTAATGTTTTCATATCCCACAGCATTGCTTTAATATCTGAAGAATATGTTTTATGCAAAGTATAGTCTACAGTTATTTTATTTTCGGCTTCATAAGGTGTGAGGGTAACATAGAGGAGTTTATCCGGATTTGCACTGCTATATGACGCAACGACGAGTGCCATATCTGAACCATACTGAGCTATTATGTTTTGAGTTATTTCTGCGCTCACTGTTTTCCCGTCTGATATGTATTCGCAATCCGCGTCGGGTTTTGATTTTGAAAGCCACATTCTTTCAAGTCCGAAATAGGTTTCAACGTCACCGAAAGTATTATATCTGCCGTAGGCATCTATTCCGTAATCCACATCGCCCGCAACTTCCCTGCTAAGCCACGTTGTATTATTGGCATCGCCATAGTCAGGAGTAAATTTTTCAAGGTCTGCTCCGGTCCAGTTTGTGCCATTTGCCCACTGAGCGCAGTTCTGATTTGCCGTGAGATCAATCTGAACTATGCCTTTTTTCATTCTTGAAAGATAGGTTCCCGAAAATCCCGAAACCGGAATTGAAACGAGTTTCCATCCCGTCCAGTTTGCAGGAATACCAACGGTTGCTGTCTGATTGTCTTTATTTGTGAAATTCACAATGTATTCACTGTAGTTCCCGAACTGGTCATACTTTACACCAGGGCTGTAGAGCCAGAGGTTAATATAGGAATAATCAGATATAATATCTACCGCATCTCCCGACCAGATTTTAACCATTTTACCCTGAGTTTTGGTAAGTGATACTTTTGAAATGTCGGATTTATCGTCATCCCATGTTATGAGTGCATATGCCCTTCCGAAGTCTGAGAGAACTGCTGAAGCTAAATTTCTGCGTTTTATGTGGGTTGAATATTCATACTCCGAAGATTCCACTGCGTTTGCGGAATCAAAGAGCACAAGCTCTCCCACCTTTGGTGCAACGGGAGTTTCGCCTTTGTAGTCTTCCTTTGCAGGGTCTTCATTTGCTCCTTCAGGGAGTTCTTTTGAAAACCACACGTTTTCTATGCCAAAGCTTCCCTCCGAGTGCCAGTTATTTGCAAGCTTTGAGAAAATGCGGTCACTATTTTCCGAAAGGAATGAACCTTTTTCCTTATCGAATCTGAACGTGCCAAAGCCCTGATAATTTCCTGTGGTCAACGTCACAGATGAAATGTCGATCGAATCAACCGGAACGCTCAAAAGCTTCCAACCGCTCCAGTTGAGCACTTCGGGAGCTGAGTGCATATAGTTGCCGGAGCCATTGTAGGCAAGGATGAGTCCTCCCGCTTGCGGATAAGGAGAATATATCCACATATTCAGATATTTATATTCGTCTTTTTTAAACGAAATATCTTTTCCGTCCTTTTTGATGTTCAGGTCAATTACAGGATAAGCACCGGTTATATCAACCTTAGTATAGCTCGTTGCACCATCCGGACGCAGGTTTTCGGTGCATCCCGATGTAGCTTTTGCTCTTGTTGCCGACAAGGTTGAAACGGGGTCGGCAACAAGCTCATCGGTAAAGGTTGCACTATATGTTTTTCCGAGAGAATTTTTTGTGTCAACGGTTATTTTTGTTTTTGAATTTACAGCCGATGCTTCCACACCCTTATCCGCTTCGGTAATAAAATATGAACCATCTAATTCAAGATTGATTATTTCGAGCTTCTGAGTTGGGTCTGAAACCGAAATTTCAAGCTCACCGCCGGAATTTTTGCATATCACAATACAAGGCTTATCTGCAGTTATATTACCAAGCGTGCCGGGCTCATGAAAAACAATTCCGGTTATGCCAAGCTTTGTGTTGCGAACTGCCTGAACAGATGAATTGTTCGCAAGAATTTCAACATTCGGATTTTCGCTATAGGCTTTTGTTTCGGATGATGTTTTCGACGGCAATACCGCATAGGCATATTTACCATTAGCCGGATTCACACCATGGCTAAGCCAAAGTTCAAAATATGATGAGTCACCTTTTGTTTGGCGTGCTTTCAGATTTGAATCCGAATATGCGGTATCATTAAAGAAATAATAACCAAACTTATCTGCAAAGTTAATCCATTTTGCACCGTTCATATTTGTATCGGCATCTGTGAGAGCCAGTGTTCCCAAATCTGATATTATCTTATCGGCGCCATAGCCGGTAGAGGAATTGATTTTATATGCCATTTTGTTGTCTACAACAGTGAGAACTTCTGCATTATTATTATTGCTTGCAGTAACATCCGAACCAAGGCACACAACCTCTTCATCAAACATAAAATATGCCTTTTTAGCGGTAAGGTCATTTTTATGAGCCGGATTTGCACCGCCGCCAAAGGCGGAAACACTTGCATCCCCTATCGGCTCATCGGAATGATAGCTTTCAAGATGCATTGCCGAAACACCGTATTTGCCATCAAGGGTTGCTCCACCAACAAAATCCTTTGAACTGAAATATGCATTTTTCAAAGCCACGCTTACTTCTTCACGCTTTTGGGTATCAACGGTTGTACCGGGAAGGCGATAATAGTTCATCGAATTCCAATATGCATTGGACGAGGTTTTGGTATCGCCCTCCAGATGAAACTCCGTCATTCCATCGGAAAGATACCAGCCTTTAAGATTTTGCTGATTTATGCATTCATAGTTAAAGGTTCTCGCAGAATGCATTGAAATTCCAACCGCCCAGTCGCCCTGCTCGTGAACAGATTTATCCATAGCCGCATATACCTTTGAACGATATTTGTTGCTCCGGGGTTCAACGGATGAATCGGCAAGTATTGAATCGAAAATGCTTATTCCCTCAAGTGAAAGATTATTATACCATCCTTTGAGAGACGATGAATTCTGAACCGCTTTTTTTGCAATAGATTTAATCTTATTTTGAGTGTTTTCATCTAATGTAGTAAGGCAATCCATAACCGGTGCAAAATAAAGTCCGCCTGTGAACAAAGGAGTTGATTGCACTCTTCCCTGAAGCATACGAAAACCGGTTGTTCCAAATGCAGTGTGCGATTCAAAGTTATCGAATATTATATTATCAAGATTATCTATCTCCGGAGAGTCCGACATGAACTTAGTGCCTCCGAGAATTGAATTCATCATGCAAAGCGCTTTCATATGACGCTGACCGTAGACTGCATTATATGCCATCATTGTGTGCAGAATATATGAGCCGTCGGTGTAGAATCCCATACCTCTTATTGGTGCAAGCGCCTGACGTTCAGCTGAAAGTCCGGATTCTGTGAAACGTTTCTGGTCGTCGGTGTAGAAATACATTGTTTCAAATCCGTTTATAAGCTTTCTCATTCTCTGAATGTCGCCTTTGAGAACCGCAGAACCGAGAAGGTTGATAGTAATTTCCGCATAGTTCATACCCGTTTTGGTGGGGTTGGGATTACGTTTTTCGTAATATGCCATATATTTTTCAATATCATCTTCGGTTATATTCCCCTCAACCTCTGTGAGAATAAGCATAGTGTAGACAAGGCAACGTCCGCAGTCGAGGTCATAGTCTGCCCAGTTGTAGATATCTTCTTTCCAGGTTGAATCACCATTTATCTGATGAATACCAAAATAATTCTGATACATATATTCCATTGCATAAAGAATTTTTGCGGCAAGGTCGCTTTTGTGATAAAGCTCACTTCCGTGGCATCCGTATGCTTTTGCAAGAGACCATATTCTCTTATAGGCAACTTCAACCTCTGCCGAGCCTTTGATATTGAGGTCGGAAAAGAGCGGCGAGGATGACGAATTGGTGTTTAGAACCTCAAGAATATCTTTTGCCTCTTTGGTGTAGGTATCCACTGCATTTTTAATGTTTGGATTTGACATATCATTTATTTCACTGTTACCAACGAGATATCTGCGCCAGTTTTCCTTTACTGCTTCCACGTCTGCAAGAGAAATATCGCCATCATCACGGTCCTTATGTTTTGCCAGATAAGATGCAATTTCTCTAAATTGATTTACGCCGATTCCACCGGAGTTTTCAAAGGTTTTTACGCAAGATTGTGAACCTATAACAAGAAACTCATTTAAAGAATATGCACTAAGCCCCAAAAGCTTTGCCGTGCGGCAACCGTTAAGATAGGTAATACCGTCTTTTTCAAGAAGAGATTCAGTTTTTAATACTGCCGTATTTCCATTCAGGCTAACAGAAAGGCTATTTGCACCGAGGGTAATTTCCGCACCGAAACGCTGAGAAAATTCAGATGCCGGAATCAGAACATCATTATCTGATAGAATCGCCTCAGCTTCAATCTGAACAACACCCTCAGATGTTACTGCATTTGATGAACCGGCATAGTAGGCAGCAGATGATTCGAGTGCAGTGTACACATCGTTTATCATAGCTGAACTGTAGTTAAGTTCGAGAGTATTTTCAGTTGGAAATGAAATAATATCCGCTGTTGCAACATATAAATGCGTTTGGGCATCTCCGGTTAAATTCCATCCGCCGTTTGCAATAATTCTTAAATCTGTCACCTCATCCCACAATGCATTTTGCGTAACAGTGAAGGAATTGGTGTTCATTTCAACACATTTCCAGCCTGTCCAGTCAACAACAAAATTTTTGTGGAAATACTGACTATTACCTGCCGGAGTTTTTCCGTCCCAAAAAATAACCTTTATTGTTGCGTTCGTGGCTTTTTCTGAGTGAATCCACATTCTAATCCGTTCATAATCGCTAAGCTTCGAGGCAACATTTGGAGAAATGGGGAATTTAAGCTCAGATTTACCAAGACCGGATGATGTGTGGTTATTCCAGTCTATGCTGTAGGCATTGCCGTCTTTGGTGTTGGAATTTGACCTTACGCTTTGGGTTTCAATAAAAGAACGTGTGTCGTTAAAGTCAAAAAGGTTTATTACGCTTTGCCACTTACTCGCCTTTCCAACTGCAAAGGCTACACTGCAATCTCTGCCGAGCAATCTGCCACGTTCATCTTCAACAGTTTCCCTGCCAAGAACAATTCTATATTCACTCATGTCATCTAGTTGTGAGTCAAAATTAACAAAAAGTCTTTTATCCTGAGACGACAGTGTGTATTTTTTCGATGTGAGCTTTTCTGCCCCGTTTTTAATTTCATAAACCTTAACAGCAGATTCATTAAATGAAGCAATTTTATCTCTGAATTCAAAATAGAAAGCATTATTACCGTTGAGCGACTTTGAAACATAGCCTTCATTATTTGCAATCGACGTTGAATTAACATACATCATCGGCGATTCCGTAAGCTTAACTCTTTCAAACCATATTGAGTCAAAAAAGATTTCTCCGCTGCCATCAACCGCTTCAATTTTAAAGCCTGCAGCAGCAACGTTTTTTTGCATATATGTAGTAAAACTGCAGGTATAATCCTGCCAGCCTGATTTGGTTATTGTTATGGTACTCGAGTTGGGGAGCTTATCGGTGCTTCTTAGCCCAACATTACCATTTTTGTCGCAGGCTGTGACTGTGAATTCACCTGATGATTCGGTGCTGTAGAGTCGGAAGGTTATAACCGCTTTTGTACGGTCACCGCCCGATTCTGCAAAATCTGCTTTGATTTCATCTCTTAGGTCATAATCAAGAATTGTAATAAAAGGTTTTGAGGAAAGCGACCACTTAAGAGAACTTTTTCCGTGACCAAATTTAGAACCGGTTGTTAAAGAAACATTTGAAATGGTGCTTTCGTGTATGTTTTTAAGCGAACCATTGCTAAAATCCGCAAGTTGCTTAAATTCATAGGGATTTGCACCGGCAAATGACACCGGAACTGCAAAAAGAGTAAAGACAAGCGCCAATACCACAACAAAGGCAATTCCTTTCTTTATTTTACAAAAAACTTTTTCCATTTTTGCCACTCCTTTTTAATCTGATGTATTTAAAAAGTTATTTTCAAACATATTCATATTAATTATAATAAGTTTTTCAGAAAAAATCTTTCTGATTATTGCAAAAAACATTGCAATTCTTGCACAAATGATGTATAATACATATGAGGTGGTTATGAAATGAGAGTTTATAACTATAAAAACGAGCACGGATTCGGATTTTACGATATGAAACACAAACCGACTTCCGACATATTCTGGACACTGCATCATCACGAATTTCACGAAGTAATTCTTTTTTTAAACGGGAATGCTCAGTTTGTTGTGGAAGGAAACCACTACCCTATAAAGCCCTACGACCTCATATTTACAAGGAACTCGGAAATGCACAACATTCAGCCTACCGGAGACTACAAATACGAGGCTATTGTGTTTGAAATCCACAACAATTTTTTTAACCAAAACAACTGCGAAAGATACAAAAACGTATTTTTAAACAGACCGCTTGGAACAAACAATTTTATTCCTGCAGAGTTGGTAAAAAAATACAGAATCGACACGCTGGCGGAGAGTATGGCAAAATATATTGAAGACGAAAGTGACAATCAGAATGTTGCAAAATGCAAGGTTACAGAGCTTCTTTATCTTTTGAATATTATAAATCACAAAATGAGCAAATCTGATGTGTATAGCAACATGCTTTTAAATGACTCCGCCGACTACAGCAAACAGATAAGAGATATTATTCTCTACATAAACGAACACATCAGAGAAGACCTCAATCTCAACAAAATTGCAGAGATTTTCTACATAAGCAAAAGCCATCTGTGTCACAGCTTTAAAGTACACACAGGATTCACTGTCAACAAATACATAACATTAAAAAGAATGACCCTCACCCTGGAGCTTGCCGACCAAGGTCATTCGTGGCTTGATGCAAGCGTGGAGGCGGGGTTTGGAAATTATTCAAATTTTTATAAGGCTTTCAAAAAAACCTATGGTGCTTCACCCACAAAGCAATAGGAGATTTAGATTTATCGGGCAGTTGCCCGATAAATCTAAATAGCTAAATTCGCCTTACGGCGAGCTAAATTACTTCGTAGCTAAATTGGCTTTGCACAGCTAAATTGCCCTGCGGGCAGCTTTAGGCGAATTTAATTTAGCTGTTTTGAAAAAACAATTTAGCTATCAAACGCAGTTTGATAATTTCGCTTTGAGCGTAGCTCAAAATTTAGCTTTATCTCCCCTACAAATCAAAATTTAGGCCTTCCACAAAAAAGAAGCTGTAGCAAAATGATTTTTCCGGTTTTCTCCGGGAGGCCGTCCCCTACATATATTGTGTACATAGTATATACACACAGCAATTTGTAGGGTTCGGCGTCCTCGACGAACCGTTATTTTTCATTTTGCTACAGCCTCTTTGTTTGTGGATAAATTAAAGTTTCTTTTCCTGTTCTTCCTGAACATCAGGGAAAGCGGAAATCATAGGCTTGATATCTTTGCCTTTGAGTTTACGCTGCACATAGTTTCTGGTGATTGCAACAACAGTACCGGAAAGTGCCAGCACACCGATAAGGTTGGGGATCATCATAAGACCATTGAAGGTATCTGAAATATCCCATGCAAGAGATGATGTGAGAACAGCACCGAGGAAGATTGTTACAAGGTGAATAACTGTGTATATCTTTGCGGATTTTGTGCCGAAAAGGTATTCCCATGATTTTGAACCGTAGTGGTCCCAACCGAGAACTGTGGTGAAAGCGAAGAGGAGAATAGCTATAGCGATGAACTTTTCACCCCAATGGCTGAAAATTGTTCCGAATGATTTTGCAACAAGGTTTGCATCAGTTGCTCCTTCAATGAGAAGACCGGTATCAAGGTCGATAACGCCTGATGTGAGAACAACGAGAGCTGTCATTGTGCAAACAACCATAGTGTCGGCAAACACTTCAAATATTCCCCACATACCCTGTCTTACAGGTTCAACAACGTTTGAGTTGGAGTGAACCATAACCGATGAACCGAGACCTGCTTCGTTGGAGAACACACCTCTCTTACAACCGAGAGTTATGATTTCTTTAATTGCAATACCGCCTGCAGCACCCCATGCAGCTTCTGCTGTGAATGCCATAGAGAAGATTGCGCCAAACGCTGCACCTACTTTGCTGAAGTTTATGCCGATTACAATAAGACCGCCCAAAACGAAGAGCACAACCATAAACGGAACAATTTTTTCGGCAAAGTTTGCAATTCTTTTAAGACCGCCGAGTGTTATAAGAGCGGCAATTACAACGAGAATAACACCGAGAACGATGTGATAGAGGCTTACTCCGCCAACGGGTATTGAAGCAAGAGCCGGGATCTGGAACGCATCAACAACGTTAACAACGATTTTGTTGATCTGACCCATAGCACCGATACCGAACGAAGCGAGAATAGCAAAGATTGAGAAAAGAACAGCAAGAACCTTACCGATTTTTTTGCAGCCTTTTTTTGCGCCAAGACCTTTTTCAAGGTAATACATAGCACCGCCGGACCATTCGCCGTCTTCATTTTTTCTTCTGTAGAAAATACCAAGAACGTTTTCTGAGTAGTTTGTCATCATTCCGAAGAATGCTGCAACCCACATCCAGAATACTGCACCGGGACCGCCGCCAACAATAGCTGCAGCAACGCCGGCGATGTTACCAACGCCTATTGTTGCCGCAAGAGCGGTACAAAGCGCCTGGAACTGAGAAATTGATTTGCCTTTGGTGTGACCGGAAACGTCTTTTTTGAAAAGGCTTCCGAGGGTATTGGCAAACCAATGACCGATGTGTGATATCTGGAACACGCCTGTGATAACAGTCATAATAACACCAACTGCAATGAGAAGGTAGAGACCGTAATTCCAAACGAATCCGTTAATCACATTGTTGAAATTTGTGATTGAGTCTAACATAGATTTCTCTCCTTTGAAAATATTAAAAAATAAAGAGTCAAGCAAAAAGCCCGACTCTAAGACACAAAATTCAATACGGCTGCTACACCGAATATTAATTCCGTCCTTTTGCCTGAGAGATTAGAGCATAAATGCTTTTGCACCTTCGGCACCTGCCTAAAGCAGGGTTCTCCGGATAGCCGTCCGTTTGCAGTCATCATCCCGAAAGGGAAGCCTGAGAGTTTTACTCCTTGGGCAGCAAGCTTTTTCAGCAAACTTCACACGGCAATTTATTCACTTTATTTTTTTATATCATAATATTTTTTTTGTTGGTTGTCAATATCTCCCGAAAATAATTTTCAATATTTGTCGAATCCGTAAATTATTTTAAAATACGCGCGTTGTTGCTTTGGATATTTTGCAACAGAAAATTACGCGGATTTTTGAAAAACCATAATATAATTATACCACAAATGAAATTCGTGTGTAAATAAAAATATTTGCCGGAAAGGCAATTTCTGCTATTTAAACAAAAACTGCTATGTATCTTTTAATAATATGTCAATTGAAAATCCAGGTGATATATGATATATTATAAGTGAACCAAGAGAAAGGAAGGTACAGTCCAATGAGAATTTGAGACATTAACTTTCAGATGAAGTTAAAAAATAATTGGTCTTAAAAGTAAAACAGCGGTGAAAAAGATAATAAAAAGGCATGGAATAAAAAGTACAGAGCCCCGGAAAATTTTTAAACCGCAAAAACACGACGGTGTGTAAAACGTATGACATAGAGAAATGACCAAAGAAAAAAATATGAAGCAAAGCTTTCATCGGAAGTTATAAAATCTTCGGTCTTAAGGGATGAAGATGCATCGGAAGAAAATGAAAATGCGTCAGAACCAAAAGACGGTTTGGTATCTTAAGAAAGAGAGGTTAACCAAGGATGTTAGATATCAAGAATGAACAGAAATAACCCCTGATTACCGGTTGAGAAAATGGTAATCAGGGGTTATTTCTTTTTTTCTTGAGCTTTTCCATTAAAAAAGATCGGGGAACCCGAAACTTTTTGTTTGAGTTTCCCCATTTTCCAAAAATAAAGTCGCTAAAAATCGCACAGATACACGATTTGGAGTGAATCTAAAAATGAAATTACAATGTGGATAAATTTTGAAAGTCGGATCGTAGCCATGTCGTTCTGTGA
>JAZSOL010000206.1:0-23313 GCA_045536915.1 Clostridia bacterium
TCAGATGTGATATCTTCGAGTTCTGTTCCTTCGTTAACAACGAGGATTGTTGCTTCTTCGCCAACTACGAGTCCGCCGAGTACTACGGTTACCATATCACCGTCAACTGCCGGATCTTCGAGAGCTGCTGCAAAAGAAATAGTGCTCATCATCATAAGAGCCACCATTACCATTGCAAGAATTTTTCCAAACTTTTTCATAATTCTTTTCCACCTCTTTCTATAAAATATTTTGTTTACAATGAAATCCGTACCAAGCCTTTATTCAAACTGCAATAAAGACAAACCACCACTTTCATTATACTCATGCTACCATTATAAACCCTAAATCGAATAAAATCAAGACCTAAAATCCAAAATTTTGAAATTTGAGTATTTTGAACAAATTTAACAAAGATGTTTTGTTCATAAAGCTATTTTACCCCTCTTAATCCACTATATTTTGTGATATATCCACAAAATATACACAAGTTTTTCACATTTAAAACAAAGGAATAAATTCCATTATCTGATTAAGGGGATATATTAAGCTATATATCAAAGGCTGCAGCAAAATGATTTTTCCGCTTCGTCCGGGAGGCCGTCCCCTACATATATTGTGTACATAATATATATACACAGCAATTTGTAGGGTTCGGCGTCCTCGACGAACCGTTATTTTTCATTTTACTACAGCCTCAATCATATACAAAACGCTGCATAAAGCGGAACCGTTTTTATACCGTTTTCAAATAATCCATTATTTTTCTTTGCATCTAATTACCTGCTTTGGATATATTTTACACATATTATATCATTTACATTCAAAAAATCAATGGTTTTTAAAATTATTCGTTGATTATAATGTTATTTTTATGTGTTTTTTCACACTATATTCTTTATTATATAACCCACATGTTTTTTCAAGAAGTTTGAAATCACACGAAATCCCAACAAGAAATTTATTCTTTTTAGTAACGACATCAAAATATGTCATTTGTGCATGATTCAAAATATCCGCTTTCATGCGATTACAAACTGCAATCTGTCTTTGAAGCAACCTTTTGTATTTCTCATCATTCTCACTATTTATATCAAACTCAATCAATGCATCTTTATGCACAGGAATCATATTGTTAAACCCCAATATCCCATACTCTCCATTTTTCAACTTGAGAATATGCTTCCCGTTTTTCATATTGATATGATTAGGCTTTGGTGATTCCATAGGAACAAAATAATTAAAGCTACTGAATTTAAACACAATACCAACATAAGGACGATGAGCATTTTTATTATACTGAACTTTATTATCTCTATTATGTAAATATCGAATATATTCATCTGTCACTTTATATAATCTTAATGTCTTCATACAAACTCCTTTCCCATATGAGTAATGGCGAGATAGATAAAATATCTCGCCATTTTTTAAGTCCCATATTCCGGAATGGGATAACCGCTTTTTTCGGTTTCAACTTTCGGTATGAAATAACCGCTTTTTCAGGTCCTATTTTACGGAATAGGATAACCGCTTAAGGGCGAGAATGACACATAATCATTTTCTCGTAAAGTGTGGATACAAATCCACAATATAAGTATATGTTATTTATCCAAAATAATCAATATACAATATACACAAAATTTATGCTTATGCACTCTTGCAATAACAAAAAAAATGTTGTATAATATAAATCGTTATGCAAATGATGCGAGGGGGATGAATAATTTGAACAGAAAAATCGGTTTTGACAACAACAAATATATAAAGATGCAATCGGAACATATTGGGCAAAGAGTTCTGAAATTTGGCGACAAGTTATATTTAGAGCTTGGAGGAAAGCTATTTGACGATTACCACGCTTCAAGAGTTCTTCCGGGGTTTGAACCGGACAGCAAAATCAAAATGCTTATGCATCTCAAAGACAAGCTTGAAATTGTTATTGTTATAAGTGCAATAGATATAGTTCAAAACAAGGTAAGAAGTGACTACAACCTCACCTACGACCTCGACACCATCCGCCTTATAGATGCATTCAAGAGTCTCGGTCTTCTGGTGGGAAGCGTTGTTATCACCAAATACAGCGGTCAGAGTGCCGCAGATGTTTTCAAAAAACGCCTGGAAAACATGGGCATAAAAGTTTTTCTTCATTATATGATACCGGGGTATCCTTCAAATGTTGAATACATTGTGAGCGATGAAGGTTTTGGAAAAAACGAATTCGTGGAAACAACGAGACCTATTGTGGTTGTGACGGCTCCGGGGCCCGGAAGCGGAAAAATGGCAACCTGCCTTTCTCAGCTTTACCACGAGAACAAACGCGGCACAAAAGCCGGATATGCAAAATTCGAAACCTTCCCCGTGTGGAATCTGCCGTTAAAGCACCACGTGAACCTTGCATACGAAGCGGCAACGGTTGATTTAAACGACGTTAACATGATTGACCCGTTCCATCTTGAAGCCTATGGTGAAACCACAGTAAACTACAACCGCGACATTGAGGTTTTCCCCGTGCTCAATGCAATATTTGAAAAAATCCTCGGCGAAAGCCCCTACAAATCCCCAACAGATATGGGAGTTAACATGGCAGGAAACTGCATTATTGATGACGAAGCAGTGTGTGAAGCATCGAAAGAAGAAATAATCAGAAGATACTATCAGGTTTTAAAAGACAAAACCAACGGCAAAGCCGATGATGATGTGCTTTTAAAGATGCAGCTTATAATGAAGCAGGCAGAAGTTACGCCGGATAGCAGAAGAGTTGTGAGCGAAGCTCTTGAAAAAGCCGAAAGCACATTGGAACCGGCTTGCGCAATAGAGCTGAGCGACGGAAGAATCGTTACCGGCAAAACATCACCGCTTCTTGGTGCATCAAGCGCAGCTCTTTTAAATGCGCTCAAAGCCGCAACAGGAATTGAAGACGGGGTGCATCTTATGTCGCCGGAGGTAATAGAGCCTCTTCAGAATCTCAAAACGAACCATTTCGGAAGCAAAAACCCAAGACTTCACATGGACGAAACTCTGATTGCACTTTCAATTTGCGCATCGAGTGACCCAATTGCCCGAAAGGCTCTTGAAGGTATTAACTCACTTCGCGGTGCAGAAGCACACTCTACAGTTATTCTTTCGCAGGTTGACGAAACTCTGTTTAAAAAGCTGGGAATAAACTTAACCTGTGAGGCTGTTTATGGAAAATAAAACGGATTTACCAAAAAGAAAAGCAACACGGCTGAAAGGATTTGATTATTCATCGGTTGGCGCGTATTTTGTTACGGTGTGTACGGAAAAGCGAAAAAAGATATTGTCTGACATATCCGTAGGGGACGGCGTCCTCGACGTCCCGAATAACACATTAACAAAATACGGCGAAATTGCGGATAGATATTTAAATGAAATGAATGATTTTTACGATTTTATAACAATTGATAAATATGTTATTATGCCGAATCATATACATTTGATTTTATCAATTACTGCTCAGGATTCTTATTCAAATTCCGGGACGTCGGGGACGCCGGCCCCTACAAGTCTACCTGATATGACAAACAAATATAACACAATTATCCCTAATTTTATATCAACATTTAAAAGATTTTGCAATAAAAAATATGGCGAAAATATCTGGCAACGTTCATTTCACGACCATATAATAAGAAACGAAAACGACTACCGCAAAATTTGGGAATATATTGACACAAACGTTGTAAAATGGGAATCTGATTGTTTTTATACAGATTAAAAACCTGCAAACCGGTTCAAAGCTGAACAGTTTTGCAGGTTTTTTTAAAATCAAGCTAACAAAAATATGTTGCAAATTTTGATATACCGATGTGTAAGACAAGGTTATTATATCGAAGGAGCTGTAGAAAAATGATTTTTCGGGACGTCCGGGAGGCCGTCCCCTACTACCTTGTAACATTTAAAATTTGACCATTGTAGGGTTCGGCGGTTTCCGACGAACCGTTTTCGGCACATCAAACGTAAAGTTTTAGATGTTACGTTGTACTACACATATTGTGTACATAATATATACACACAGCAATTTGTAGGGTTCGGCGTCCTCGACGAACCGTTATACAGCCTCTTCTAATTAATGGCATCAGACGGCAGGGGCTTGCCCCTGCCCTACTATGAAACAACGTTAAACACGATATTTCTCTATCACATCTAAAATTATCATTCACTTTTTTCAATGCCCGGCACTGCTTTTAATTTTCTTTTTCTCAAAACAAACACTGCAACGCCGCCAGCTATTGCAATTCCTGCACCACACGCCGCCGCAACGGGCAACGCAGAGCCTGCGGAGGATGTTGTGTTGGTATTGATTTTGGCGGGGATATCGCCATACAAAAGCACATACAGGCGATAGAGTATGACAGCTGCATCAACACGTGTTATGTTTGCTCTCGGAGCAAGAATGCCTCCTTTATCTATGAGACCCTCACGCACGGCGAGTGCGATTTCTCCATACTGATTTTCCCAGCCGGTGATTTCTTCGTTGTCCACGAACTGAATATATTCATCAGTGTTTTGAGGATAGGAATATTCTTTTTTGCCGGCAAGGGTTCGGGATGCAACGGATATTACTTCTTCCCTGGATGCATTCTTATTCCCCTTGAAGGTATTGTCTTCATAGCCTTTTACGATTTCTTCTTTCTGCGAGGATGCAATATAGTCATAATACGGATTATCATTTGAAACATCATCGAATGTACACTCAGCATTATAGTCCATTGCATAGAAAATACCAACGAGAATTTTGGTGAAATCATAACGCGAAAGGCTTCCGTAGGGATTAAAGCATCCGTTTTCAAGGGTGAAATATCCTCTCGACACCATATAGAGCACAGCTTCTTTTTCTTCATCGGTGAGCCCGTCGATGTCTGAAATATCGGGCATATTCTCTTCAACGTAATATGTTCCCGAATATGACGTCATAAATTCAATCAGTTTATTCGACATATCATTTATTCCGCCCCAGATATTTTTCTCATTGTCTTTTTCATAAAGCACTGTGTTATATTCGCTTCCGGATTCAAAGGCGAAGGTGAATTTTCCGCCGCACTCCTGAATCTTTTCTCCATTTGCATCCATAAACTGCAAAACATATTTTTTGCCATCTTTGCGAATTTTCACGCATGCACCTTCTGTTTTTGCGAGTTGTGATGAAAGAACACCAACACTCTGACGGTTTTCATCTAAAATAACTGTTATACCATTAAATCTTCCGGCAAGTTCAGAGAGTTTATTATCAAACTCAACCGTTATTCCCCGTTTGAGATTGCCGCCGGAGGTATCGAGCTTAAGTTCAATTTTCAAAGCCTTATTAAGAGTTATTCCGTTTTCAGCGAGCACCTTTTCACCGTCGGAACGAAGCTTTTCGGCTTTTTCAATTTCTGCCAGCACATCATCTGCGGTAACCATGGCTTTTTTACCCTTAACTTCAACAAGTCCGGTGCACGAATTTTTTATTGCATATTCAATATATTTAGCAATATCTTCTTTTGCACTGTCGTTTGGTGCCACGCCTGATATGAGTGTTTTGAGGTATTCAACATACTGCTCCGGAGTTGAATATTTTCCAACTGCAGAATAATCAATGCTCACATTGGACGGTTCACGTGATATTTCAACATATTTATTGAAATATGAGGAATCCGCAAAGTCCTTACCGCCCTGCTCAATCATATAATATTCATTGCGGCCGCCGTAGAACCTTTTGCCCACTACGGCATATGTATACACGGGGTCATAAAACGTATAGTCATACAAAACAAGCAATTTATCGGATGAAATCTCAAAAATGTTCTTTATTTGCGCAGCCGGATATTCACCCATTTCACTTGTGTGGATAACCACGAGGTCACGGTTTTTCACTTTATCGAGAACGTCCTGCCCCACTTCTACCCATGTATGGAGCTCCTGATCTCTTATGGTGCAACGCTCTTCAAGGCAGGTGTGGGTTCTGTAGTCCACCCCGCAGCCGGTGAGCGAATAGATAAGGTCTTCCACGTCATCAGTGTTATACACTTCGAGGCAACCGCCGGCATTAACCGGAAAAGTATCCACCGGATAAATATAATCTTCAAGCGTTGTATCGGCAAGAATTTCATATGCAAGTTCAATCAGTTCGTCTTCGCCAAGAAGTGCATAAACCTTTCGGTCTCTCACATAGAAATTACTCAGAAGCTTTGAAATTGCGGCTTTATCTTCATCGGGATATGAAGATGTGACTTCCGAAAATCCCGAATAGCTTTCTTTTATCATATTATCCCTTTTGTTTCTGAGATAATCCACCGCCTGCTCACGCGACATATAGTCACTGTCAACCACGAGCTTCGGGCAACCAGCATAATCTCTTTCCCCAAAGGCAAAAACGCTGATTTTGTTCCCTTTTTCCCATCGGGATATGATGGCTTTTTTCTCGTTTTCAGGTGTTGCCTGTTCATAGCTGTTTTCGTCAGCATCCAGATATCCGCCCTCGGCGAAATAGGAATCGTATATCCCCTGAACAATTTTGCCGTCATCATTTACTGAAAGCTCATTATACATCACCGTATGTGGCGGGTCAAACCCGCTGGCAACCCCCGTGAGATATGTGGAATCTCTTACGATGCAGTTACCGTTTTGGGCAAAAATATCAACTCCGCCCAGATTGGTTGAAAAGTCATTGAAATACACTAAGTCTGCCAGCTTATAATCTTCAACGTCACTGCCGGTATAGCTGAACAGATATGCCGCCACGGATGCACCGAAATCATTGGTCGTGCAAATGCCGAGCATTTCTTCGGTTCCGTCGCTGTTGATGTCGGTGAACTTAACATATTTAAGCACTCCTGTTCCGCCGCCGACCTCCCATGCTCTGTTGAGCACGCCAAGATACGGTTCAGTGGCTTTTAATGACGAGCCCTGAGGAAGTGCATACACTCCTGATGTTGAAAACAATACACATACAATCAAAAAGATACTTAATAATTTCTTCATTTTAAACCTCTTCTTAAAGTTATTAGTAATGTCATTAAATATATAATAGTATATCATAAGTGTGTTTGTCAAGATGATTTTCTTTTTTATGATTTTGCAATTTTTTAAAAGTTATAATGCTGCATTAACCTTATTTAAAAACCGCATCCGAAGCCTGAGCCTTATCAGTGTGCATTGTTTTGTTCCCGCAGTCTTTCAAATCATCTTTATTCTTTTTTGCCGTGCCAAGCATCAGCTTTATGCGGTTAAGCTGATTAACCTCACTTGCACCGGGGTCATAGTCAACAGCTGTTATGTTGGCATAGGGATATCTGCGTTTGAGTTCTTTTATTGCCCCCTTACCCACAACGTGGTTCGGCAAACATCCGAAAGGCTGAATGCACACTATATTTGGAACGCCCGACAAAAGCAATTCCGCCATTTCACCGGTTAAAAACCAGCCTTCGCCATATTGATTTCCAATAGAAAGAATCGGTTTGGCAAGCTTGGCAATTTTCTTTATGGGAATGGGTGCTTCAAAACGCACACTTTTTTCCAGAGCATCAGCGGCAGGTTTTTTGAGCATATTTATTACGCTTATTGCACCATCTGCCACAAAATGCTTTGACTTTGGCTTGCCGAGATAATCTGCCTGATAGTGGTTGTTGTAGATTGAATAAAGGAAAAAGTCTATCATATCCGGCACAACTGCCTCTGCCCCCTCTTTTTCCAGAAGCTCCACAAGATGATTATTTGCAAGAGGCATATATTTAACCAATATTTCGCCAACAATTCCCACTCTGGGTTTTATAAGGGTTTCATCAATCGGCAGATTGTCGAACGCATCCACAATTCCGCGGCAAACGTCCTTATGAGTATATTTACTCTTTTTGTTTGTGAGAGAATCTATGGCAATAGCCTGCCATTTTTCATGCAGCTTATCAGCCGAGCCCTGCACGAGTTCATACGGACGTACTCTGTAGAGACAACGCATAAAAAGGTCGCCATATACAAGTGCTTTTGCGGCATCGCAAAGGAACCCCGGGGTTAATCTGAACCCTTCATTTTTCTCCATACCGTTGATATTGAGTGATATAACGGGAATGTGGGAAAGTCCGGCCTTATCGAGAGCGCGTCGGATAAAGCTCACGTAGTTGCTTGCTCTGCAGCATCCTCCCGTTTGCGACATAATAACTGCAAGTCTGTTGGTATTATATTTACCCGAAAGTATTGCTTCCATAATCTGCCCCACAACCGTAATGGACGGGAAGCAGGCATCATTGTTCACAAATTTCAGACCCGTATCAATTGCACTGCGGTTGTCATTATCGAGAATAACTGCATTATACCCGTGCTTTTTAAACACGGGTCCCACGATATCAAAATGAATGGGACTCATTTGCGGTGCAATGATGGTGTATTCATCTTCCTTCATTTTTTTGGTAAATTCAGAACGCTTATATACCGGCGGTTTATATTTTGAAGTAACACTGCGCTGTTCTCTTAATCTGATTGCGGCAATAAGACTTCTTATGCGAATCCTCACAGCACCGAGGTTATTGATTTCATCAATTTTGAGAAGCGTGTATAATTTATTGCTTCCCTCTAAAATTTCGCTTACCTGATCGGTTGTTACCGCATCGAGACCGCAACCGAAAGAATTAAGCTGAATGAGTTCCAGATTGTTTGTCATCGACACAAATTCAGCCGCCGAATAGAGTCTTGAATGATACACCCACTGGTCAACCACACGAAGCGGTCGGTGGGGTTTGAATTCAATGGGCAGAGAATCTTCCGTGAGCACTGCAAATCCGTAGGATGAAATCATTTCGGGAATGCCGTGATTAATTTCCGGGTCGATATGATAAGGTCTTCCGGCAAGAACAATTCCGCGCTTGTTTTCTTTTTCAAGCTGCTGTAAAATCCTCTTTCCCTCAAGCCGTATGTCCTGCTTTGCGGCTTGTTGCTCAAGCCACGCCTTGTGCACGGCTTTTCTGACTTCTTTTTCGTCTATATTCCAGCATTTACGGCACAGCTCTGTTAATCTTCCGGCAACAGTTTTTTCATTTGTAAATGCAATAAAGGGACGTATGTATTCTATTTCTCCATAGGTTATATCGTCTATATTATTTTTCAGATTTTCCGCATAGGAAACAACCATAGGGCAGTTAAAATGATTCTGACCCTTTTTCGTTTCACGCTGTTCGTAAAATACGCAAGGATGGAAAATGGTTTTTATTCCCTGATTTATAAGCCACTGAACGTGACCGTGGGCAAGCTTTGCCGGATAGCATTCCGATTCCGAGGGAATTGTTTCCATTCCGAGTGCGTAGATATTTCTGCTTGAAAAAGGCGAAAGCACGGTTTTGAATTTGAGTTCTTTAAAAAACGTTGCCCAGAAAGGATAATTTTCATACATATTGAGAACTCTTGGAATGCCGATTACTCCTCTTGTTGCTTCGCATTCGGCAAGAGAAACGTAGTTGAAAATCCTGCGTCTCTTATATTCAAACATATCAGGTGATTTTTCTTTATTCTCCGCATTGCCGAGTCCTTTTTCGCAGCGGTTTCCGCTTATAAAGCTTTTACCGTTTGAAAATTTATTCACCGTGAGCATACAGTTATTTGAACAGCCTTTGCATCTTAACGAAGAAGACGTATATTCAAGTTTATTTATTTCTTCAAAAGAAAGCATTGAGCTTTTCTTTCCCGCATAGTTCTCTCTGGCAATAAGAGCCGCACCGAATGCACCCATAAGACCCGATATATCCGGGCAGATAACTTCTGCGCCTGTTATTTTTTCAAATGCACGCAAAACGGCTTTATTATGAAAAGTTCCTCCCTGAACCACGATGTTTTGTCCAAGCTCTGCAGCGTTTGAAAGCTTAATAACCTTAAACAAAGCATTTTTCACCACAGAATATGCAAGACCTGCGGAGATGTCGGCAACCTCAGCGCCTTCTTTCTGAGCCTGCTTCACATTGGAATTCATAAACACTGTGCAACGTGTACCGAGGTCAACCGGACTTTTGCTCCAAATAGCTTTTTTGGCAAATTCATCCACTTTAAGCCCCAGAGACGAAGCAAAGTTTTCAACAAACGAACCGCAACCCGAGGAGCACGCTTCATTTAAAATTACAGAATCAACACAACGTTCTTTAAGCCTTATGTATTTCATATCCTGACCGCCGATATCCACAATGCAGTCAACATCCGGATTAAAAAACGCCGCCGCAGTTGCGTGAGCTATAGTTTCCACATCGCCGTCATCCAGAGAGAAAGCAGCTTTCAGAAGAGACTCTCCGTAGCCGGTGGAACAAGTTCTGACAATTTTTGCACCCGACGGTAAAATTTTTTGAAGCTCCAAAAGTGCTTTTTTTGCTGTTTCCACAGGATTACCCTCGTTGTTTGCATAAAACGAATACAAAACCTGACCGCTGTTGCCCGTGAGCACGATTTTGGTGGTGGTGGAACCCGCATCAATTCCGAGGAAGCAATCCCCGGTGTAGTTTTTAATATCTTCTTTTGGAACAACTGCCTTTTCGTGCCTTTTTGAAAACTCTGCGTATTCATCCGCATCTTCAAAAAGAGGTTCAAGTCTCGGCATTTCAAAGGTGATATTTTCATTGGTATCCAGTTTTTCTATCAGACTATCAATTTGGGTGCTTTCCGATTTTTCCGCTTCAATTGCAGAGCCGAGAGCGGCAAACAAATGTGAATTATCAGGGTCAACAATTGTTTCGTCCGTAAGATTCAATGTTTTTATAAAAGCTTTTTTGAGTTCCGTGAGAAAATGAAGAGGACCGCCAAGAAAAGCAACTTTTCCGCGAATCGGTTTTCCGCATGCCAGACCCGAAACAGTCTGGTTCACAACAGCCTGAAAAATGGATGCTGCCAAATCAGCCTTGGTTGCACCCTCGTTAATAAGAGGCTGAATATCTGTTTTGGCAAAAACACCGCATCTTGCGGCTATGGGATATATTTGCTCATATTTTTTTGCCTCTTCATTGAGACCGGATGCATCTGTTTGCATAAGAGATGCCATCTGGTCGATAAAAGACCCCGTACCTCCGGCGCAAACTCCGTTCATTCTCTCTTCAATTCCGTCTGAAAAATATATGATTTTTGCATCTTCACCGCCAAGCTCTATTGCCACATCTGTTTGCGGCGAAAAAAATTCAATTGCGCCTGCTGTTGCAACAACCTCCTGCACAAAATCAACTCCGAGATATTCAGAGAGATTAATTGCACCCGAGCCCGTTATTGCAACTTTTAACACACACGAACCAAGCTTTTCTTTTGCTTCAAGCAAAAGCGCAAGCAAAGTTTCTTTGGTGCGCGCCTGATGGCGGCGGTAGTTTGCAAACATAATATTTTTATTTTCATCTGTAAGCACAAGCTTTACTGTGGTTGAACCAACATCTATTCCTGCCAAGTATTCTTTCAAGGTTTTCCATCTCACATTCTATCATATCTTATATGCCTTTTCCGTTGGAATGGCGGTTATTATTCCGTTTGCTTTGGAATTAATTCCAAACTCACGGTTAACATCTTCCATAATTTGTTTGCTTGTTTTAAGAGGAGCCAATATGAAAAGTATTTCTCTTTCTTCATCGATTTCGGTGTTTTCAAGCTCCGCAACAATTTCAATGTCTGCAAGTCTGCCTTTGATAACCGTTCCGCCTGTGGCACCGGCTTTTCGTGCCACCTGCATAACATTATCCGAATAGCCTTCATTTAACGATATTATAATCAAATTGTTATGGTGTTCATTTTTCATAGCACCGTTTCCTTTCTCCGTTACATTTGGAATGTTGTGGCTCAGAAGTTCCGTCAGCACCCTGCTTGCGGCACTCGTTTCCAGAATAATCATAAGTCCGCCAAACATCGTGTGTCTTTCAAAAGAAGTTCCGAAATCCGCCATCATATCTTTAACCGTGTTTTCTGCCGCAAGACTTATTATTATATCTTTATTATTCGAGCCAAGTCCGAATATATCCAACATTTCGGTGGGAGCTGTTCCAAAACCAACGCATTGAAAATTCATGCGTATATTGATGTTTTCCAGCACCTTTATGAGTTTTTTGCCCTTGTCTCTTTCCACAATCGACAAAAGCACCATTGGCCGTTTACTCATATAACTCCCCCTCCCCGTCAAAGAAAATAATATCATCTGTTATCATGCTGATTTGAGTGTGCAGTTTTCTGATTCTGCGCACATGCTTTCTTCGTTCATGAAGTCCCAGAACCTGAATTGTGATAAGAGGTGTCATTGCAATCATAGCCACTATTCCGAATGCATCGGTCATTACGTTTCCGCCTATTGCCTCGCACGCCCCCATTGCAAAAGGGAGCATAAACGTTGATGTCATGGGGCCACTCGCAACTCCGCCGGAGTCGAAGGCGATACCTGTGTAGATATGGGGAACAAAAAAGCTGATAATAAGCGACACAGCATATCCGAAAATCAAAAACGGCATTACCGGAATACCGGTAAGAACCCTCAGCATAGAAATCCCCACCGATACAGACACACCTATTGAAAGAGCAATTGCAACGGATTTTTGGGATATTGCACCTTTGGTTATTTCGCTTACCTGTCTTTTAAGAGAGTGAACCGCCGGCTCGGCTGATACAACGAAGTAGCCCATAACCATACCAATCGGTATGAGCATTATTTTAAATGAGCTTCCTGCAATCTCTGCGCCGATAAGTCTTCCGGCAGGCATAAATCCAACATTCGCACCCGTAAGAAACATAACAAGTCCGATATATGTATATATAAATCCAACGCACATCTTAAGTATGCCGTGCATATGAAATCTTCTTGTTATAATCTGATAAATAACAAACAGAACCACAATAGGTATAAAAGCAACTGCAACTTCCCGGGCAAATTCGGGCAATGCAATCACGAATTGTCTGAATGCATCGGTTGTTGTGAACACATTTGTTATTTCATAAACAGAAGTTGCAGGTTTCGGCTTATAGAAAATGCTTAAGAGAAGCACCGAAAGAATGGGACCTATGCTGCAAAGAGCCACCAGACCGAAGCTGTGTTCACCCGTGTTTTTACCTTTTTTCACCGATGCAAGACCTGCGCCGAGAGTCATGATAAAAGGCACGGTAATAGGCCCTGTTGTTACTCCGCCGGAATCAAAGGCGGTGGGAACAAATTCAGCCGGCGCAAAAAAAGACATGCCTATAATCAAAACATAAAATATCAGAAGCATACTCCTGAGCGCAATTCCTTTTTTGCTTCTTATAAGGGTAATGCTCAAGAAAACCCCCACTCCAATACCAACGCACGAAATCAGCATTGCATTGGGTATGGTAGGAACCTGCTGAGCAAGCACCTGCAAATCGGGTTCGGATATTGTTATGATTAGTCCGAGAACAAAACATATAATAAGCGGAAGTAAAATTTTTGAGTTCTTATTTAGCGATTTACCAATTCCGTCACCAAGAGGTTCCATGGAAACGGTTGAACCAACGGTAAAAAAGCTCATACCCATAATCAATAAAACAGTTCCGAATAAAAACAACACAAGCACCCCCGTCTCCAACGATACGCAGGTTACGGAAAGTATCAGAACTATAATCGCAATAGGCAAAACCGAAGTGAGCGATTCTTTTATTGATGTGAAAATATGAGCCATCCTGCCAAACTACCTTTCTAAAACATTTTCAAAACAGAGTATCTGCCATTATAAAATTATAGCAAAATAAACAGCGTAGGTCAAGAGCATAAGCACGCCTGCCCAACGTTTTAATTTTTTGTCTTTAACGGAACAAAGAAAAAGAATCACAGAAGCAACAATCGCAACAACAGTGTCGAATCTGAAGCCCGCCGCAAACGGCACCGGAATAATTGATGACGAAACACCAACAACAAACAGAATATTAAAAATATTACTTCCCACTATGTTTCCTATAGCAATATCCGCATTTCCCTTTCTCGCCGCAGATACCGACGTGAAAAGCTCGGGAAGTGATGTTCCGAGTGCCACAATGGTAAGACCAATAAATCTTTCGCTTAATCCCAGCACCTTAGCAATCTTAGTTGCCGCATCAACGGTTACATTACTTCCGAAAACAATAAGAAACAAACCTACAGCTGTGCATATCAGAGCTTTTAAAACAGATAGTTCCTTAATATCATCTTCTGCCTTATCTCTGTCTTTTTTTGCCAGAACAAATAAGTATCCGAGATAAACGAGAAACACAAGCAAAAGGATAATCCCTTCCACAAGACTTATTGTACCGTTATAGCCCATCCAGAGAAGCAGAAATGTTATCGCTGTCATAAAAGGTATTTCTGTTCTTATGGTGGATCTGGCAACAGCCAACGGAGTTATAAATGCTGAAAGTCCCAAAATTATAAGAATATTCAGGATGTTGCTTCCAACAATATTTCCAACCGTTATATCCGCATTTCCTTTAAGAGCTGCCGTTATGCTCACTGCAGCTTCCGGTGCGCTTGTTCCCATTGCAACAATGGTAAGACCGATTACAAGCTGAGGTATTTTAAATTTTGTTGCAATTCCGCAAGAACCGTCAACAAACCAGTCTGCGCCCTTTACATGCATTGCAAAGCCTGCGCAAAGTAAAATAATCTGCAATAAAAATTCCATGTGATATATTCCTTTCAAAACGTAAAACAACTATATTTTAATATTTCAATCAGCTATTGCATATTTTTCGGCATAATAAGAAAATTTATTGTTGAAATCCTCATTATTATCTTTCATAATTCTCACAGACTGATGAACATTCATATTATTTTCAGCCGCATCAATAATACATGCCGCAATATTAGAGCAGTGGTCAGATGTTCTTTCGAGATTTGTTATTAAATCGGCCAACACAAATCCCGCCTCAATCGAGCATACACCTGTTTTCAGACGTTTTATGTGTCCATTTCTGAGTTTGGCTTTTAATCCGTCAATAACCTGTTCAAGAGGCTCTATATTGCGGGCGCATTTCAAATCGTTATTGGTGAATGCCAAATACGAAAGCGTGAGAATTTCCGACACGGCACTGCACAACACCTCAAGCTCTTTTATTGCATCAGATGTAAACTGCATATCTTTTTCTTTGAGTTCTTCTGCGGATTCAAGAATATTTATGCTGTGGTCCGAAATTCTTTCGAAATCACCAATCACTTTAAGAAGCTTTGAAATTTCAGAACTGTCGGTATCGCTTACCTGATTGCGGCTGAGCTTAACAAGATAAGTTCCCAAAATATCTTCGTAGTGGTCTGCTTTTTCTTCGGCAGTGCGAATTTCTTCGGCAACAGCCGAATCGTATCTCGTAAGCATATTGAGTCCGTTTTTAAGCGCAGTAACCGAAGATTCTGCCATTTCGCAAACAAGCTCATTACAACGCTCCAGCGCAACAGGAGGGGTTACGAGAAGTCTTTCATCAAGCTCTGAATTTTCTTCTTCTTTATTTGCATCCGGCACAAGCTTTATTGCTAATTTCTCAAGCAGTGAAGACATCGGAAACAGCAAGGCTGTGCACGCAATATTAAACATGGTGTGCGTAACGGCAATTCCGAAATATGTTGCTGATGCATTGAGAATTGCCGGTCTTAAAAGCGCAGATATCAAACTGAATATCAAAAGCCATATAACCGTTCCAATAACATTAAAAGATAAATGAACAATCGCAGCACGTTTTGCATTCTTATTGGTTCCAAAAGAAGACAAAAGCGCCGTCACGCAAGTACCTATGTTCTGACCCATAATGATAGGAACTGCGGCACCGTAGGAAACCTGACCTGTAACAGAAAGTGCCTGCAAAATCCCAACCGATGCAGAACTCGACTGAATAATCGCCGTGAGAAAAGCACCTGCCAGAACACCAAGAACAGGATTCTTAAACATAATAAACAAATTCTGAAAAGCCGGAACATCTTTAAGACCCGACACAGCAGAAGACATCGTATCCATACCGAACATCAGGGTTGCAAAGCCGAGGAGTATTGTGCCGGTATCTTTTTTCTTACTTGTTTTGCCAAGCATTAAAAGAGCTGTTCCGATTAAAGCCAGAACAGGTGTGAATGAAGTAGGCTTTAAAAGCTGGACAAACATATTATCGCTGGATATTCCTCCAAGACTTAATATCCATGCTGTTACGGTTGTTCCGATATTTGCACCCATTATAACAGCAATAGATTGCCTGAGCGACATTATACCGGAGTTTACAAAACCAACCACCATAACCGTTGTGGCAGATGAGCTCTGAATAATCGCCGTTACACCGAGTCCGGTTAAAAATCCGGCTATTTTATTCTGCGTGAGCTTTGCAAGCACTTTTTTCAGGCTTCCTCCGGCTCTTCTCTCCAGTGCATCTCCCATTACATTCATTCCGAAAAGAAATAAACATAATCCGCCAATTAAAGTTAAAACATCAAATATTGTCATATGTACACCTCGTTTGATAATGCGTTTTTGAAACATAGTGTCTCATTATACTATATTATACACCAAACCCGGTTAAGATGCGGTTAAGAAATATTTGAGCATAAAAAGGAGACTGTAAAAAAGTCGATTTTGGAATATCGTCAAACGCCACTGCCTACAATATGCCGGTGCAATTTGCAGGTTTCGGGAATTTAAGACGAAGCGTGACTTTGATTTTTTTCAGTCTCCAATAATTTTTATTCATCTGTATCACTCATACGGTAGCCAACACCAAGCTCATTCACAATATAATTGCTCTTCCCTGGCTTATCCCCAAGCTTTTTACGAATATTTGCCATATTAACCTGCAGCTTTTTAATGCTGTTAAGGTCGTTATATCCCCATATATCCCGGATAATTGAAGCATAAGTCATAACCTTTCCCGAATGTTCGGAAAGAAAAGCTATGATGTTATATTCCGTTTGAGTGAGCGTTACCTCTGTTTTATCAACATACACACGCCTTGCATCATAGTCTATTTCCAGACTGCCGGATTTGAATCTTCCTCCGGGCAGTTTTCCCTCAACAGCGCCCCGCCTTGAGTTTCTGAGAGCCGCTTTCACTCTTGCAACAAGTTCTGCCGACCCGAAAGGTTTTGTAACATAATCATTAGCTCCCACATCGAGTGCATCAACCTTATCATTTTCATTCGTTCTTGCAGAAAGCACAATAACCGGAACCAGAGATTCCTTTCTGATATCTTTCAGGAAAGTCATTCCGTCAAAATCCGGCAGTCCCAGATCAAGTATCACCAAATCTGGTCGGTGGGAAGAAAAAAGCATTTTTCCGCTTGTGCATGATTTTGCACAAATCACCTGATATCCGTTTGTTTCAAGAAGAGCTTTCAGGAGATTGTTTATGTTATCTTCATCTTCAACTATGAGGATTTTATATTTATTGTTATTCATTTTATTTATCCTCCATATTCAATGTGAAACGGAATACGCATCCACCGCTTTTTGAATTCTCAGCTTTAATCTCACCGCCATGCGCCCTGATAATTGAAGCGCATACCGAAAGTCCTATTCCGGCATTGTTTTTATTTCCGTCGGAAATATCACTGCCCGATGTGTATATACCGCTGAAAACATCCTTTAGCTTTGCATCCGGAATTCCGCACCCGTTGTCCTTTATTTCAAAAATCGCCTTATCCGATATGGTAAACACTTTAAATTCCAAAGAAGTCATACCCTGCGCATGCTGAACAGCATTTTCCAGAATATTTACCAGAACCTGTTCAATTAAAAGTGCATCCATAGGCACAACAACAAATTCATCCGGAATATCAACATCTATCACCTGATTCGGATATCTTTTTGCAAATTTAATCAAAACCGAATCAACCAATTCATCAAGAACCGTTTCTGTTTTGATAATCTTAACATGTTCACCGCCAAGCTTGGTTATCGACAGTATATTTTCAACCATACGGTAAAGCCACTGTGAATCTTCGCTTATGCCGCCTAACATTTCACGGCGCTGTTCGTCGCTAAAATTATCATAATTTTCCAAAAGAGCAGAGCTTGAACTGTAAATCGTTGTGAGCGGAGTTCTTAAATCATGAGAAATTGCTCTCAAAAGATTGGCACGCATTCTTTCCTTATCGCTTTCCGATTTAATTGCTTCCTGATGCCTTACCTTTGCCGTAAGTCCACAGGTCATCATGGTAACAACAAACAAAATCACGGCAGATATTATGTTTTCAGCTATAGTAAAGTTAAAGGCAAAAAACGGGAAATCAAAAGCATAATTAACTGCCAACACACTCAAAAGTGCCGAAGTTATGCCGTATATGTAGCCATTTGTTAAAGCAGAAACAAGATATACCCCAAACACGAAAATTGCAGATATAAGTGCACTGTCGCCGGAAAAGTGTTTGAGTGCAAGACATAATAAAAGGCAAAGGCAAAGTATGGTAAGTGTGATTGTTGTGTTTTTTGCTATCACAATTGATTTTTTCATATATTCCTCCGTAAATATACATTCTGAAAATCTATTATATAATATTATTAGTTAAGATACGGTTAAGAGTTTTAAATTTTGATTTATCAACTATTTCACTTCATTATATCACATAACTCCCATAAAATAAATACATTAATTTAAAAAGTCACATAAAAAAGCTTTGCGTTATGAGAGCGCAAAGCTTTTTGATTTTCGTATTGAATTATTATTAAGCCGGATTATTTGGGCTGTTTGCCGATGTAGGCAAGGATACCGCCGTCTACGTAGAGAACGTGACCATTTACGAAGTTGGAAGCATCTGAAGCCAAAAATACTGCAGGTCCGATTAAGTCTTCGGGATCTCCCCATCTTTCAGCCGGAGTTTTAGCCAAAATGAAGGAATCAAAGGGATGCTTTGAACCATCGGGCTGAACTTCACGAAGCGGAGCAGTCTGAGGAGTTGCAATGTAGCCGGGTCCTATGCCATTACACTGGATGTTATATGCGCCGTATTCGGAGCAGATATTTTTGGTGAGCATTTTGAGTCCGCCCTTTGCAGCAGCATAAGCAGAAACAGTTTCTCTTCCGAGCTCGCTCATCATTGAGCAGATATTAATAATCTTTCCGTGACCTTTTTTAATCATGGAAGGAATAACAGCCTTAGACATAATGAAAGGTGCATTGAGGTCAACATCAATAACCTGTCTGAATTCTGCAGCACTCATTTCGTGCATGGGAATTCTCTTGATGATACCTGCATTGTTAACGAGGATATCAACAACTCCAACTTCTTTTTCGATTGTTGCAATAAGCTCTGCCACAGCATCTTCGTTTGTTACGTCGCAAACATAACCCTTAGCGTCGATTCCGTCAGCTTTGTATGCTTCAATACCCTTGTCTACGAGTTCCTGCTTGATATCGTTGAAAACGATTTTTGCGCCTGCTTTAGCAAGACCTGATGCAATAGCATAACCAATACCATAGGAAGCACCTGTAACGAGTGCTACTTTGCCTTCAAGGCAAAATGATTTCATATCAAACATTTATAATTACCTCCAAAAATTTAATTATCTTAAGTCTTTTGTTTCAATAAAGTCCATATCGTCGAATTCCTGATTTTCACCGCACATTGCCCAGATGAAGGAATAAGCCTTTGTACCAACACCGGAGTGAATTGACCAGCTTGGGCTGATAACCGCTTCTTCATTGTGCATAATGATGTGACGTGTCTGGGTGGGTTCGCCCATCATATGGAACACTGCATCGTTTTCGCCCATATCAAGATAGAGATAAACTTCCATTCTTCTGTCGTGAGTATGAGAAGGCATTGTGTTCCAGTTGGAACCGGGTTCAAGCTGAGTAAGACCCATAGCAAGCTGACAGCTCTTCATTACTTCAGGGTGGATATACTGATTTATAACTCTCTTGTTGCAATCTTCCACGCTTCCGCAGGGAACTTTTCTTGCTTTTGTGATGTCGATTTTAACAATCGGATATGATGTATGAGCCGGACATGAGCTTATGTAGAATTTTGCAGGGTCTTGTGCATCACAGCTCTTGAAGCTGATGTCTTTATTACCCATACCGATATAGATACCGTCTCTGGGGTTCATTTCATATTCAACGCCGTCAATGGTGATAACACCCTTACCGCCAATGTTGATACATCCCATTTCTCTTCTCTGGAGGAAATAGTCTGCCACAAGTTCTTTGCCGGCTGAAAGCTTAAGTTCCTGTAACACGGGCATAAGACCGCCGGTGATGATTCTGTCGATATGGCTATAAACCATTCTGATATTATCTTTAGTGAAAAGATTGCTGATATGGAATTCTTCTCTGAGTCTTTCTGTAGTATAATGTTTAACGTCTTTTGAATTGGATGCATTTCTGATTTCCAATGTTTTCCACTCCTTTTTGATATATTTACCGTACACCTCTATCTGCGAAAGAGCCGCCCACGAAAGAGGGAACGAAATTTGCGTAAGATTTTTGAGTATTACATACTCTGTTTCTTTCTTCTCAGGAAGCACAACCTCCTGACCATCGGCAATACCGTCGAAGTTTCCGGTGATGCTTGTACCATCGGAAAACTCAAAGTCGATTGCTTTCCAGTATGTATCATGCGGAAAATCCGCTCTTAAATATACAACGAACTTTTCAATTTCTACCTTCTGACCGAAATCAATGCGGTATTCAAGGTCGTCTCTTGCGCCGCCCGCCCACGAATGATACGGGAACGAACCATGACCTTGGTTTTCGCAGTGACCGTCGATTGCGTTTCTCTCAAAAAAGCACGGGTCACCTCTTGTTACAAAGTTTGCACTCGCGTGGGGGAAGAAACGGTCTTCACCGTGACGGTCGTGAGGATTTAATGCAATATTCCTGTAGGCATAAATCTCATCATCTTCAAGCTCTCTTGCCGAGAGTACGTGGTTTTCACCCGAAAAAGTCCCCGGCTCATAACCTGCCATAAGCTCTTTGCCCGGCACTTCAAAAATGAACGACTTATTTGGAATATGAACAATGCTCTCGCAAAGCTTTTCATCAAGCTTAACGGCAACAAATTCGCCTTCAGTGATGTCAACTCTTATCTTGTCGCCTTCTTCATAAGCGGCATTATAGTTAACGCAAAGGTTTTTGCCTTCTTCTTTAAATTTCAAAACACCTTTTTTATCTATGACTTTTAAGTATATAATTTTAATGCACCTCCGCATCCTGTTTTGACTATAATTCAAAAAGCCATCTTTTCTTACTTTATATTATACTAAACATAAAAGAAAAAGTCAAGGCAATAATTTTTGAGTTTCCCCATTTTTCAAACAAATTTTGATTTAACAAAATAGTGAATAGTAATTAGGGAATGGTGAATAGGGAACGTAATGTGCATAAATACTACGTCGGAGAATTCCTATTCACCATTACACCATTCACTATTTACAATATTGGTTTTCTTTTCCCAGTTTTCAAGATCGTCAGACACAAACATATCAATGTTGAGTTGACGTTCATATTCTGCGAATGACTGGGTAACATATATATAATACTTACCGTTATAGAATCTTGCCTCAGGGTCTGCATACTACGATGGATCAATTGGGTTTGAAATATTTTATTACCTTTTCCATTCTTTGTAAACACCTTTTATTCATTTCCCGCAACCATTTTTCTGCAAAGCTTTTTTATTGCCTTTTTTTCTATTCTCGAAACATATGACCTTGAGATTCCCATCATTTTTGAAATTTCCATTTGCGTTAGTGCATCGCATCCGCAAAGACCGTAGCGAAGCTCAATAATTTTCTTTTCTCTTTTATTCAGTGCACTTTTCATAGCATTATAAAGCTCAACTATTTTAAGCTTTAAATCAACCTCTTCAAACACTTCCTCTTCATCAGTTCCAAGCTTATCTATAATGGTAACCTCTTTGCCCTCCTTATCCCTGCCCACGGGTTCGTGCAGGAATACTTCATTCTGAAGTTTTTTGCCCGAGCGTATTGCCATGAGGATTTCATTTTCAATGCACCGTGCCGCATATGTTGAAAGTCCAACACCCTTTTCCGGCTTAAATGAACCTATGGCTTTTATGAGACCTATTGTGCCTATGGAAATAATGTCGTCATTGTCGTAGCCTTTAAGAGTATATTTTTTGGCTATGTGTGCCACAAGTCTCAGGTTTCTTTCAATAAGAATATTTTTGGCATCCGTATCGCCGTTTTGATATTTTTCTATGTATTGTGCCTCTTCCTTTGCCGAAAGCGGTTTTGAAAACGATGCTGTTCCCGATACATACGATACCAGAAACACAGCCTCCGACATCATATAGAACACACAAGATAAAAGGCTCAACAAAACATCATACCCCCGAAATTAATAGCTGTTATCTATTATATTCGAGAGTATGATGTTTTGTGAAAAATATTAAGAACATATCACATAATCCGGTTTAAGGAAATTTTTTGTACGTTTTTCACGCATTAGTTAATCATCGATTACTAAACTCTTATTTTAAATATTATTTAGTAACATTACACTTTTGTCAGATAAATTTATCAAATCATTTATTTTTTCGTTTGCACGGATTACGAATTCGCGCACCATTCCGGACTTTATTGAAGAAACTTCCGCATTATGCCAAACCCGAAATTGCTCAATTTCTGTTTTTGAATCAATTTGATTAACTAAACTTGTGTGCATTTCTTCTGTGAGAACATTAATGTTTTCTATTAATCTATTAAGCTCTGAAATATTGTCTGACATTTGAATCAGAGTATCTTTGATATCTGTATTTGCTGTAAATTCCGTTCTATTCATAAAAACTCCTCCAATATCTATACATATCAGATCTTTCTGACTCAATCGCAATGTTACGTATTGTAACATTTTTCATTGTAACATAATGTTACAATAATGTCAAGAGGTGTTGTTATGAAAGGTCTGAAACAAATTCGCAAAGAAAGAAATCTGAATCAGCTTAAAGTAGCTATGGATTTAAATATATCACGCGAAGCATTATCACACTATGAAAATGGCAAACGTGAGCCAAGTCTTGAAATGCTTAACAAATTATCTGAATATTTTAACGTTTCAATAGATTTTCTTATAAATGGTAAAGAATTCAGAGAAGATGATTAATATTATGTGTTCATTTGTTAACATAAGTTTTCAACGTTACTCTGATACGAATTGCAGATTTTCATAATGTATCTGTTGATTATTTGCTAAACAGAACCGATAATCCGACTTTAAATCAAGTTAAATAAATTTATAAATATTAATATGTCTGACTTCAGGAATTATTTAAACGAACAATCAAAAAATATCATAAAGTATTATTCAAAAGAGTCTGCAGCAAAATGATTTTCACGGGACGTCCGAGAGGCCGTCCCCTACATATATTGTTTTCGCATTATGTGTGCAATACAACATGTAGGGTTCGGCGTCCTCGACGAACCGTTTTTCTTTC
>JAZSOL010000214.1:0-3506 GCA_045536915.1 Clostridia bacterium
TATAAGGAAAATTTTGTTGTTACAAGCAATTGCTGACGCAATTTCCTATGTAATAAAGAGAAAAACATCGTAAAATCGATGTTTTTCAACATATAGTGTAAATTTCAGAATTTTAAAAGGTACTTTATCACTAATATCAGGCTTAAATCATGCTTTTGACGTTCTGGACTTTTTTTACATTCCCATTTTTTTGCATATGTTTTCTGCACATTTAATTCCGTCAACAGCTGAAGACATAATTCCGCCGGCATATCCGGC
Source organism: Clostridia bacterium (assembly GCA_045536915.1). GTDB lineage: Bacteria > Bacillota > Clostridia > UMGS1810 > UMGS1810 > RGIG1828. Next base: position 259 of record JAZSOL010000214.1, read on the forward strand.
GCCTTCGCCTGCGGGGTAAACTCCTTTGATGTTGCTTTCAAAGTTTTCGCCTCTGAGAATCCTGACAGGGGCACTGCTTCTTGTTTCAACTCCGGTAAGAAGTGCATCATCCGAAGCAAAGCCGTTCATTTTCCGGTCAAATTCTTTGAGTGCATCTTTTAGTGTTGAAGCAACAAAGTCGGGAAGAATTTCGTTTAAATCAGTATATCTGACTCCCGGCATATATGATGGGATAACATCACCGTGATTTTCGCTTTTTGTTCCTGCCAAAAAATCTCCAACTCTCTGACACGGTGCAAAATAGTTGCATCCTCCTGCAACAAAAGCCTTGCTTTCAAGCTCTCTTTGAAATCTGACGCCGCCCAGAATATCATCTCCGTCAATATCTTTGGGCAACACGGAAACGAGAATGGCACTGTTGGAATTTTCTTCGTTTCTTGCAAAATTGCTCATTCCATTGGTAACAACCTTTTCATCTTCGGAAGCACTTGCCACAACCTTTCCGCCGGGGCACATACAAAACGTGTAGGCACTTGAGTTTTCAAAATGGCACGAAAGCTTGTAGTCGGCAGCGGGAAGTGATGTGTCGTCAAAAGCTTCTTTATACTGAATTTTATTTATCAGCTCTCTTTTATGCTCAATTCTTACCCCAACAGAAAACGGTTTCCTCTCCATATCAAAGCCTTTTTTAAGCATCATTTCATATGTTTCACGTGCGCTGTGTCCGATTGCACACACAAGATATCTGCACTCAAGAACTTCATCTTCGCCGTTTTTCAAATTTTTCAGCCGTACAGCCTCAATGTGCCCATTTTTTATATCTATATCGGTCATAAGGGTGCAAAATCTCACTTCACCGCCGAGACTTAGTATTTCATTGCGTATGTTTTTAACTGTTTCATACAGATAGTCGGTGCCTATGTGTGGCTTTGCATTTGTCAGAATGTCCTCGGGTGCTCCGTGAGAAACAAATTCTTCAGAGACAAATGCCATTCTTGGGTCGTTTAGCCCGCAAGTGAGCTTCCCGTCGGAAAACGTTCCTGCACCGCCTTCGCCAAACTGAACATTTGAATTCAAATTAAGCTTTCCTCCGTTCCAAAATGAACAAACGCTTTTCTTTCTTTGTTCAACGCACTCTCCGCGCTCAATAACAACAGGCTTAAGTCCTGCTCTTGCAAGCATAAGGGCGCAAAAAAGCCCCGCCGGACCTGTTCCGATTATTACAGGTCTTTCAGATGATGAAATGTTTTGATATTCAAATGAGTATGGCTTGCCGGTAAGCTTTCTGACGTCTGATTTGTTCTTCTTCAAAACAGAATTCTCATTTTTAAAACTGACGTCAAACGTGCACACATACACAATGTTCTCGCTTTTCCTCGCATCAAGCGATTTTCTGACAAGCTTGTATTTTATAATATCAGAAGCATTTGTTTTCAGTTTTTTTGAAATATAGCTGAGAAATTGACTTTCCTGAGCCTTATATGGGATTTTTACGTTAGTAATTCTTATCATTTTATTCACCGCTAATATGATACCATATATTCTTTGATATAACAAGTAAAAATTTCTTGTAAATAAAAATTAATTGTGATATAATGAATTCAAATAAAGATAGACGGATAAACCGGATGAATATTCAGCGGATTGTTTTCGCCCGGCAAACCGCTTGTTGTGTTGTATCTTATGAATGCTTTAACAGACAATACTATGTATTTTGCATCAACGCAGTTTTATTTTGGATTGACAGGCGCATGTTCAATATTGGTCAGATTTTCTAACGGAATTATTCCTTTGGAAGTAATTGTTTATTTCGTTATCAGGTTTTCGAAAAGTATGGTTGTGAATTTCGTGGGCAGGCATATTTTTGATAAATCAAACAAAAAAAGCTTAGACAATAGGTGTATTTGAGTATGGTTATAAGTGGTATTATTATTGTTTGATTAAGTTTTTTAGCCTGACTTGACACGAACTCGAATTGTGTCGAATTATGTTGAAATAACAAATAAGAATTTGTAAATGTTCTAAGGAGGTCTGTTATGACTAAATATTCCACATTAGAAAATGTATCAAATGAGGTAGTAACAACCTTAAAAACACTTACTGGAAGCAGGCAAGTGGAGCAAGTTGAGGTTATTATGAAGTTATAGCAATTTGTTGGTTTGTCCAAGCGACCAATTCCAATTTGGCGAGAAATTTAATAAAATTCAAAAGATTAGTTTGCCGATAAAAATATTTACATATCTGTCAAGAAAATCCAAAAAGGGAACATAAATATTTGAGGTGTAAGAATATGCTTATAAATGATAACAAATACTTGTCCATAATCGAAACGATTAAAAGCGAGATTGAAAGTGCACGGTTTCGGGCAACAATTTCCGTTAACAGTGAGCTTACAATGCTTTATTATAATATTGGCTCAATTATCAACGAGAATAAATCTTGGGGTAACAAATTTATTGAAAATCTTGCAAAGGATATTAAACTTGAATATCCAAATTCAAAGGGTTATTCTGTGAGAAATCTTAAATATATGGCTAAATTTGCGGCTGAATATACCGATAAAGAATTTGTGCAGACATTGTCTGCACAAATTCCGTGGTCGCATAATTGTTTGATTATGGATAAAGTAAAGACGCAAGAAAAACGAAAATGGTATATTGAAAAGACCATTGAAAATGGTTGGTCACATAGCGTTTTGACACATCAAATAGAAAGCGGTCTTTATGAAAGACAAGCTATAGCTGAGAAAATATCTAACTTTGAAAATAGATTACCCGCTACTCAAAGTGAACTGGCAATTCAAACAATGAAGGACCCATATATCTTTGATTTTATTCCCTTTAAAGAGGATATGTTAGAAAAAGACATTGAACAGGCATTGGTAAAGGATATTACTGCACTGTTATTGGAGCTTGGCACAGGCTTTGCATTCTTAGGGAATCAATATCATTTAAATATAGGCGGCGATGATTTTTACATAGATTTACTGTTTTATAATTTAAATCTTCGTTCTTATGTTGTAATAGAACTAAAAACCGGAGACTTTAAGCCTGAATACGCAGGGCAGCTCAACTTTTATTTATCTGCAGTCGATGGCATTTTGAAAAAGGATACGGATAATCCATCCATTGGTTTGCTTTTGTGTAAAAGCAAAAACGATTTAGTTGCTGAATATTCGCTTCGTGACATGTCAAAACCTATGGGTATCAGCGAGTATAAAATAACAAGCAATTTACCTAAAGAATATG
>JAZSOL010000074.1:0-4383 GCA_045536915.1 Clostridia bacterium
TTTTTACAGTCCCTTTAAAATGCAGAAACCCGTTGCGGGCGAAAGCCTTCTCCTTGAGGAGAAGGTGGCGGCAAAGCCGTCGGATGAGGTGTAGAAACGCTTGCGTTTCGTTTTTTTAGTGAGTTGTCTTGAGGTTCATTACACGAAAGGAACAAACTATATCTTAGAGGATATAGATCTGTATATTGAAACACGACAAGCTGGCTAACAGAGATGGGACAAAAGTGTAAAATTCATTAAAATAAAGTCGGCATATTCGAGCTGGCTATGGTTAACTGCCTTATATCGTTATATCGTCTGTAGGTAGCATGGCAGAATATTATAAAGCAAAAGATGTTTTGTATGTGAAATCCCTGTTAATAATTCACAAAATATTGATTGCCAAAAACGTGTTAATACGCTTTGAACAAAAAAATACACAAAAATTAGTCAAAACACCCAAAAGTTTTCCTGATGAATATTGACATTTTTTTTGGGGGATGATAAAATGGTAAAGTAACTGATAAAGTGGATTGTTCTATTATTTTAAAGGTGGGGTTGCATTGACGTGGCATATGTTTTTAAATATTTTGGCTTTGGCTGCTGCTGCTGCAATAATTTTGATTGTTAACCTCTTTGCTATAATCAGAATAAAAAAAATTTCTCAAAGCAGCAAAGATTCGCTTTATAAGTTCCATCTTATTTCCGGAATATGTCTGGGTGTAGTATTGGTTTGCATAATAAATCTGAATTTTGAATCAGTAAAATCTTTTGAAACTGATGGTGATGCTCCGGGTCTTATTATTGACATTTTGGCGATAGCTGTTTCGGTGTTTATTGCTTTTTATCAGTTCCGGATAGAAAAGTCTTTGCGGGCAGCGGAAGCAATTGAAGCAGAAGCAAATAAAAAAAGGCATAAATCAGAGCTTGTATCCGAAAGGTTCAGAAGTGTTGACGGATTAAGTAAATGTGTTGCATATGCGCAAAACTTTTGTTTGCCGGAGTGCAGGTGTATGTCTGAAACCAGTGACGGGAAATATTGCATAACGGTTTCCGGGGGGGATCCGGATGCATTTTGTTTTTATAAGCCGTATTTTGAAATTGATAAAAATGAAAAAAATCTTGTTTGCAAAATTAATGAAAATGAACTGGAAATCAATGAATGCATAAATACATATAATAAACTGAGATTTATAATATGTGATAACAGTGCCGATGTTAAAAGCTTTTTTTGTTATCCTGCTCAGCTTTTTGGCAGTAGTGCAAGAGCCAGACTCAGCATTTCAAGGCATTTCAGTGTTACGGATAAAAGCATCAGTTATGGGGACAATGAGGCTGTTGGATTTGAATATATTATAAATTTTGATTTGGTTCCTACTTCCGGATATAAGAAAGACGGAAGTTTTGAACTGGAAATCAGCGATATAAAAATGAATATATGTGATGGTGAAATATGAAAATTGATAAGAACGAAATTAAAAATATTCTTGGCGATAAATTTGATGAAGTGAAGGATTTCTTCCGGAATGTTATTGAGGCGGAATGCGCATATAAAATACTTATAACAAGAAGGTCGTATCTCCTGTTCTGCTTTTTTCGCAGCATTCTCGAACAAGAGCTTGGGAAAGAGCTGAAGCATTGCGGAAGCTTTCTTAATTCGCATTCAATAGACTGCGTTCCGGCAGATTATGAAGGAAAGATTCTGATTGTTGATGACATAATAGTAAACGGCAGGACCGTGCATGATGTAATAAAAAAAGTTTGTCGAATAACCGGTAGTGAAAACGTTGCGGTATGGTGTATCAGATGTAATGCTGAAGCAAAATTTCTTGATGAAATCGAGCGGTTTCTGAAGCATGTTATATATATAATGCCCCATGAGTGGGAAGGATTCTCAGAAAAACTCACGGGTGCAATCATAAGTGCCAATACGGGTTATATATCTTTTGTTGATTCTTATTATTGGAACGAAGCTGATATAGAGCAGATTAAAGCTTCTGTTGAAGTGCAGGCAGGTATGAACATTTCGGATAATACAACGCGTGCTCTTGAAGGTTATGGAATCAAATCGGCTGTGGTGTGGGGAAATCTGATTGAAGAAGAAATTGCGGAAAGATTTGGTATAATTCCATGTATTCGGTTTTATGAAAAAACATCAGATACTCAAAAGCGTTTGCTTGTGATACCTTATGTTTTTTTGCCGTCTCTGAAAATAGGGGATGTTTGCGTTTATTGCCTCAGTTTGCTCAGGGAAATGAATATGAGCTGTCAAATTCCTGACCGGCTTGCCTCGGAAGATGAAGGCACAGCGATTATGCTATATAAGTGGACTGTGAAAGAACTGAGCAAAAAAATTCTCAACAGTTTTTCGCAAAAGATTGATTTGGAAGGTGATCGAGAAAATTGCTTTGAATGTGACGAAAGCTATCCTTTTGATGGCGGAATGAGAGAGATGACTCTGGCTCAATTGTGGGATACACTGAAAATTTGTGATGCTCCGGGAAATGAAGAAACGGATTTTTGCGTATCGGTGTTTAAGAAGGTTATGATAAGCAACAGGGAATTCCGCGATGCGCTCAGCTATTATATTAAAAATATGCGCACTGCTGATGAAGAGCGTGCAAAGCAGAATAAAGGAAGATACTGCGGATTGCGCATTTGCGATATTCTTAATTATGACAAGGCGGGAAAGGCAGAAATCCAAAGACGGCTGTCGGATGTGATTTCGTTTTGGGACTGCGGCAAGATTTCATATGTTGTTGAAGCATTTAAAGATGCAGATTCGGGCGAAAAATTTATAGGCGGTTTTTTGCGTCACGGCGAGCAGGCTTTTAAAGAGCTTTATTTATTATATAATGATGTTTACGAGGCGTTTTTTGAGTTTTTCATTCAGAGAAGGGAATTCAGAGAAAGCAAGGTTGTGGAATTTGCAAAATATTTTGATGAAAAAATGAATACAAAGCGTTTTTCTGATTTTGCCGAAAAAATAGAGTATGATAATTATTTATCCGATTTGATGGCGATAACGCCGGAAAATGTTTTTTCTGAGTGTGTTGTGAATGATGTTGAAAAAGCGGTATCGTTTTATGTGAATAACTATTATAAAGCGTAAGTAGCAATGCCGGTATGAGATAAGGAATGGTGATATGAGTATTCAGAACAGGGAGTGCAACAACGAATATGAATTAATGGCAGTTGTTCTTGATACATTTTATACGTGCTACAGAAATTTGAAATCGACTCCGTTTCTGGTGTCGGAATTGCTTGGGGAAGCGTGTGGTATAAACTGCGGCGTAGAATACGGGCAAATGTGCTGTGCAATTGATGCAAATCTGTTTAAGATCATTGTGCGTCCTGCTGTTGCACAAGAGGCAGCTGTTAATGAATTTGTGGATAAGAATGCATGCTTATATAGTAAATTAAAATGGGAACGTAAATACAGAGTGGGTCATGAAAAATATCGCGGCGAATATAGCCGTTGCAGACCCGACAGAGCAGTTGAACTGTGTAAGCTTCTTGCTGTGGCTGTTTTCACTCAGAGATATAAGGAACAAAATGAAGCGTTAGACGAATTGCAGAAGTTTTTTTGCTATGAAACAATGAGTGAGTGCTTTAATAGTTTTGGCGATTGTGAAGATATAGATGATAATCTGAAAAAAATGAGAACGCATATGAATGGTGAGTATGGCGGAACGGACGAATCCTGGCTTATTTTGCTTGATGAAAGCCTGATTCTGTATGGCAAGATTTTTGATGATGCAATCGGCACGCTGGAATTTATCAGACGTACTCATAACGGCAAAGTGCACCGGAACAAGTCTGGTTTTGTTTTGTAGTATATTAAATACATAACAACCATAAATTTCATGATTAAAGCCAAAAAGTATATGGAATTAACATCCGTTGCTTTTTGGCTTTTTGTTGTTTGCGGTAATGTATGGTAAGAATGATTACCGTATCATGTTGGATTACGCAATAAAATGCGTTTTGCATCGTAGGGGATGGCGTCCCCGACATCCCGAAACCTTGATGAAAGGTGCGTAGGAGCGGATATTATCCGCCCCTTTAAAATGCAGAAACCCGTTGCGAGCGAAAGCCTTCTCCTTGAGGAGAAGGTGGCGGCAAAGCCGTCGGATGAGGTGTAGAGACGCTTGCGTTTCGTTTTTTTAGGTTGCTTTTTGGTTTTTTTGCTTTTAAAGCAAAAACCAAACCCATCACTTTCACCAAAAACCACGCACTCGTTTTGTTGAAAATGACGAAACACAAAAACTCTTTTCAAACCCTTGCATTTGATTTGATTTTATGATAAAATATTTTCATAAATATAATGAAAGTGGCATCTTGTCTTTATTTCAATAATTTCATTCTTAAATAAGGGTGATATGGTGTTTTCATTAAAATAAT
>JAZSOL010000153.1:0-13706 GCA_045536915.1 Clostridia bacterium
TTGTATTCAACCGTTTTATCACCCCCTGTTTACAAGAAAATTGTATAAAAAAATCACTCGTTCAACGAGTGACAAAATCGGACCTTTTTCGGACCTTTTTCGGACCTTTTTGTTTGTTTTATACTCAACGAGTACAAAATAAACAAAATTTATTATAAAAGATTGGGTATTTTGCTAATTGATTTCTGTACTCAATGAGTATATAATAATAACTGTAAGAAAGAGGTAAACAACCAAAAAACATACACCAAAGGGGATACCAAAATGTACGAAGTAGTTAAAACCGTAAACGGACACGAAATTAAAAAAATGGTAGGAGCTAAAGGCTACTATCACATTGACATAAACGCTCACAAAAGCGTTAGCTTCCACACCGTAAAGGCGGCGGCTGAATGGGCTGAAACCCATTAAGCAACCCTAAGCCGAAGGGCGGCGGCAAAACCGCCCAAAGAAAAATGAATTGAAAGGAAATAAATACATGGGTTGGCACGAAGACCACAGAAACGCAGTTGCCGAGCGTTGGGCAAAAAAATATTACGAAAGCAAAATGACCGAAGAACAATTTACTGAATATATGAGAGAGTTTATGCTCAAAGGCGGTTGGGATAAAACCGATATAAATATAATGATTGCTTGTGCAATCAGAAAGGGAGGCGACTTGAATGTTTAAAACAATCTGTTAAAGTTAAAAAAATAAAAAACAAAAGATTAAAAGTGAAAAAAATTGAAAGACTTGAAAACTTAATAGATAACGAGGAAGATACAGAATGACTTTCAAAGAACTCCGAGAGCGGTCGGGAATGAGCCGCCCGCAATTTGCACAATATTTTAATATTCCATATAGAACAATTCAAAATTGGGAAATTGATAATAAAACAGAAAAAAGAAAATGTCCCGAATACCTTCTTGATCTTATGGAATATAAATTAAAGAATGAAAATTTGCTTTAACTGCATAATATTTTCATGTAAATAATTAAAATTTATCATATATTTTTTAAATAAACATAAAAAAAGAGCCGGGGCGTTTGCCCCGGCTCTTTAAACATGGTTTATAATTATAGCTTTTGCTTTACGAACGCATCTTCTTACATAGTCATAAGAAAAGTTAAACTCTTCTGCAAGATCGTCAAAAACAATCCCATCCAAATAATGGCGTTTAAACATTTCTCGATCTCTTTTGTTAAGAATCCATTCGTCAATAATATGCTCCCATTCGGAGTAAGAATAATTGTAATCGTAAGGATTGAATTTCAAAAAAGGTCACCCGATAAGAAATAAAATTATCCAGAAAAGGTTCGTTCCCGCGAGTGCCCAAAGAAGCTGTTTTATTCGCTTTTGGTATTTTGCTTCAGACACCGCAAAAACTATATAAGGAACGGTTGCAAGCTCTTTTTCTTCATTCATTATTTCCCTCCGATTACAAAAGCTCCGACGCTTTTTGCAAATTCTTCCGCTTTTGCCTTTTCATCAAAAGCAATAAGGAATCCGTCCGCTTCCGTTTTTTCAGCTTCCTTTTCATCCGCTTTTGGTTTCCATGCGACCTTATAACCTTCCGCAATGCTCCTTGCAATGGCGTCCGCAATAGCGTCAACGTTTTCGGTATATGTCTTAAAATCTTTCGGGTTGGTAAGAAAGCAAACCTCAAGAAGATCCGCGGAAAGCCCCTTGCTCCATGCGGTTCGGATAAAACCGAAATAATCGTTCTTGTTCGCCGTTGCCTCAAATTTCCTCGTGAAAATGTTAAGTTTCTTGTCGAAAATTTCGTTTTTGTTAAGAACGTTGCTGCTCCGAGCGAAAGGAGTGCGTAACTTGAAAAACTCTCCGAGATATTTCTGATAACCCGCTTCGATTCCCGCTCCGGTTTCTTTATAGGGAACAAAAACTTCCGTGCCGTTGGCGCTTTCCGTTCCGAATCCGTTGAAGTGGATGCTCACAGCATAATTGCATCCCGCTTCAACAAGCATCTGAGCACGCTTGTCAACAGTACCGGGATTAATGTCCGTTTTTCTTGTGAGCACGGTTTTGAATCCGTGCTCATCAAGTCTTTCCGCAACTTTCTTCGAAAGCTCAAGGCAAAAGTCTTTTTCGAACAGTCCATCCTTCGGTGTGTTCACCGAATATGTACCGGAAGAACTTCCGCCGTGTCCCGGGTCAATTCCAATGGTAATCATTCAATGATTCCTTCTTCCTCGTCAAAATCGTCTTTCCTCGGCGCTGTGTAAGTCTGTGCCAAAGCGCTGTCGCCGATGCCGGAAGTAGTCGGGTCAACAAGAACCCCAAGGGTGGTAAACGCTGTGATAACAGCCGTTGCAAGGTTCAGCACCATGTTTTCGGAAAGCGCCGGAACAATTCCAAGCGCGCCCAGAACGCAATAAACAAAGCTGATTCCCGCCGGAATAACGGTCATCCAGAACACAGGGTTTTTAAATCTTACGGTCCAGTTAATTTTTTTCATTTTTCTTCCTCCTTAAAGTCCTATCTGTCCGAGCATCCAGGCAACAACCGCGGCGGTTATAAGCGTAAGCACCTTTTCCGCCATTGCGTCCCACCTTTTCGCAGGTTTTTCTTTGATTTGCTTAACGTCTCTTTTCATTTCGGTAAGATCGTCGCGCATATTTTTCTGCTCGGTAACCATTTGGGTAACCGCCTGTGTAAGGTTCCGAATTTCCCTCTGCTCATTTTCGAGCTTGACGATTCTCGCCTGGTTCCGTTCGGAAAGGTCCTTGTTCGCTTGTATCGAGCGTGCGATTTCTTCGTTATCCATCGGTTTCTCCTCCAATCCTTAATTTTCCTCAATAAGAATTCTTCCTCCGCCGAATGCGCTTCCTTCAGCGGTAACGGAAACGTCGCTCTGAACAGCGAACTCATATGTAATCGTCTGCGAAACAAGTTTATCCTGCGTTTTTGCAACAACCTCGCCGCCAAAGAGGATTTCTCCTCTTGCTTTTTGCGGGGTTGAAATTCCGCAGATTACTTTTTCGCCTTTTTTAATTTTATAGCTTCCGGCAAAAACTCTCTTCCCGCCGATTTCAACAAAGCAGTTTTCCGCGCCTTCCCCCACCGTAAAAACAAGCAGAAACTGCTTTCCGTCCATCATCATTCTTCGTCTGTCCATTTTGCCTCCTCTTCAAGCCACTCAAAAACGTTCTCCGGCTCTTCACCTTTGATGCAGGCGAGCCCCCATTCCAAAAGAAACTCGCCCATAGCATCAACGTCCATTCCGCAGATTATGTCATGCCAGTTTTTCGGAAATGCGCTGTGCTTTTCCTGCCATTCGGCGGATTTGTTCATTATCCAAACTATGGCCACCGCAACCGCTCCGCAGATAAGAAGCTCCTTCGGTTCAACCGGACCGGGTCTTTCCACATAGACGTATGCGTAATAAATAAAAACCGCCATTCCGATTGTTTCAAATGTGGATTTAATCGCTTTAAGAATCTTCATAAAAACCGCTTCTTTTTTTTAATTTCCTCAAGGGTCTTCTGCATATCAAACCAAAACCAGGTGTTGGCGAAAAGCATTGCAATATTGAGAAGCGTCAGAACGCATAAGATTTTAAACTCCATCGGTTATGCTCCTTTCTATGTTAAAATGCGTACGCAAAAACATAATACTTACCCGACACAAAGTTTTTTCCCAATTTGAAACCAGTTGCGGTGGCAGAATGTATTGGAATTTCTGCGTCATCAGTTCTTGTAATAGTTCCGCTACGATGTTGGACAGTGATTTTGTTGCTGTAAACATATCCGTAGTATTGAGTACCACCTTTTCCAACCTTAGCAACGAATTTGTCTGAATTACCAATAGCAAAGCAATTATTGGTGCCTATTGTACTGTCAAAGGATATAAACATTATAACATCTGGAACAAAACCAAAATTCACGCTTACTGTTGAGCCATAAGTGCCTGTTGTATTAACAAGTGATGTTGAAAAATATTTAATACTATCGGAAGAACCTCCGCTTCCTTTTGCCGCCTGCTGTCCCATCACAAAAGATAAAACGTCAAATGCCATTATTCTTCACCTCCGGTAAAGTCATCCCATCCGCCGTTTGTGTTTGCCATAAAAACTTTTCCTCCCTTTGCAACATATGCAATGCTTCCGGCATCGCAGGGTGGAAGGCTTTCCTTGTCTGCTTCGCTGTCGAGCACGAAGGTTTTTTGAGTAACTTTAAGGACATAATTTCGTTTTGATTCAATCAATTTAAATCCCATCTTCATCCTTCTTTCTTACCAAGTGAGGACGGTTTCGTTTCCGTCGCTGTCCGTAATCTTAACCGGGTTTCCGTCCGAATCAAATTCAAAGGTATAGGTCTTTGCGCTTCCGTCGGAATAAGTTTCAACAACCGTTCCGTTTTCAAAACCGGAAAGGTCAACCGCCGTTGCCGTTTTCGGAAGCTCGTCCTTTGTTGCAAGCTGGGTAGCAAAAAAACTCCAAGTTTCTGCGGTAATATCGCCTGTCAGACTTGCGTTGTAAAGCGTGCCACTATGTTCAAAAGTTACAGATGCCGCAACAATATTTATTCCAACAGCAAAAGTAAAATTCGAAAAGAAAACAACTCCGTATGTATTGTCTGTGTGATTGATAAAAGCATTTTGCCCGGCGGCCAACGCTTCCACAACTTGAACAGGAGTTGTATCGGAAGTATTTCCGGAAAGTCTTCCGGAACCGCCGCCTTTAACAAGAATCTCCCATATTCCGGAAATATCTTCTTCCGGATTAATTCCGGTTATCGGTGCGGGGTGATTGGCAACGTATGCGCTTCCATTGTAATAAACAACGTCCCTCGAAACCTGACCGTTTTTAATGGCGGTATAGGTTGTTTCTTCGTCCCATTCTCCAGCCCAAACAAGACCAGGAGTTCCCACGCCAGGTTCGCCTTTTGGTCCTTTGATGTTAACCACTTCAGGAAGTATCATGTTTGGCTTGGAACCTTGCCAGAAAAGATTTCCCTGCTCGTCAATCGAAGGAATATAATAACCTCCGTCAGCGACAACCGTTCCGTTTGCGGAAGCTTCTGCTTCTGCATTCGTCCAGTTTTTCCAGATTACAAATCCGTCGTCACAGGAAAATTCCCAGATTTCTTTTGCTTTTGCGGATGTAATATCGTCTCCGCTCATTCCATTGAATCCGGAAATGTAAACGGAAGGAGTTGACGGCGCAAACCCAATGAATCCGTGCGCCTTGTTTATTGTTCCAATAAGTCTCAGCGAAGTTACAGAACCAAAAGTATATTCGGTTTCGTTTTCAATGCTGAGATTAATTTCGCCGTTAAGAATAACTTCGTTTTTTCCTAACGCCCCGATGTTTTCTCTTGCTTTTTCCTTCTGACTGTCAGTGAGGCCTTGCGTATAGAAAGAAACTGCGCCTATTTCGTACGGAGTTAATTCATCGTTTCCGCCTCTTGCGTGAGTTGTGGCGTGCGGCATAACTTTTCCCGCCACCGCATTTTCAAGCGTCTGATTTATCTTTTTAATAATGCCTTCCGCCTGTTTCTGAAGAGTTTCAGTGGGAATAGATGTAACACCGTCGCGCATAAGTCCGCATACGCTTTCGTCAAGCATCGTGTTTTTGATGTCTGCGTCTGTGATTTCAACAACTCCGGCATCGACAAAAATTTCATAAATTCCGAGTTCGTAAATGATTTCATCCCGAACAATCGGCGGAGCAACCGGAATTGTTGAAGCTGTTCCTTTTTTAAGAACAATTTCCGATGCGTTTTTCGCTTTGTCAAATTGAATAACAACTCGGTCAATTCGGGCGAATTCGCCGTCCGCAATCGGAACATCAAGACTTACATCTGCGGAATTTTTAATGACCTTTCCGGCAAATTCTTCATTTTTAATCCACGCAATGCCGTTTCCGATTGAAACCTGCATTGCTCCGGTAATTTCAATTGCGAAGTTGTTTTCAGCGGAATAAACGCCGCTTTCTCTGGTGCAAAGATATGCTTCCGCATCTTCGGCGTTATATGTAACGCCGTTAAGAGGATATGTTAAAACTGACACATTTTACCTCCTTATTATCGGTGTACCGAATTCCAATTCCAGATAGTTTTGGTTGTTTTGGCTTTTGTATGAAAACCCTATTATTCGGGTTTCCAGCTTAATGCCAAGCTCGTCAACGTTACAAGTAACCACATCGCCAAGGCCGTAACGTTTCCCAAAATCAGCAAGATTGATTTCAGCACCTACGTTTTGAATTTTTATCTGTTCGGCAAGTTTTTCAAGGCCTATATTTTCAAGTCTTGATTTATATTCATCTTCGGTTTCTTCGTCTTCTTTCGTTTCGCTTCGGGCATCAACATAAATTTCCCGCCTTGCCGCTCCGGTTGCTGCCAAATCTCCGACTGTAACGGTTATTCTTTCTTCGCCTTCGCCCGCTCCGGCAACAACTGCAACATTTTTAAATTGGTTATCCGTTTCCGAATAAGTAATGTTGGCAAGATTTCCGAATTTTTGGGCAAAAACAATATTTTCACTTTTAGCCGGCTTGTAAACTTCGAACAAAAGTTTTTTATTTATTTTGTCGAATCGAAGCAGAAAGCCCGCGTCAACTTCCGCCGCAATTTCTTCGCAGTATTCAAGAATTGTTTTGTCGCTTATCTGGCGTTCAAAAACATCCTCGATTCCCGCAATTTCACCGTTTTCAACGCATTCCCAAGATGCCATATCTGCCACAAGAGAACGCATTGCTTCTTCTGCGTTTTGGTTATCTATAACCTTAAGGGAAACTCTTTCGCCAAGAATACTGACGGCCGGATGCCCGTTTGCGATGATTTTATGATTTCTGACTTCAACAGAACGAATAAGGCAGAGGGTTTTAAAATCTCCTCTGCCTATATAATTTCCGACTTTTAAAAGCTTTGCGATTTCGTTTGTTTGCTGACATTCAATAAGAAACGAACCGATTGTGTTATATCCTTCCTGCCAAAGAAGCGATACCCAGGTCTCAATAATTCCGATGCGGTTTAAATCCTTGTCATAAACATTAAATGATGCCTTCATAAACGCCCACCACCGCAGAATTGAATTTTATTGTTGTTATCAATTGGTCTTCGCCTTCGTCGGCAAAATCCTTGATAATATTGTCTCCCGGACGCATATATAAGAGATCGCTGTCTTCGTCAAGAAGCGAAAAAACATCCTCAACGGTCCCGTCGCTTTCTTTTTCAACAACAAGCCTTCCGCCGGTCCGATAAACCGAAAATTTCTCGCCTTGATTTATTGTTGTGTTCAGCTTTAAAAATTCTTGCGTGTTGACGTTGATTATTCCCGGATTAACCGTTGTTGTTTTTGTTTGAAATTCAAGGGTATAATAAGAATCAATCTGTCCGTCGTTATACGCGTTGACGAATGCGCTGGAGTCTCTGATGCCGAAAACGTGCGGTTCTTCATAATTGACCGGAAAACTGAATGCCGGAAGATATTTCCCGCTTATATAAGTTTCCGGTTCTGTTTTTTGCCAGAACGGATATGGTGCGGAAAGCACCATCTCAAACATCGGGTCCTGTTTTTGAACGGTAATCAACGGCGTTTTATAAACGACGCAATCAAGAAAATATTTTTCTTCAAAAACAAGCCTTCCGCTTTCAAACGGAGCAAAGACCGAAAGCATTTTCCTTTTCTGCGCTGTTGCTTCGCCAAGAATCCGGCCTTTGATTTCAAAGATGTGGCCTCCGATTGAAATTCCTTCAACCGTTTTACCGATTTGGTTGAATCCTTGCGAAAAAGCAATGCTCATATCGTGACCCGTAAGCCCCGATATGTCAAAAATGTTTCCGTGGCGGTAACCGAAATCAAATGTATCGCCTTTTGAATTAATAAATTTCGCGCTGAACATCAGTTAACCATCACCGCCCTGTTAGAATTGTATTGCGCCTCTCTCATTACGTCCGCTGCCGTTAAGTTCGAGTTGTAAAAGTTATTGTTGATTGTCACTCCGGAGTTGTTTTGAAAGCCGTTCCCGACGGCAGCCTCTCTGGAAGTAAAACCGTTTCCTACCGCATTTCCGCTTGCTCCAAGCCCTGCCGTTTCGCCCGAAAGCCAAGCTGTGAAACCATTCCACGCATCTCTGAATCCTTCGGCGATAGCGGAAACAATATCGCTGCCAACCGCGAACCAGTCTGTGTTTAAAATAGCGTTTAAAATTGTTCCAACAAGTTCTCCCGCCGCAACAGCAAGTTCTCCCACCGCGTCAAGAAGACCTGTTACCAATGCCATTACAAGTTTGGCAGCCTCTTCAATGATTTCCCCAAGGTTTTCCGGGTCGGTTAAAAATCTGACCAGATTTTCAATAATTTGAATCGCTGCTTCAAGAAGCATCGGAAGGTTTTGAAAAACGCCCTGACAGATAGCTCCAAGAATGGCGATTGCCGAAAGGACAAGCTGTGTAAGCGTTGCCGGGTCGGTAAGTCTGACCGCCAATTCCGAAATAATCGCAACCGCCGCCGTTATCAAAAGCGGCAGCGCCTGAACAATTCCGTCGATTAGCGCAAAAACAATATTAATCGCAGAATCAATAAGCATCGGGAGATTATCGACCAAAAATTGAACAAGCTGTTCAATAAGCGCAACCGCCGCCGTTACAAGCGAAGGAGCCATTTGTACGAGAGCTGTTACGAATCCGGCGATAAGCGCTGTTGCCGCCGAAATAAGTGAAGGCAGAACCGTGTTGACCATTTCCGGAAGCTCAGTTGCAATTATCGGAGCAAGTTCCGTCACAAGTTGACCGATTCCTTTAATTGCCTGCGTAATTACCGGAAGCAGATTTGAAGCAACTGTTCCGACGCTTTCCACAAACTCATTCATAAGTCGGTCCATATCGGCGTTTCCGTCCGCAATTCCCGTCAAAAGATTTTGCCAGGCTGCCGACATTGCCGATATTGAACCTTGAATTGTTGTTGAAGCCTCAATGGCGGTCGTTCCGGTAATTCCCATTTCCGTTTGCACTGCGTGAATTGCTTTTACAATATTTCCGAAAGACATATCGTTTGCTTTAACGGAGCTGTCAAGCCTTGCCGCCGTTTCAATAAGTCTTTCCATTTCCGCTTTTGTGCCGCCAAAGCCCAATTTGCATATGTTATCTGCACCTTCATAAAAACCGTTATAAGTGCAGGTCAGACTGTCGCTTCACCCCGCCGGGTGCTTTCTCGTTCAGTCGTTCACGGTGCTTTCGCTTCCGCCCTGTTGTCCTTCGGTTAGGATTTCCAAGTCAATTAGAGAAAGTTCGCACATTGTCCTTCATTTATGCGACAAGTGCCCCCATTTTGTTAAGGTTATCGAGCATGGCATAGTTTCCTCTTGCGATGCTTTGATATGTTGCAATAATAGTCTGCATATCGGTGCCCATTTTGTTGGCATTGTCCGACATATCTCTTATTGCCTGATCCGCAAGGTCAGCCGCCGCCTGCGTGTCGCCGCCAAGCGACTGTAAAAGCGAAGCGGAGAAACTTGTTACCGTTTCCATATAAGCGTTTGCAGAAATTCCCGCAGATTGATAAGCGGCCGCGGCATATTCCTGCACTCTTTGAGCGCTTTCCTTAAATAAGGTTTCAACGCCGCCAACGAGTTGTTCGTATTCGGCGTAATTTTTAACCGCAGCAGAGGTCAGCGCCGCAATGCCCGAAGCGGCAATGGAAACTGCGGCAACTCCCACCTGCGCCGCCGCTTTAAGCCCGTTTCCAAGGCTCCCCGCAATTTTGGAAAGCTGTCCGGAAGCTTCATCTTTAACGCCGATTTTTACGAATAATTCAAATAAGTTCAATCAATTTTTCACCACCAATCCGCACCTTTTGATAACGTCGGCGGCAATTTCCGCTCCGCTTCTGTTATCCTTTGGTTTTCTCTGTGGCGCAGGAAAAATGTCATAAAACCGAACATTCATATTTGCCAACGCTTTTAACGCATCAGTAACATATATCTTGTATGCCAATTCTTCCTGCTCTTTTTTAAAAAAGGCGGTTACAAAATCCATAACCGCCTTTCCGTTCTTATAAAATCTTACTTGCTGAATTCCTCTGTAAGCGGCGCTGCTTCCTCCATCGGCAGCGCAGAGGAAAAAAGCTGCATTAATGCTTTGTCGCAAATCATTTCCATTACGCCTTTGGTAATCTCAAGAATATTGAGCTTTTCCGGATTTTTTCCTTCAAGAGCCCCAATGATCTGAGCAAATTCTTTTTTATGGCTTTTTAAAAGAACAGGCACTTTTGCTTTGATTTTTTTGATTGCCGCTTCTTCTGCGGTTTCGCCTTCTTTGACTTTAATATCAAAAAGGTTTTTGATGTTTTCATCAAGCGCGATGGTTGTAATCGGGTCAATAAGCTCCGCTATAACTTCAATGGCTTTTTCGCCCTGGATTTCAGAAAGTTTCATTTTATAAGCTCCTTTTTTAAAATTTATTCATCTTCTCCGGCTTTGACATAAATTTCAAAAGGAACAGTATCCTGGTTTTCAAGGCTGTAATGCCCTTTAAACTCAAAAGCAAACTGTCCTTTAACGTCCTTGCCGCTCTGAATCTGGAAACCTCCGGTTGAAAGCGCGTTCATCATATGAACGGCAATAAATCCGCCTTCGGATGCTCCGTTTTTATCGGAATAATCGCCGACCCACCAGATGTCGTGGAAGTCGGTATCTTTAAGGTCGTTCCTGGGAATAATTTTAGAAACTCCGGTCGATTCAACATCTGCCGCGCCCACAAGTTTGGCAACTCCATCGGCATCTACTGTGATAAATGTTCCCGAAAGAGAAATATCCCATGTGGAAAGCCGCATAAGCTCTTTCATATTGTTGGGACAGTTATCAATATCCGCGCCGAAATCAGTAAATGTGGGTGTTGCTTTAAAGTTAATTCCACCGGAAGTTGCTCCAAGAATGTTATTAAGCTCAAGAGCCCCGGTGCCGGGTTCAAACTCATTAACAAGAACACCGGCGTTAAGCTGGAGTTCTTTAAATGCATCTTCCGCAATTTTAGTAAATCTCATTTTCTGCCTCCCTTATAGAGTAAGAAATTCCGCCGTTAATTGGATATAGCGGCGTTTAATCAAATCGTCTGTTTCGTCTTTAAGACTTTGAACAAAAGGCATTCCCTTTTTTATCCAGATAAACCCTCCGTCGCACGGAACGGTTTTTCCGCCCTTGCTTATTGCTTTTTCAATTTCAAAAGCCTTTGCATTCGGAATTCTTTCGCTTTCCGTGCGATACCAGAGATTAACGGTTATCGAAACAGGCTCTCCGTCCCAATCTGAAAAAACCGGGTCATAGGTCAGCCAAGGGAAAACCGTATCTTCCGGAACGGAAGAAGAAGGATACGCCGTAAGTCCAAAACTTTCAAAAAAAGATTGAAGCGCAACGTCTTTTGTCATATCGGTAAACTCCATTCCTCCGCGGTAACCTGTGCAAACTGAAAGCTCGCTCTTGCGGGAGTTAAAACATCATCTCCGTCAGAAGTTACGCGGAATATTTTGTTGTCCGAAAGCCTTTTGAAAACATCGTGATATTCCAGCTTTGCGTTTTTGTCGGTTGTAATCGTGTAAAGGCTCGAAACGCCTTGTTTTTCGGCAACCCTTGCTTCAAGAGAACTGTTAAATGTAATCGCTGCCTGGAATTTCGTTCCTTCAATCCATTCTGTGATAAATCCGCCCGCTCCGTCCGGTTCTCTCTCTTTTTCGAGCAACACGCAAGCGGATTTGAAATCGTCAATAAGGCTCATTAAATTTTCCTCCATCTGTTAAGACGGTCATTAAAAGCGGTTTTCCAAGAAACGCTCTGTTCCGCTTTAAGTGTGTAACTGTATCCGCCGAATGTTTCGCTCTGATAAGGGCTTTCAACCGCTTTTTTATTTTCCTTTTCCCATTCTTCAATTTCGGAAACAATGGCAAGAAGCGCCGGGTCAAGAGCAAGCGTCCATATCGCTCCTCTGAAAACTTCGTCTTTAAGGTTGTCCGCCGGATTTTGATATACTCCGTCGTTTAATGCCGAACCGACGATGCGGAAATACTGTCCATTAAGAAGAAACGGCAGCTCAATGCTGCCGTTTTCTATCTTGAATTCGCCGCCGTAGAGTTCTTTTACCGGCCATTTATAAACCATTGTTCCCCAGAGATAACGCAATACTTCTTCAAGCATCACAACGCCTCCTCAATGGTTTTTAAAATATCCGCTTTAAGCATAGAGTTATCAACTCCCGTTATTCCGTTTTCCTCCGCAAAAGCCAAAAGCTGTGCCTTCGTCATTGCGTTAAGGTCAACTTCGGGAGCGGAATCTGCCGATAACTCAGTTAACCCCCCATTGTTACGACGATGATGCCGTCAAGACGCTCTGCAAAAAGTGCCATACCGTTGATTACGGTATCGGAAGCAGTCATGTTGGTATAATCGGGTTCTTCATGAATGCCGATAAGACCGGTTTCGTCGGAAGTGAAAGCGAATGCTTCGCCAAGATCGCCGCCGTTAACGGGAACGTAATAGAGAACAATGTTGTCTTTTGCGGTCGCATAAACAGTGCCTTTCGGAACTCTGCTGTTGGTAATGACGGTGCCAAGTCCGAGGAAATCTTCAACATAAGTCATTCCGAATGCGTTCTGGGTGGTGATGTTTGCGTTGGCAAGATAATCCGCAATGTCAAGCGGGTTCATAAAGTAAACGGACTGGATGTCGTCATCTTCAAATTTAACCTGAAGCTGTCCCCAGGCCTGTGCAAGTGCGCCCTGAACGTCATCGCCGGATGCTGTGCCGGTTCCTGTTGCAAGATGAGTAAAGAAGTCCGCTCTGATAACGCCCTGAACGTCTTTAAGCATTCTGTCGGTGGTCATGTCAACAGCCTGATTGTAACCGCGCTCGACAATTGCTTCTGCGGAAGTTGCTTTTCTCCATTTGCGGAGAGTGATTTCGCCAAGCGGCACAGCTTCGGTCTGATATTTGGAAAGAGGAATTACGTCGCCCTCTGCTACAACGCCGGATTCAAGAGTACCGGTTGCGGTATAAGCCTTGAGCACGGTGCCAGCCTGTTTTGCAATTTTTCTGGTTACGCCGAGAAGCTCAAGGAGCTTTTTTGTGTTTTCACCGAATGTGTTAACAAAATCAATTTCGCGTGCGCGAACAAGGTCTTCTTTTTTAATAAGATTGGTTTCTGCCATTATTTGTTACCTCCGTTAAAAAGATCAAGATTCTGTGCGATTGCCGCTCTTCTTTCGGAGCGGTCCTTAATCGCCATAATGCTTTCTTTGGTCATTGCGCCGCCGCTGTTGGAAGGAGGAGCGGGTGGATTAACGCCTTTCTTTTCTGTGGTTACAATAAAGTCGGACCATTCCTTTCTGATTTCCTCGCGGAGCTTGTCTGCGTCTTTGATTTTTCCGTCTTCGCCGATTTCAACTCCGTCAACGTTGCTGACCTTAATAACCGCGTCAATTCTCTTTTCGCTGATTCCTTCTTCTTTAAGAATTTCACGATAAGCCTTTTCTTTTGCGGATCGTGTTTCTTTTGCGGTCTGCGCATTTTTGAATTCTTTGAATTCGTCTTTCAAAGCATCGTATTTGGTTTTCCATTTTTCCGCGGTCGTAGCGTTGTCCTCGGCGGTCTGCTGTTTGGTTTTAAGTTCGTCGATTTCGTCAAGTTTTGCTTTATATCTTGTTTTGTCAACAAACTCGTTTCCGACTGCTGTTTTGATAGCCGCAACAACGGTTCCGATAGCGGAAGCAGGAATATT
>JAZSOL010000179.1:0-2003 GCA_045536915.1 Clostridia bacterium
AATGAGTGGCTCCGTCGACGAATACGTATGTACATTTGGAAACAATGGAAATTACCGAGGACACGGGTGAAGAACTTGATAAAGCTCGGTATGCCTGAATGGAAAGCGTATCGGATTAAATAAACTGCATATTAAAGATAACAGTCATATAAATCAGGCAGGACCATTAATTTTGCCCTGCCCGATTTTTAAAAGTTTATTCATTTGTTTTAATATGCTCTCACTTCAAAAATAACAGCATTTTCATGTCCGTTAGTGGAGTGGACGATAATTTCCACGTTATCACAAAGTGTTTTTTCAAAGTTAATAACATTAAGTCTCTGATGATTATCTTTAACCTCAATTTCTTTCATAACTTTTCCACCGTTTATAAGCCTGATTGTGTAATCTTTCACAAGCTCACGCGGTACACCTTCTCTTTGCTGTTTCTGACGATTTGGTGCCATAGTGACTCTTATGGGATAATTAAAATCAGACCAGAACGTGAGACGAATCTGAGAAAGCATTTCGGGTTTTTTAAGCTCCATTTTCAAAGTTTCGCCATTGTTGCAAATGCCGTCCGATACCCATCCATTCCAGCTGTTACCAAGCTTTCTCGATGCGCCTTTGGCTACAAGACCCGGTTTGGCTCCGTCTTTAAAAGAGGATGCAGAAAATGAAGCACTTCTTGCAAAGTCGTTTTGGTCTTCGTTGAATATCTCAGGTAAAAATCCGTCTGCTTTTAAAATCTCCTGTTGCAATTCTTTAATATGTTCCGGTGCAAGCTCTTTCGGGGTGCAGTCATATTTTTTGCAAAGTGATGCCGCAATGCCCACAGCCTCGCCGCCTATTGCACAGCATCCTATAATTCTGGTACTGCAGTAGGCAAGTTTTGTGGCACTGATGATGCGCCCTGCCATAAAAAGATTGGATATGTTTTTAGAGTAATATGAGCGGTATGGAATTGTATATATTCCGTCGAAATAGCGACTGTCTCCCGAAGGATGACGATGCAAATCCAAAAGACCGTGTGCAGTGTGTAAATCAACATTCCAGCCGCCATAGCAAATGGCATCTTCGAAAATCCTGTTTTCAAGAATATCGGTTTCGTCAAGCATATAGTCGCCCTCAAGCCTCCGGGATTCCCGGGTGCCCGGAAGCATACCGACCCATTCGAGTTCATAGTTTTCTGCACCGTGGTCTCCGCCGTTTTTAATGTGATCCCAAACGCCGTAAAGAGCGGCAACAAGATCGTCACGTATATTTTCAAAATCGGTGATGATATCATCAGTTTCACCCATAAGCTCAATCCAGAAATAGCCATAGTCAATTCCTCTTGCCGACACTCCTCCGCATTTTTCATTTTTTTCAGGATCACGGCAGGTGGAATAGTCGGGCTTATGAGTTGCACAATGCATACGATAGCGCAAATCTTCTTCCGTGTATTTTTTTGCAAATGATGGGGGAGTGTATTTCACGGGATGCCCCATATTTCGTGCACGGAACATTATCGTATTACCCATACGTTCATTGTTGGCTTTTTCTGGTGCATCAATTTCACCTGTTTGCGCTTTTGATTCACTTCCCTGACGATAGAGTGCACCGGCATAATATCCGAGAGTTCCGTTGCCTGTGCAGTCAATAAATATGGGTGCGGTGATTTTATAACGCATTTCGGTGGTTTCCTGAACACACAGAATTGAAGTTATCCGGTCATTTTCGGTTTCGCAGTCATACATGACCGTGTTATAGTAAACTGTGAGGTTTTCCTGATTTTTTGCAGCCTCAAACAAAATCATATCCCATATTGAATAACTGAAATGCGGATTTCTGGCTTTGTTTTCAAGCATCAGCTCATAAAGAAGTCCTCCCTCGGCATAGTCAGGCTTTTCCATACCATGATCGGCACCGGAGATGTGTACTCTTATTTCGCTTGACGCATTTCCGCCAAGTACGGGACGTGCGTGCACAAGTGCAACCTTAACTCCATGACGTGCGGCAGACATTGCGGCGCAAAGACCCGA
>JAZSOL010000144.1:0-4106 GCA_045536915.1 Clostridia bacterium
AGAGTTATGGGTATCATCTCACCGGTTTCAAAGAGGAATCGCTGACCGTAGGCTCCGATTTCACGGCAGATATGCTGAATTGCTTTCATAACACCGATT
The DNA here is from genome assembly GCA_045536915.1 of Clostridia bacterium. Taxonomy (GTDB): domain Bacteria; phylum Bacillota; class Clostridia; order UMGS1810; family UMGS1810; genus RGIG1828. The sequence continues at coordinate 100 of JAZSOL010000144.1, forward strand.
CTGTCTGTATCAAAAGGATTATCCGGCATATAACCTGCATGAGTTATAATATCTTTAATGCCGAGCATTCTTGCAAACCATGCACCCTTTAAGATGTCTTCCACTCTTTTTGCTCTCCAGTCCGGAGGCACAAGACCGATTGTGGCATACATTCCGGGGTATTTCCAGTCGTGAGGTCCGCTCCAGCCGCACCAAACGGCAGTCGGTTCAAAATCAAAATCCTCACACGCCCTTTTTACGGCATCTGCATTTTCCTTTGTGTAGACCTTCATGTCCCACACGGAAAGCTGACCGCTTTTAAAGCCCATGTCAACTGCCGCATGACGGATGCATTCATAAGGGTTTTCATTTAAGTTCACAAGCCAGCCCACACGCATTTTTTTCTCTTTCGTTCCGACGTGCTCCAAAAGCCACTCACATGACCTTGCCGCCCGTTCCAGAGGAACGTATTCTCCCCTTGCACCGAATTCTATGTCAAGATAGCCGGTATAATCCGAAGCAACGGCAAATTCAACTGTTTTGTCAAGTTCAAAATCATTTTCCCACACGGGAGTCACATAATTCTTCTCTGCCGAATAGCCTTTGATATGTACTATCTGCGCACGTTCTGCGTATTTTTTTATAAGCTCAAAAGAATCTGCGCCACCGGCTTCGGCATTGCCGGTGTCAATAACCGCCATAAACTCGTCGGGAGTATTGTCCATCACATATTCGAAAAAGCTTTTGCCGTCATAGGTTATTTCAAAATCAGTATCGTGATTGTGATATCCTGTTTTGAAGCCGAGCTTAGTCATGGTGGTGTAAAGCTCGTTCAAATACTCAACAGCCTTTTTGGGTGCATCAATCTCAGAAGTCAGCACATCCTTCGGAACAGAGCCGACTATCAGCTTGTCGGTTCCGAGTATGCGGACATCTGCCATTGTTTTGGTAAAAATATCAAATTTAAAATTATCCCAATCAACAAAAACACCAAAGCATTCAAGTCCGCATTCGTCAAGCATTGCCCTGTACTTTGCGGCACTTAAGTTTAATGCGGAATAGTTGAACTCAACTCCCTGATAACCCATCTTTTTAACCTTTTTTAAGGTATCAGACGGACTGATTGAAAAATCCTCTCTCACTGCGTGCATTTGTAAGCCAAGCTTTATTTTTTTCATTCTATACCCACCTCTTTTTTAATCTGCTCAATTTTCTCTTTCAGACGGTCTGCTGAAATAAGAGTGTTATCAAAAACATTTTCATTATCATAAAGTTCAACGGCAAACACACCGTCATATCCTCTTTCTATCATATACTCAACTGCTTCGAAGTTCTTTACAATTCCATCACCGAAAGGTGGTTTTGAGTAATACACATCATCCCAAAGATAAGGCGTCTGATAGTCAACAGGTTTAAGCTCCTTCAAATGAGCATAAACAGTTTTATCATAAAACAACTTTATTCCCACAATTTCATTAAATCCTGCTAAAACATAGTTTCCGCTGTCATATGTATACCGGATGTCCGGGTTTTCTTTTAATATGCGTTCTATTCCTTCAAATGATGTGTAAGGGAAATCTCTTCTCGAAAAATTTTCAACAGTTGCCTGAATACCGATTTCCTTACCGTAGGCTGTGATTTCCTTTATCAGCTCCAAAACTCCATTAACATATTTATCATAATCATCTTCACAAAACGAATCTGCCTTGCCTGGCACAATCATAAAAAATTCACTTCCGGCTCTTTTTGCCAGGTGCATTCTTCTTTTCATTTCCGCAACGGAGTCCTCGAAGCTCTTTTCGCTCGCAACATCGCACGCCACAATTCCGTGCACTGAGACAATTCTGATTCCATGTTCTTCAAGCTTTTTGGCAAAATGCTCCGGCTCTTCTTCAAGAAGATAATCAGAATTCACATCTACCTTCGTAATGCCATGGGCATATATTTCATCCATTGCTTCATCAGGAGTCAAACCCTTTTCTGTCACACCTGAAAGCAGCTGATGATAAAATGTGGCAATCTCAATCATTTTTTAAGTCCTCCTTTATGGCAAACAAAAGCTTCATTGATTAATTATGTACAGTATAAAGCACCCAAAAGAAAAATTCAATATCAAAAAAGCTATAAAAATTATGATTTAAGATATATTTGTGACAATTTTTAAGCCTCCATATTTTGAATAATCGTAATTTTCTTGCTTATTTACACCTATTATATTCTATACAAACATTTTAACATAACGATCCAAATAAGTCACTCAATTATTAGTTTATTCAACCAACAACATACCAACCACCGATTGAAAAAATCATCATCCGCCCTCCTTTTTTAACTAATATTTACTTCTTTTCCTCTTTTTTCTTTATACTTATGCTGATAAACGAGAGATTACAGAGACTAAAAGGCAGCAAATGATACCAAAAATCACAAACACACACGAGTTATTAAATCCGTGCCAAAGCGTTGGAATAATAAAAATGAATCAGGCTTGCGAGCTAAAAGTTCACAAGCCTGATTTTCTATTATATGAAATCAACGTTAGAGGAATTTTTGATAAATGTTGCAGGAGGCATACCCATCATTCTTTTAAAAAAGGTACTGAAATAGTTGGGCGATGAAAAATTCAGCATATTTGCTGTTTCTACCGCAGAATAGCCCTGCTTCATCAGTTTTATCGCCTCATTACAGCGAAGCCGTGAGTAATGAAGCATAGGGCTTATTCCGTTATATTTGCGAAACAGTGCCTTTATGTTACTGACACTCGTGCGGCTATACGAGGCAATATCCTCAAGAGAGCAGTTATCATACAAGTGCTCCGACATTGACAGTACTATTTTTTTGTACTCTTTGGCACTGCGCGACATTATCAGCCTGGGCTCTGCCGTGTGATTGAAATTTACTCTTATAAGAAATGAGGAAAGCGAATCGATGCATTCCTGTGCCACAAGCCCATCTCTTTCTTCACCGTGAAAAAAATCGTATATCCTTTTGAAAAGGGCTTGATACTCATCACGCTCGCTCTCAGTCAGACAAAGCACGCCGTTCGTGAGGTTCTCGGGCAATTGCCCTTCTGCTATTATCGTGATGACGTAGATGTTCGGTGACGTTCCATTCGCACTTCGTATTGTGTGGAACTCCATAGGTGCGTGGACTATCATATCTCCCGGGTGCATCGTATAGAGCTTTTCGTTCTCAGTGACGCACACACTTCCCGAAGCGACGTACACAACTTCCCAAGATATGTGGCTCTCGCCGTCAAATACGAATCCGTAATCCCAATTGAAGTTCCATACGGTTCTGATCAGACTAAATCTGAAATTTGGTTTAATTTCATAATATGGTGGTTTTATAATTTTCATAAAATATGTCCTAAATCATAATTTTTATAGCTTTTTTGATATTGAATTTTTCTTTTCGACGCTTTATACTATATTTATAGCATGGAAAAAGACAAAAGTCAATAAATTTTTTCAGGAGGTACATTATGAAAAAAGGTATTAGCATCTGGTCGATCCCCGATAGAAATCCCGACGCATGCTTCACTCTCGCAAAAGAGTGCGGATACGACGGAGTCGAGGTTGGACTCGGCGACACGGGTCCTATCAGATTTGACTCAACCGAAAAAGAGCTTCTCGACTTCAAGAGAGTCGCTGAGGGCTATGATATGCCGCTATACAGTCTTGTGTGCGACACCTGCTGGCACAACTCGATATCATCGAGTGATGCGGCAGTCAGAAAAAAAGGTGAGGACAGAATAATCAGGCAGCTCGAGGTCGCATCTATCCTCGGATGCAACACGACTCTCGTCATTGCGGGGATGGTCAAAAATCCCGGTGAACCCAATAGCGAGATCGTGCGCTACGATATCGCATATGACCGCGCACTTGAATCGGTGTGCCGTCTTTCTGAGTACGCGGAGAAATACGGCATTAATATGGGCATAGAGAACGTTGGAAACAAACTGCTACTCTCTCCTCTTGAAATGCGCGATTTCATCGTCAAGGTGGGAGACGGATCGTAGGCATGTC
>JAZSOL010000121.1:0-8738 GCA_045536915.1 Clostridia bacterium
ACACACTCAATTCAATTAACGGATAATCAAAAATTCAATAACTTTACCGAGGTTTTGCACTACCTCTTTTTGTCATGTCTTTTTTGACTTGATTCTTATTATATCACATATTTTTGAAAAACGCAAATTCCTATACAGAAATAAAGTATGGGGTGTGATTGTAAAATCACACCCCATACTGAAAAAACCTTTATTTTATGCTGTTTTTGGGTTATCCAAAATATCTTTTAAGCAGACCTTCAAAGCCTTTGCCATGTCTTGACTCGTCGCGAGCCATTTCGTGAACGGTATCGTGAATTGCGTCAAGTCCGTTTTTCTTTGCGCAGGCTGCGAGGTCAAATTTACCTTGAGTTGCACCGTATTCGCAGTCTACTCTCCAAGCGAGGTTATCTTTTGTTGTGGCTTTCATATTGGGTTCAAGGTCTTCGCCGAGGAGCTCTGCAAATTTTGCAGCGTGTTCTGCTTCTTCGTAAGCTGCTTTTTCCCAATAGAGACCAACTTCGGGATAGCCTTCTCTGTGAGCAATACGAGCCATACAAAGATACATTCCAACTTCAGCGCATTCGCCGTTGAAGTTTGCCATAAGCTGTTCAAAGATATATTTTTTATCTTCTTCGGAAATATCGGGGTTATTCTTCACGGTTTTACCATAAACGCCGTATTCGTGTTCTGCAGCGAGAGCAGCGCCTTCCTGCATAACGTTGAATTTTTCAGCCGGAACCTTACATACCGGACATTTTTCAGGAGCAGCGTCTCCTTCGTGAACATAACCGCAAACTGAACATACAAATTTCATAATAACATTCTCCTTTATAAATTAATTATTTTTTAATAAACAAGTTCTGCAGCATCCTGAGTAGAAAATTTCTTTCTGCAACACTTCAAAGCCTTCAAGTCCGCTTTCAGCCGCCGGATTAATTTCAAAATCAAAAACTTTTCTACAGCTATCGCAAAAAAAGTGACCATGAAATGCCGTGTCGGCATCGTAGCGAATCTGAACGCCCTCTATGGGAAGCACCTTAAGAAGTCCTTTTTCAGAAAAAAGTCTCACAGAGTTATACACGGTGGTCCTCGAAAGGGTGGGCGCTTTGGGGTGAATTTGCTGATAGATTTCATCTACAGTAGGATGCGATTTGGTACCTTTAAGAAAGTCGTATATCATAACCCGTATAACCGACGGTTTGATATTGTGCACCGAAAGAATATCTGCCGATGTCATAAAAGCACCTCGCCTCCGTTGAAATTGTAATGATTACAATTCTGTATCAATTACAAACATAATATACCACATAAAAATACGTTTGTCAACAGTTTTTTTGAAATTTTTTAAATTTTTATATATAAAAATATATTTTAACCATATATACTTTATGATTGATGTTTGTGAAATTCAAAATAATTTTGCTTACAAAAGGAATACTAAAAATAATTATGTCATGTAAAGGTGAGTATATGAAATCTTTGTGGGAAAACATTGAAAAACCGGATTTTGATTTGCTTCAGGGTGATATCAGAACTGATGTATTGGTTATCGGAGGAGGTTTGTGCGGTATTCTGTGCGCACATATGCTGAAAAATGCGGGAGTTGACTGCGTATTGGTTGAAGCCGATAAAATATGCTCGGGAATAACAAAGAACACAACGGCAAAAATCACATTTCAGCATGGCCTTATATACAGTAAGACCGCCGAAAATTACGGTGAGGAAAAAGCATTTCTTTATTATAAAAGCCAAAAACATGCGTTTGAGATGATGTTGGAAATGATGGCAGATAAAGATGTTGATTTTGAAATCTGCAATTCCTTTGTTTATTCGCTAAATGACAAAGGCGCAATTGAAAAAGAAACAGAGGTTCTGGATAAAATCGGATGTAATGCCATCTTTTGCGACAAAACCGAATTGCCTTTCAGTGTTGCAGGAGCTGTTATGATAGAAAATCAGGCTAAATTTCATCCACTGAAATTTGCTTATGCAACAGCACGGAATTTAAAAATATATGAAAACACAAAGGTCCTCAGTCTGAATGGTACTAAAGCAATCACGGAAAACGGAACGGTAACAGCAAAGAAAATTATTGTGGCAACGCATTTTCCTTTTATTAATAAGCACGGATGGTATTTTCTTAAAATGTATCAACACAGGTCTTATGTTGTTGCGCTGGAAAATGCGCAGGACTTAAATGGTATGTATGTTGATGAAGCTCAAAACGGATTATCACTGAGAACTTACGGAAATCTGTTGCTTCTCGGCGGCGGAAGCCACCGCACCGGAAAGCAGGGAGGAAACTGGGAAGAACTTCAGGCTTTTGCAAAAAAATACTATTCCGGCTCACGCGAAATCACCAGATGGGCAACGCAGGATTGCATTGCTCTCGATTCAATTCCCTATATTGGCCGGTATTCAAAATCAACACCTGATTTATATGTGGCAACCGGATTTAACAAGTGGGGAATGACGTCATCAATGATTTCAGCCATAATTCTGACGGATATGATATGCAAAGGAAAAAGCGAATACGAAGATGTTTATTCGCCGTCAAGAAGTATATTCCATCCACAGCTGGCAGTTAATATGGCTGAATCTTTAAAGGGCATACTCACACTGCGTACTCCGAGATGCCCTCATTTGGGATGTGCATTGGAACACAACAAACAGGAGCATTCATGGGACTGCCCATGTCATGGTTCAAGATTTAACGAAAACGGAAAGCTTATTGATAATCCGGCTGTGAAAGATAAAGAGATGTGAGAGAAAATAATTTATTTACAAACATTCAAATTTATGATATACTGAATTCGTTCAACAGATGTTTCAAAATTATTACACAAAAGAAGGAGAAAAAAATGAACACAGGAAAAAATACAATACTAATATCGATAATAGTTGTACTCGTTGTAGCTCTTATTACACTTATAGGTGTGGGTTTGTTTGTGTTTGTTGATATAACTTCAAACAAAAACGAAACTGCATCTGTGCAGACAGAACCGGCTGAAGCTGTGGAATCTGACGGTTTTGCTGAAATTGAAAGCGGCGAAAAAGATGCAGAGAACAGCGACATGCAGATAACAACAATGTATGTTGCAAATGTTGAAAATTCCATTTATCTTCGCAGCGAACCCGAAGAAAACAGCAGCAACATTATAACCACCATACCGCTCGGTGCGCAGGTTGTATGGATAAGTGACGAAACACCCGTGTTTTCCAAAGTCTCCTACGGCGGTAATACGGGGTATGTTAAGAGAGATTATCTCAGCTCAACCCCGCCAAACACATCCGCACCGCAGCCATACACAGCCTACACAAACAACACGGTAATATACAAATATATGTATGTGGCAAATGTTAAAAATTCAATATATTTAAGAAAATCCGCAGAAGAAAACCCGAATAATATAATAACAACCATCCCTCTCGGTACAAGGATTGGATTTATTGAATATGCAACCCAGGATTTTTCAAAAATCAATTATAATGGTACGATAGGATATGCAAAAACAATGTATCTTGCAGATTATTATGACAGTGGCTACGATTATATGACGGTTTGCAATGTTAAAAATTCAATTTATCTGCGTAGCGAACCTTACGAAGACCCTTCGAATATAATTTGCGAAATACCGGTAAACAGTGCTGTGCGCTTTATCAGCAATGCAGGCGGCGGTTTTTATAAGATTTCATGGGGCGGATATGTTGGATATTCAAAATCTGCTTATCTGAGATAGACGGAGGAGTTTTCATGAGAAAATTATTCATTGTCATACTGTGCATTCTTTTTTCTTCCGGATGCTATAATCAGCCTACGGTAAACGATTCAGATATGAAAAATTCCAATTCCCCTGCAACATCAAAGCAGAATCTCATCTCTGAAGCATCTGACAATGCAGTTGAAAGCACAGCCGAAGCCAAAGAGAACGCAAAAGATAAAAAACAGCCTGTTCAAAACGACATTACAAAATTTCAGGATGCTAATTCAGGAAAAACACAGATTGAACCTGCGCATGATAATATTACTTCAAACACTTCAAATGCCAAAAACGGAAAGATAATTGTTGTTGATCCGGGGCACGGAAAATCCTCTTCGCTCATGTCCGACAGTGAAAAACAGGTCTACGGATACACATTTGACAGCACAAAAGGCTGGGGAGAATGGAGACATTTTAAAAGCGGAACAATCTGGCAAAACTGCGAAGGCTCAGGATGCAGCGGACGTGCTCCTGCAAACGGCGGATGCTGGTATCCTATAGGTCACGGCGACCGCAACACAGAACCCGATTTGAACTACACCAACGCATTAAACGCTAAAAAATACTTGGAGCAGCTTGGATACACGGTCAGAATTACACGTTCACAAGATGAAAATCCGTCTCTGACTCAAAGAATCAAATATTGTTATCCCAACTCAGATACTACAGCGCAGCCCGATGCATCTGCATATGTATGTCTGCATTCCAACGCAGGCGGAGGAAGAGGGAGCTGCTATATCTCTCTTTCCGGTTTATATGATCAGGCAGGAATCCCCGGAAACTACGTTGAAGCCGGAAACGCACTCGGAGTGCTGATAAATAATTCTATTGTGCAAAACACATCACTTTCCGCCTATGGAAATGGCAGATACGACGGATATCCCGAGCTTGTTTTGTTTTGCAAATCTCCTGTACCCGTTGCATATATGGAAATCGGTTTTTATGACAATGCAAACGACCTGAACATTTTAAAAACCGAAAGTGAAATAATAGGAAAAGCAATAGCAGACGGTGTGCATTCGTATTTTTCAGGAGTGCAATAACCGTATTACAAACCAATTATCAAAAGAAAGGATGAACGCACTATGTTTTTACCCAACAAATGGGGTCAGGGAGCGTTATTTACATATAATCCCGCCAATGGCATCAAAACCTGTTCCGGTTCAATTGAAGCACAGCTTTGTTCGGATTCGTTTGCAATCAGGTTTCTTTCGGAAAACATCTGCACTCTGTATATATCGTCAGAAGAAGCAGAGGATGTTGTTTTCAATACCGTTGTTGCGGACTTTATCCACGCAACGTTAAAATCAACGGGCAAGCTAAACAACGTAAAAATTATGTTTACTTCCCCCGACACAGTTATGATTCACTCGGATTATGAAATCCGCATAACTCCGCTGTTTGAAAAGGAAACTGCGGTTAAAAAAACCAAATACTGCACAGTTTTTTCCTCAGAAAACGAAACCTTTGCCTATGCTCAGAAATCCGCCGAAAACGGAATTACCGCAGTTTTCACATACGGGAAAAAAGCTGCTGACAAAGCAAAAGCCGAAATAGAAAAGAATCCGGAAGACTATGAAACTCAAAGTCTTGAATTTTATTCATCGCTTCCCGAATTCAGAATTCCGAATGAACAAATAGAAAAACTCTACTACAAATGCGCATCTGTTCTTGCAGGAAAGGTATTCTCAGCGGAAGGTATAATAAAATCCGACTATATTGCAATTGACCGAAACCAAGATAAGATTCTGCATCCGTTTTATTCATCCATCTGCACTCTCGGTCTGCGCCACATTATGCCGAAAGCGGCAAAGCAAACTCTTGAATCTATTCTTGCATCGGTTGCGGCTGACGGAATGCTTTCTTCGCAGATTACTCCAAACTCTAAATCCAATGATATCTGCCCGCCCACCCTTGCATGGTGCTTCTGGGAAGTGTATCAGGTTTGCAAAGACAGAGAAATGCTTGAAAAAGCATATGCATCTTTGAAGAAATATCTGCACTACATAATAGAAACCCGCGACATAAATAAAAACCATCTTTATGAATGGCAGATATTGGGCGAGAACGAAGCCGGAAAAGAAAGCACGATGGACAACTCTCCGCGTTTTGACGACGGAGTTATTCTTGACTGCGTGGACTTTTCGTGCTATGTTGCAAACGAAGCAAGACACATGAAGCTCATAGCTGACGAAATCGACAAGCACGGCGAATCGCTCTACTGGGGTGTTATGTTTGAAAGAATCAAAAACTCGGTTAACGAAAATCTGTTTGACGAAGACGACAAAACATATTACGACAAGGCAGTTGTGAGCAATATGTTTAAACGGGTTAAAACCTCTGCTTCATTTCTGCCGCTATTTGCTCAGATTTGCGAAAACCGGCACGCAATGGCTCTTCTGAAGCTTTTGAATAATGAAGACAAATTCAATCTCAAATACGGAATACCCTCTGTTTCAAAAGACAGCGAGGATTATTCCGACGATATGTTCAGAGGACCAATGCATGCCGTAACAAATTATATGATTGCAAAAGGTCTTGAAAGCTATGTGATGCACGACAAGGCAAATGAAATCAAATCCAAAACACTCGATGCAGTGCTCATGGAATACGAATCCGACGGAGTTTTATATGAATTTTATTCAGCCGATGGATTGGGACGTGCCAAGAATTTAAGCAAGAAAGGTTATTCAACCAATTTCCCCATAAATTCCGCAGTCAAAAATCAGCGTGATTTTGCGCCCACTGCCGCAATCATCATAGATATGCTTCTTTCCCGCTCAAAAAAGATGCCATCAAACAAATAGCCTGACAGGCTAACATATTAAAAACGAAAACACGGCTGTCATACAACAGCCGTGTTTTCATTTTTAACGATTATCTCTTGCTGAGAACTTCATCTTCATATTTTTTAATTTCAGAAAGCCAGCCAAGACCGATACCCTTGTTATTCATTTCACAGTAGTAATCCCAAACGAGGCTGAACGGTGCCGCTCTGAACTCTTCTTTGAATGCAAGACGTGATGTAACATCTCCGTTTGCTTCGATATCTTTCATCTTGTCGTTGGGCTGAAGGAGTGCCGCAAGCATAGCTTTTCTTGTGTTTCTCATTCCGATTACCCAGGCAGCAACACGGTTAATGGAAGCATCAAAGAAGTCGGTTGCAACGTATGTGTCGGAAAGTTTATTCATTCTCACGAGTTCTTCAAAAATAGCCTTTGTTTCATCATCAAAACCAACAACGTGGTCGGAATCCCATCTGATTGCACGTGTTACGTGGAGAAGAACTGAGTTGGAGAATGCATAGATACCGGAAAGCTTATTTGAAACAGTTTCGGTGGGGTGATAGTGACCGTCGTCAAGAGTCATAATGATGTGGTCTTTATTTGCAGAAAGAACATATCCCATGCAGAATTCGTGGGAACCCACGGTATAGCTTTCAGCACCGATACCGAACACCTTTGATTCAATACCGTCTATAACATTTTTAACATCTTTGGTTGCTTCAAAAATTTCATCATATGATTTTTTGAGTCTCATTCTGGGAGAAAGAGCATCAACGGGGAATTCCTTGTCTCCGTCGGGAGTCCAGTGGTTTATAACACAGGGCTGACCTGTTTTTTCAGCGAAATATTCACCGATTTTTCTGCAGGCAATACCATGACGTACCCAGAATTTACGAACTTCTTCATCAGCACATGAAAGAGTTCCCTTGTCGGTGCTTAAGGGATGAGCAAAGTATGTGGGGTTAAAGTCAAGACCCAGACCGTTTTCAACGGCAAAGTCAACCCATTTATTATAGTGTTCAGGTTTGATGCTGTCACGGTCAACATATTTGTCAGCTTCAATATAGTTTGCGTGAATATTCACCTTAAGCTTACCGGGAATAAATCTCATAGCCATAAGCATATCCCGACGGAGTTCTTCACCGTTTGTGGCTTTGCCGGGATAGTTACCGGTTGTCTGGATACCGCCGGTGAGCGATTTATCTTCTTTAAATTCCGTGCCGCCAACGTCGTCACCCTGCCAGCAATGCATTGAAATAGGAGTTTCATCCACAATTTTTATTGCAGCATCAACATCAATGCCATAACGTGCATAATACTCTTTTGCTATTTCATAGCCTTTCTTTACATCATACATAGACACATTCTCCTTTTTATTTTAATTCAAGTTCTTTTATTTTATCTGCAAAAAGCCTTGCGTAAAGCACTGCTGAAAGAATCATCACTATTGCGCATGCCACTATGAGCAAATTCATAAATCCTCCGGGAAGAAAATCCACAAGCGGAGATATAAGAAAAAACACCATTGTGAGGTCAAGAAATCCAGTGCACAGCTTACCGTACCATTTTGCGCCGAAAATTTCTCCCCCCTTGCTTATAAGCACAAGCCCCAGCACTCCCATAACAATTTCTTTCACAAACAGGAGAGCCGCAATGAAAGCCATCTGCCTGAATTTCACCATCAGACACAACGCAACCGAAAACTGATAAAGCTTATCGGCTATAGGATCAATTATTTTGCCGAGATTGGTGACCTGATTGAATTTTCTCGCAATCATACCGTCGAAAAAATCCGTGAGGAAAGCAAGCGCCATAATTGCAAATGACAGATAATACTGAGAATCGGTTTTGGCAAAAATATATGTAGCCGCAAAAGCCGGTATCAGAGCAATTCTGATATACACGAGAATATTCGGAACCGTAAATATTTCCTTTTTAAAATTATAATCAGCCTGCCCTGTCATTTTTTCACCGCCTCTTTCCTGAATGTTCATTTCAGTATAAAGGATATTATACATATTTTTGGTGTTTTTGTCAACATATATCGCCGTATTTTTTGAGTTTCCCCATTTTTTGGGGATAAATTTTTGATTTATAGGGGTGTTTGATAATGAAATCAACGTCAATGTGTCGTAGGGGACGGCGTCCTCGACGTCCCGCATTGGCGCAAAAACGGGACGTCGAGGACGCCGTCCCCTACGAAACATCC
>JAZSOL010000163.1:0-8932 GCA_045536915.1 Clostridia bacterium
ACACACTCAATTCAATTAACGGATAATCAAAAATTCAATAACTTTACCGAGGTTTTGCACTACCTCTTTTTGTCATGTCTTTTTTGACTTGATTCTTATTATATCACATATTTTTGAAAAACGCAAATTCCTATACAGAAAAAACAGCGACTTTGACGTACAGATCAAAGTCGCTATTATGCTATAAGCGGGCAATCTTGTCAAAGAAGTACCCCCTATAGTCATCTTGTCATTACAACAGAAAGGATGATTCAAATGCAAACACCACTAAAGACAAACGTGTCAGTTCAACTGACGATGCTATTATATCGCGTATTTTAGTATTTGTCAGCTGTTTTTTTGAAATTTCTTAAATGAATTTTTGTAGTTCCATTGACTTTATACAACTGTAGTGTTATAATATAAATACAACTATTGTTGCAATACCTTGAATTGGAGGTTGTATTATGATTTTATATCACGGAAGCGAAAAGATAATTGATGCTCCTGAGTTTGGTAAAGGAAATTCACATAATGACTATGGCAAAGGCTTCTATTGTACTGAAAATGAAGAACTCGCAAAAGAGTGGGCGTGTTCAAACAACAATAATGGTTTTGCCAACAAATATGAATTCGATATGGATGGACTCAATGTACTTTATCTTAATTCGGATAATTATAATTTATTGAATTGGCTTGCAGTTCTTACAAAACACCGCACATATTGGGAAAATAACACAGTATCTGAACTGGCAAAAAAATATCTTGCAGAGAATTTTATGATTGATACGAGTGGATTTGATGTTATAATCGGTTATCGTGCGGATGATTCATATTTTTCATTTGCTCAGGACTTTGTGGCAGGTGCTATTTCCTACCGTCAGCTTGGAGAAGCAATGCGACTTGGAAAACTCGGAGAACAGATTGTTTTGATGAGTGAAAAAGCATTTGAGAGAATAAAATACATTTCAAACAGCTCTGCAGATGCTTCTATTTACTACAAAAAGAAAAAAGAACGTGACCGTATGGCGCGAAAAGAATACAGACAGACTAAAAGCGAAGCGCTTTCGCCAGATGAACTTCTTATTACAGATATTATAAGGGAAGGAATGAAACAAGATGATGAACGCTTACGATAAAGATTATTTGTATCACTCTCAAAAGAATTTCGGCCATATGGTAGATTTTGCAGTAAATACCTGTGATTACGATATAGATGAATTTTTCAATATGTTTCTTGCTTCAAATGTATGCGTTCAATTTGAAAATGGAAATCCTGCATATATTGCCGGAAAAACGGGATGCGAACTTGTACGCTTGATAGTGTCAGAAATTAAAGATTCAGAAATTGACACGCAAGATGCTATGTATCTGGACAAATCTCCTGAATACTGGTTGGGATGGGTTCTGAGCTATTATGTTTGGCTTAAAAACTATAAATTTGGTTATGTACTTTCTGCAGTTTCTGCCGGAGATATGATAGGAATGTATGATACTATGCATGAAGCAGATATATCAAAGTTTGTTAATGCTCTTGATGAAAGACTTAAAAATTTTTATACGCAGACAGCATTGACACGACTTAGAAATGCCGCTGGACTTTCACAGAGTGAACTTGCAGAGCGTTCCGGTGTAAGTATTCGTATTATACAAGCCTATGAGCAAAGAATGAGAGATATAAATAAAGCACAACTTGCAACAATTGCAAATCTTGCACAGGCACTTGATTGTGACGCTATTGATTTATTAGAAAAATAATCTTTAAATGCACCGCTGAAATCCGCATAAATACTGAAGTTCTGTATTTAATCAAAATTCGCCATTTGTGACCTTTAAAACTTTTCGGAAGGTAATTTGACATTAAACAGAATAAAATGCAATACGGCTCGTTTCAGGTGCGTTTGTGACCGTTATAAACAAACAGAGAGCAGTGCTCAGGTTAAAACCAAAGCTTTGCTCTCTATTTTTATGCTTGTTTTCAATTATATCATTTTAAAATGTTCAAGAGTTTCTTTTATAGCATTGAATTTATGCTCGGGGCATTTAGGTTGGCGATATTTACCGGAAGGCTTATTGAAGTTTTCTCGTTCTATTATGCCGCATTACTGTTTAATCTGTGCAATATTCAATGAAGACACTTTGAAACCATATTTATTTAAAATATACTCCTTAATTTCACCATAGGTCGCCTTTGCTTCAGCCGCAGTAATTTCAAGGTCGTCAAGGTCTAATTCAATAGAAACTGACTTACTTGATTTTAGTTTGGACAAAAGAACAACAGTTTCAACGTGACAAGTATTAGGAAACATATCTACAGCACAAGCCTTTTTTAAATTATATCCTTTTTCCTTAAGTATCTCAATATCCCTCGCCAGAGTTGAACTATTACACGAAACATACACGACTTTACGGGGCGAAATTTGTTCTATCAGATTAAGGAGATTTTCATCACAGCCTTTTCTCGGCGGGTCAACCACCACAACATCTGCTTTTTCTCCGTTTTCAATCAACCTATGCACAACCTCCGTGCAATCGCCACAATAAAACTCTGCATTGCCGATTCCGCTTAAAACGGCATTTTCTTTTGCGTTTTCAATTGCCTGAGGAACTATTTCCACTCCAATAACCTTTTTTGCTTTTTTTGCAAGATACAAAGATATGCTTCCCACTCCGCAATAGAGGTCAAAAACCGTATCGTCTGACGAAATACCGGCATATTCAAGTGTTTTTGAATAGAGCTTTTTCATCTGAGCGGTATTAACCTGAAAAAAGCTATGGGGATTCACTTTAAATGTGAGGTCATCAATTTTTATGTTTATGCTGTCATTTCCGCAGAGGACAATATTTTCTTCGCCGAGAATAACATTGGTTTTAGATGTATTGACATTCTGAACAAGGCTTTTCAGACCGAGAGGCTCCAATGCTTTAACGAGTTCATCTGCACAGCTGAGTTTGCGCTTTGAATTGGTGACAATACAAACCATAAGCTCGCCGTTTTCTTCGCCATAGCGTGCATAGATATGACGTATAATTCCCTTATGCGTTTTTTCGTCATATGCCGTAATCTTATTTTTTCTTATAACATCCATTGCGGTTTTAACAGCTGAATTTATAACTTTATTCTGGATTTTGCATTCCTCACACGGAATTATATCGTGACTTTTAGGTGCATAAAATCCGCACACAACGCTCTTTCCTTTTTTGCCTACGGGAAACTGAGCTTTGTTGCGGTAATAAAAAGCAGAATCTGCACCAATGATGCCCTCATACTCAAAGCTTTCAGGCTCGGTGCCGGATATTCTTACGATATTGCCCAAAACAAGCTTCGACTTAAATTCTTTCTGGCACTCATAGTCTGCGTGCATAAGCGTGCATCCACCGCATCCCTTAAAGCTCTTGCACTCCGGTTCACATCTGAACGGAGACGGCACAACAATTCTTTCAATTTTCCCAAAACCATAGGTTTTATTTATCTTTGTGAGTTTAAAATCAATTTCATCACCAACAACAGCACCGGCAACAAAGACCGGATACGTTCCGTCTATTCTTACCACACCGTCGCCGCTTACCGTGAAATCAATAACTTTACCGCAGTAGATTTTATTTTTATCCATCGTATTTCTCCAGTAATTCAATAGCCTTTTGGGCGTTTCTCTTTGCCTTATTCTTCATTTCACTGCAAAGACGGGTTATTTGTGCATTATCAGTGGATTCAAAGAATTTATCTGCAAGGAGTTTCATTTCATCATAATCTGTGTCGCAAACATCAACAATAAGCTCCTGCTTGAAATACTCCATAAAACCGTCTATTTTTGGGTCGTATTTCACTGCAATAACACCAACACCGCACGACACCGCATACACAAGCGAATGCAGTCTCATTGCCACAACAAGTGAAGAATATTTTATTATGCCTATTGTTTCTTCAATTGTGCAGGGAGTTTTGATTATATATGCCCTGTTTTTCATCATTGCAGATATTTGCTCTGAAATTTCCATATCCACAGGATACTGCATCGGCACAAAAACAATGTTTTTTGAATAAGTATCTTTTATATAATCAAGAAATTTCGCCATATCGGATTTAAAGCCCGGATGCATATATTTCCAGTCGCGAAGAGCAATACACACATATTCTCCCGCCTCTACCGAATTGGATTTGAAAATCTGCTCAACCCTTTCTTTATCCACACCCGAAAGCGATATTGCCGGATCTGCAGTTACTTCGCATTCAACATTTATGTGCATTGCATTTATTTCGTTATATGATTTGCTTTCTCTTAAGGTTATCATATCAACGTTTTCATTTATTATTTTTGCCGCAAGCCTGCGGTTCTTTTCACGGCTTACAGGACCTATGCCGTTTGCAATCTGCATAACGCCAACACCTTTTTTTCCGGCATTTTTTATAATCGCAAGATAATACCACAGGGATTTTGAGCTTGTTTCGTCCTGAATAAGCGAACCTCCGCCGCTTAAGAGTACCTTTGAATTTTTTATTGCTCTGCCCACATCAAGCGGATTCATTCTCGAAATTGCATCAACCCTGTAGAGCTTTTCGGTCATTTTTCTCTTTTGCGATAAAACCGCAATTCTGACATCGGGCTTATATTCCTTCAAATCGTTTATGAGTGCCAAAAGCAGTGCATCATCACCGCTGTTGTTGAAACCGTAGTATCCGCTCAGAATAAAATCATATTTCTTTTTGCTTTTGAAATCTGCTATAATCCGCGAGTAAATTTCCATATGCCTTGAAGCAAAGGCTTCCGAAGAAAACAGCGTGGTTACCGTGCAAAATATTTCCTCTCCCATTCTCTTTATCTCCGATTTGTCGGAAGCAAGAAGCAAAAGCTTTTCTGCCATATCATCAGAATTTTTGGATTCAAAAAGATATCCTGTGCGCCCGTCTCTCACAAGATGGGGTATTCCGCCCACGCAGCTTGCTATCATGGGTTTTTTCATAGCCGCACCCTCAAGCATTGAATACGGAAAGCTCTCGCAAAATGACGTGAGAGTGTTGATATCTATGAAATTAAGAAATCCGTATATATCTCTTTCAAATCCCAGAAAATGCACAACATCCGAAACACCAAGACTTTTTGCAAGATTTATGAGATTTTCTTTTTCTGCGCCGTCACCTGCAATCAAAAAACGCAGATTTTTATTTGTTTCATATGCTTTTGCCGCGCCTCTGACAAACACGTCAACGCCTTTTACCAAATCAAACCTCGCGGCAATTCCCACATATATGAGATTTTCATCAATATCAAGTCCGTGAGTTGCGGCATATTCCTGCTTTGAAGTGATTTTTTCGGGCACACGATTGAAGTTCATACCGTTATATACCGGATAGAGACTGTTGGGTCTGAAGCCTCTTGAAATCATCATATCCTTGAAATTATCGGAAACGGTTATGAAGTAATCTATTTTTCTCAAAGAAAAACGATTAAGATTTGTAAAGACCAATTTTTTCACAAACGAGTCAAAATCCAGAAGCGGGTCGCTGTGGATTGTTGAAACAACAGGAACGGATATGCGTTTTTTCAAAAACATTGCTATAAAATTAGCTCTGGCACCGTGGACATGCAAAATATCAATTTTTCTTGTCTTTATTTCTTTTGCAATATCTCCCACAACAGAAAGATCAAAACGGTTCTTCTGTTCAAAGAGTATTGTTTCTATGTTTTTTTCAAGAATTTCATTATAGAAAACACCTTTCATAAGACACGCCACGCTTACGTTGCACTTATCTACGAGCTTATCAAAAAGCTCAAAAAGATGAGTTTTGGCGCCTCCGCTGTCGCCTCCGCTTATAAGATGCATCACATTCATACTATACCCATTCCTTTCATCGTAACAAAACAAACAGAAAACAGCAAAACTCAGCCTGCCGTTTTCTGTTTTGAGTTTTAATTTTTCTGTTTTGACGTTGCAATAGAAGTTGCCGCCGCAATAACTCCCATAACAACCCAGAAAACAAACATATCTCTCGGATAAAACCACACATACTCCGCCATGCACACAAACAGCATACCAACCATAGAGCCGAGAGCCGCCGTGAGTATCATTTTAGTTTTTTTATCTGCTTTTGCAATTGCAGAAAAGCCTTTACGCATAAGCGTTATGAGATAATAGAAAAATCCCATTGCCGCAAAAATACCAAATTCTATAACAAGCTCCATATATATCATATGGGAATGAGGCGCTGTGAGAGATTCAAAATCAGCAAGCGGGCGATAAAATATCCTGAAGTTTTCAGGTCCTGCACCAAGGCCGCTCACGAAATAATTTTTAATAACTCTTATTGCACCGGACCATATGTGGAGTCTGTAGGCATTGGAGCTATCCTGCATAGAACCGATAGAGAGGAATCTGTTGAGAATAGATTCCGGCAAAAACGGAATTGCAAGTATGGCAATAAACAGCACCGGCACAAGAAGTTTCCAGTCGAAAACAAGTATCATCACAACAAGCGCAAGAGCCAGTGCTATCCAACACGACCTTGAATAGCTCATACCTATTGCAACAAAATCAAGAGCAAAGCATACAGCAAAGAAATATTTTTCACGTTTGCCCTCAAGAATCATAACCAACGCCGCCGTGAGAGGCATAAACAAAACAAGAAGCTCTGCAAAGTTATTGGGGTTTGCAAAGGTTGAAAACACTCTTCCGGGCATATTTCCGCTGGTTTCAACGTCAACATACTCAGGATTAACCTCAACCCCCATAAACCGCTGAATTATTCCAACAACCGCCGTAACGGCAACCGCAGTACAGAGTATTTTGAGCATTGAAATAATATTTTCTTTTTTGCATCCTGTCTTCCCCATAAGAAGTCCGAAAACCACCGCAGTGTACACAAAAAGCATTATTCTCACTGCATCTGCTTTTGCCATGGAAAGAAGCGATATAACGCTTGCAAACAATATGAATATAACAAGTCCGAAATTTATATTTCCAAAATCAGCCGAATCCTCATTGCGGTATACACGAATGAGAAACCATGTTCCAAGGCCAAGCGCAAAAACGAGTGCATACAAATTATTCCACAACTCGTGAGGACACACAATCATTATTCCTATAAGCAACGCAAAAACATTATGATATGCAAAAATACCGCAGCCTGAAAGTTTTTTCAAAACCCCATGCACCATACCGCCCGACGCAAGACGTTCAGCAACCCCGAACACACTTCCCGCAAGCTTAGTAATAAGCGAAAAAACAAAACATATCACCGCACAAAGAAGCGAACTGCGGTATGCATCGTGCAATTTCGGCGAAGAATCCACAAATCTTTTAAATGCCGAAGCATCATAAGAAGATTTAATAAATTCAACAATCTTCGTCATTATTTTCAGCATACAGCTGTTATTAAAATCGTTTTTCAGCCTGCCGAAAATACTCATAAACAAAGCAAGCATAAAACTTTCCTTTGCCATAACGCCAATCTTTTTAAGAAATCCGGCAGTCATACTCTGAGAAAACACACCTAAAACCTCCTTTTAATCAGATAATTCCAAAGAGGTATTTTATCCAACCACCTTAATATCGTGGATACGGCCATACACTTTCGAATCCCCTACTCTGAGAGTAACCGTCTGACCTACGCTGTATTGCCCTTTTTCAAATTTTGCACCATGAGGATACTGAACACCTTCACCCACGAATTTTATATAAGTTGAGCTATAGCCTTCTCTCGGAGCAACAACATATCTGCCATCTGCAGTTTCAAGGGTTGCTTCCGATTCTTTGAGTTCCGGTTTTTCAATAACCTTACCCATTTTGATGTTGTTTGATTCATCGCTCACAAGGTCTTCAACCTCTATTCTTTCGAGCGAATAAGTTGTGCTTTCTTCGGTGTAGAATGTTATTTCATATGTTGCCGGACCGTTTCCGTCGGTATCCACTGCAAACATATCAAACGGATTGAGCTTAAATAACACAAATGCCACCACAGCCACAATAGCCACCACTACAAATAAATCAATCAGGTTAAATTTTCTTTTTGTTTTTTCCATTTTTAAAATCCTCTCTTTTAAAAATATATTTTATACGTATCTTCAAGCAGATTATCCAGATTAAACACTGTGTCAATCGCTTTAAGCGCATTACTGCTGTATTTTTCTCTCAGGCTTTCATCATTCATAAGAGTGAGTATTGCTTCAGCCATTTCATTTTCATCCCCGTAGTCCACGAGTATTCCGCAATCGTTTTCCTTTGAAAGAATATCGGAATTACCGCCAACATCCGTTGCAACAACAGGCAATCCGGTGTCGAGAGCTTCAAGAATTGCAAACGAAAGAGCCTCATAGCATTTTGCACTGTTTACATACATATCGCTTATCTTAAGAATTTCTCCGGCATCGTTTCTGTAGCCAAGCTGACGAATGCAATCAGTAAGACCTTCAGATTCTATAAGATTTGTTATCTTATCCCACAGCTCACCCTCGCCGAGAATCAGGAGCACGAATTTCCTGTCGGTCATTTTTCTGAGCTTTCCGATGCTTTTAACAAGGTAGTCAAGACCTTTTGCAATGTGGTATCTTGCAAGCGTTGTGATTACGAACGTATCCTCATCAATGCCGAGATTTGAGCGCAAATCCGCTTTTGCACCGGTGCGCTCGTGAGGCTTGATACCGTTGTAGATAACTATAATCTTATCGGCCTCTACTCCGTTTCCGACAAGCAGTTCCTTGCCGTTATTACACACCGAAATTATCTTATGATTTTTCTTTGTTAGCTTTTTATTGGTAAGCTTCCAGAGTAAATTCGTTTTGAGTGTGAGATGGCAGGTATAAACAACCTTAGTGCCGCTATAGTATTTTTTTGAAAGAAGAGCAATATAGTTTTCTCTCGGATACTGCGTATGAATAACATCTATATTATTATTTCTGCAGTAGTCTGCAATAATTTTTGCTGCCTTTTTATCGAACGGATGGCGCATATTAACCTG
>JAZSOL010000216.1:0-4101 GCA_045536915.1 Clostridia bacterium
GGTTATTACTTGTATATAATGTAGTCATTGGGATATCCGTAGGAATATCTCACCAGAACCTTTGTGTAATCCTTACTATTTTTCCTGTAGTCAAGCATAACCGAAGGTCTGCCCTGAATTATCTTTTCCTGCTCACGGTCAAAGGTTACAACTGCCTTATCGGGAAGAGCAACAAAATTCAGAACAACCATGTTTTCAACCGGAGGTTTAAGCTCTGCAAATCCGTCGGTATTGATATAGCTTTCAACAAAAGCTGAGCCTTCGGGTGCATTGTATACATGAGTCATTTTTATATCCCGGATTCTTTCGTAGGTATTGTATGGAGGTAAAACCGTGTCCGTTTCGTAGTCATACACAACATCCACCATCGAAGCTCTGCCACTTGTATTGGTGTTGAATACGCACACATCCCCTGAAGAGATATTTTCCGGAAGGTCAACCCCTTCATCAAGAAGAACCTCATCATAGCCGGAGCCCCAGTAGCCACATACCTTGCCGCACTCTTCGTTATTGGCATCAATAAACACAGATGCCTTTTCAACAAGAAAGAGCTTTGCCTGCTTGGGAATATCGGCAGCAGCCTCCTCATAGAGTACCATTGCTGTGCACAAAACCTCATCTTCTTCCGAAATGTAGCCTTCTATTGTGAGCTTGTCGCCTCCGGAAAATCCTCCGTCAGCAGAGTAGCCCGTAACGTTGAAATAGTTATCATCATAGCTTTCCTGATCTGTAAGCGGAACTCTGAAAACCGGAACAGTCATCGTAACGGGATAGCGGTCATCTATAACCGCGGAGCTGTTACCCTGATTCTGAACCGAAAGCTCCGCACCTGCAAACTTCTTGATAAGAGCGCCGTTGTCGGGTGAAGCGGTACCGATTTCCGTGAGAACATCATTGTTGTTGATCTTATAGGTTATAACCTGCGAAACCGAACCGTCCGACATAAGACCAAGCTTCGACTTGATGTTTTCAAGGTATGAGCCGGCATCTATGGCCTCAACACTTTTGTTGTCAATTTTTACGGAATCAGCAAGCTGATATCTGTCAACATTTCCGTCAGTACCTAAAATTACTGCTCTGTAAACCGGGTCTTTTATTACCTCTTTGGTGTTTTCAAGCTTTATAAGGTAGCCTGTAACAGGAGTGGAAGTGCCTTTTATAATCCACACGATTTCACCGCCAACATCTGTAACCGCAGTAACGCTCTTTCCTATTACCGCAAGCTCCTTCATGCTTTGCGAAAGATTTTCTGAGTAGGTGTAAAATTCTTCGCCGTCGCCTATTCCTTCGGAATTCTTTTCACTTACGGCAAAGGAATGTCTGTTTTTCATAAGCATAACCGTAAGACATTTTTCATCAATGCTTTTGGCAACTGCCACAACATCACCGTCTCCTATGTCATTTATTGTGCAGGAATCACCGTTTGAATTGCAAAGCTTAAGATACTCTGCATCTTCGGTATTTATGTTGCCGTTTTCTGTATAGATAAGACCGTTTTCTGCATCAACAAGCAATACCTCATCATATACATAGTCGCTTATGACAACTGCATCATAGCCGGCTGAACCATCTGTGTTCACAAGACGCACAGTTCCGTTTACTCCGTCAAGGTATTGGGCAATATTTTCGGTAACACGTTTGCCGTTGTATATGACATCCGCACCGCTTTCTATTTTATATGTAACTTCACGCTCTTTTTCATCAAGAGCAATTATTTCGTCGACATCCGCCTTTACAATATCTGCCGAGTGCAGAGTGAATGCCGCTTCGGATTCGGTAAGTTCAAAATAAACAAGAATTTTTTTGTCACTGCCCGACTCCTCGCGGTAATAATATTCAACCTCACAGCCAAGACATCCGAATATATCATGATTTTCCCATGCAACAAGCTTGTCGGTGCCAATCATAACACTTTGTTTGTCGGGTTCATAGCCTTCGGCAAGAGAAACCACCGTATCACTCATTACAATGCCGTCATCGGTGTATATGTCATGATAATATGTAAGCAAGGTCACATCTTCATCTATGGTATAATCCGTGTAATCTGCACCGTATCCGTTCTGAATGCAAACCGGAACATCAACTGAATTAAAAAGTATTTGCACAAGCGCCGCCCTTGTGAGCGGAGAGTCAGTGCTTAGTGAAACTCCGTCAAGAAGCTTAAGCTCTCCGGCAACACTCAAATACCCTCCGGGGTAGCCAGTCATTTCAGCTTTCCAGCCATAGCCGAGAGCCGAAACCAAAGCCTTCAGAAAATGCATTGCTTCTATGTCTTTTTCCGGCTCAAAAAGTCCGTTTCCAACTCCTACCATAATTCCGTTGGCTACTGCGCTTCCGATACTTCCGGCATGCTCATAATAAGCAGGAACATCATAGAAGATGTCCGAAGCATTAAGCGACACACCATCTGCAAGTCCAAACAAATCCACAAGTGCCTTTGCCGCCTCGTGCCGCTTTACACTTTCATTTTCACCGAAAAAAACATCATCTCCGTACAAATCAAACAAGCCGAGCTTGCGTAACTTTTCTGACTGAGCTTCAACCTCGCTGTTGCCGAACATTACCTTATCGCCGGCAAATGCCGGACAGTATAATGTTCCAAGCATAATGCAGCATATCACAAAAAAGCCGAGTATTCTTTTCACAATATATGCTCTCCTTTCGCTTTGATATCTTATTTACTCATCAGAAGATAAATAACCTTTGCCGCTTCTGCCCTTGTCAGAAGCTCCTTCGGGCAAAAGCTGTTATTTCCTCTTCCGTTGATAATTCCCATTGCCGACATAATTCCGACAGCATCCTTAGCATAGCCGGATATCTGCTCCTCATCTGCAAAGCTTAGAGATTTTGCAGTATCGGCAGATATACCTTTATGCTTAACAGCCCTTAAGCACATCACCGCCATATCCTCACGGGTGATATTAAGCTCTGTGCCAAACTCATCATCACTCATGCCGTTAACCACTCCTGCACCCGATGCATTTTTTACATAATCATATGCCCAGTGGGAAGTGGGAACATCCGAAAACTCCAACGTTTCACCATCAGATTCAATTTCTAAAGCACCCACAAGGATTTTGACAAATTCGGCTCTTGTGATATAGTCATCAGGAGCGAAAAGTCTGTTACCTTTTCCGGCTACTATTCCTTTTGCTGCAAGTGCCTCAATGCTCTCTGCAGCCCATGCATGGTCTGAAATATCCGTAAACATCTTAAAAGGTTCGGGAGATACGATTTCGGGCTCAAGCGATTTATCAACTGTTATGCTTTGCGCACTGCCACCGCCGACTCCACCCGAAGACTTGCCGGATCCTTTGGATGAGCTTTTGCCGTCATCTTCCTTTTTTTCTTCAAACTTCTCAAAAGATTCCTCGCATTGCTTTTTAAGCTCATCAACATCGGAATATGTTTTTGAAAAAACTTCCTTTTTAAACTTGGTATAATAATCATCAAGCTCTTCATATTTATCAAAATCAAGCTCCAAAAAATCGTTGTTGGCATCTGCAACCGCAAATTTTTCGCTGTAGTTATAGAGCTTATTGAGTTCACTTATGACAACCTTTTCAAAAAGCACATTCCAGAAGTCACCAAAGCCCTCATAAGCTTTTCCGTACATACCTGACAGAATTTCTTCTCTTTCTGTATCTTTATAGGCTTCAAAAATATCAAAAGCATTTTTGTTGGTATATGTAAGATACAAAGCATATTGCTCCGCCATGCTTTCATCATAGCCTGCCGCGTATTTTTTCATAAGCTCCGACAAAGCTTTTGCCGAATCCGTATTAGCACATTCCGAAAGAAATTTTGCAACGTTATAACCTGATTTAAAATCTGCAATGGTATCATATTTTTCGGAATCAAGTGCAATGGCAAAGGCACCGTCTGAGTTAAGCTCATCAAATTCAGCCATGTCAATCTGAAGTACCTTTACGGCGGTCAGTTCTTCTTCACTTTCTTCCTGCGCTGCCCTTACAATATCAGCAATTGAGCTCTCAGCGTTAATCAGACGAAGTACATCAACTATTTCTACATCAATGAATTTATACACCTTAGCCGGACTGCACACGTTAGTTCCCTCAGTAATATTTACAACAGCATCAC
>JAZSOL010000054.1:0-22842 GCA_045536915.1 Clostridia bacterium
CCGATAAATCAAAATTTACCCAAATACCACATTCCGCCGCCGAAAAACTCTGCCGTAACGGTATTGGTATCGGTGTTGACGGTTGATTTATAAGAAATCGGATTGCCGCTTTCGTCAATTCGCATAAGCTTTATGCATGCTTCATCATAATCAATATTATCGTCATCATAAATAATGGTAAGAGCCGCAGAGCTCACCGCTTTGCCTATGCTTTTTATTTCAAATGCCTTTCCGACCATGTTTTCAAATGTGAGGGCATTTGTTTTTTCGTTTGTTTCAAGCATCAACTGACCTTCGTTTTCTTTCATGGTATATGTTGCAACAGCTTTTGTCATAATGTTTGAACTGTCGGATGAAAAACTTAAGCTTACCTGAGATTCTTTGTCGGCAGTGTAATAGGAAATCATAACATAAAGCATATATGCCACAACTGCACAGAATAATATCATAAATACTAATTTGATTATTTTTTCTTTCTTGTTGCTTTTTGAACCCATAGTTATCCCTCGCTTGTGGTTGAATTTAAAATATTTTATCATATTTTTGATTTTAAGTCAAATTTATGTTTGGTAAGCTGCCGCTTCCGCTTTTTTAAATAAATAAAAAATGTTCTTGATTTGTTATTCCGAGTGTGCTATAATATCTTTGATATTAAAAATAAAAGGATGAACAAAAATGATTTACGGCGAAATTAAAAAACTTGTTGAATATGCTCTTGCTTGCGGTCTCATATCGGAGCGTGACCGTGTGTACTCTGTTAATATGATTATTGATGCTCTTGGGCTCGACGAATTTGAGGATGTTGATGTTTCCGGCGAGGAAATCTGCCTTGAAAAAATTCTCGGCGCAATTAATGATTATGCTGTGTCAAAGGGAATAATTGAAGATTCGATTACCTTTCGTGATTTGTTTGATACACGCATTATGGGGCTTCTTACACCCCGTCCGGGAGAGGTTACCGCTGAATTTGAAGAGCTTTATGCCAAGTCTCCCGAAAAAGCAACTGATTATTTCTATAAACTCAGTTGCGATTCTGACTATATACGCCGTTACCGTATAGAAAAGGATATGAAATGGGTGAGTAAAACACCCTATGGTGATATGGATATTACAATAAATCTTTCCAAACCCGAAAAAGATCCCAAAGCAATTGCCGCGGCAAAATCCGTACCTCAAAGCGGTTATCCGAAGTGTCTTCTTTGCAGGGAAAATGAGGGGTATGCCGGCAGAGTAAATTCTCCGGCACGTCAGAATCACAGGGTAATTCCCGTTACAATTAATGATTCCGAATGGTGTATGCAGTATTCTCCTTATGTTTACTATAATGAGCATTGCATTGTGTTTAATTCTGAGCATATTCCTATGAAAATTGAACGTGCAACCTTAAAAAAACTTCTTGACTTCGTGGCGCAGTTCCCGCATTATTTTGTGGGTTCTAATGCCGATCTTCCAATCGTTGGCGGTTCAATTCTCAGCCACGACCATTTTCAGGGTGGAAGATATGAATTTGCAATGGCAAAAGCACCTGTTGAACGTGAGCTTTCATTTAAAGGATTTGAAGATGTTGAAGCAGGAATTGTTAAATGGCCTATGTCAACAATACGCTTAAGATGCACCGAGCCTGAACGTCTCGTGGAGCTTGCAGATAAGATACTTATCTCATGGAGAGGCTATAGCGATGAATCCGCATTCATATTTGCCGAAACAAATGGAGAAAAACACAACACAATAACTCCGATTGCAAGAATGAAAAACGGTAAATTTGAACTTGACCTTGTTCTCAGAAACAATATTACAACAAATGAGCATCCTCTTGGAGTGTATCATCCTCACGCAGAGCTTCATCACATAAAAAAGGAAAATATTGGTCTTATTGAAGTAATGGGACTTGCAGTTCTTCCTGCAAGACTAAAAACCGAGCTTGCCGTTCTTGCAGATGCAATTGTCAGTGGAAAAAACATACGTGCTGATGAATCGATTTCAAAGCATGCAGACTGGGTTGAAGAATTTTCTTCGCAATATGAGAACATCAGCGGTGAAAACGTTATGGATATTCTCTGCGCAGAAGTTGGAAAAGTATTTTCAAAGGTTCTTGAACACGCAGGAGTATATAAGAGGGATGAAAAAGGTATGGAAGCATTTGTGAGATTTTCCGAAAGTGTTAAAACAGAGTGTAGTGGTAATTAATTAATGAAAAATATAAATCTTGTCAAATATTCTTTTTTTACGGCATTGATATGTGTTTTTTCCTGTATCAGCATTCCGTTTGGAATTGTTCCGGTTTCAATGAGCATTCCGGCAATTTTGATAACTGCGAGGATTCTCGGTATCAAAGGTGCATTTTATTCCGTTATGGCATATATACTCCTCGGCTCATTCGGGCTTCCTGTTTTTTCGGGATTTGGCTCCGGGATAGGAGTGCTTTTCGGTCCAACGGGAGGATATGTATGGAGTTATGTTCCAATGGCGGTATTGTTTGCGGTTACTGTTAAATGCGCCAATAAATATGCGGCATATATTCTCAGGGTTTTTCTTGATTTTGCTGCACTTGTCATTTGTTATTTACTCGGAACGGTTCAGTTTTCCGCTGTTCAGGAGATAAGCATTATGGATGCGGCAGTAATTTGTGTTTATCCGTTTGTTGCGGTCGACATAATTAAAATTGTTGTTTCACGGTATCTTTCAAATATTATATATAAAAGACTGGTGCTTGGAAATTTAATATAGAGGAATAATAATTTAACGGTGAGAAGAAACAAGTTTAGTGCGTTGTAGGGGACGGCGTTTCGACGTCCCCCCGCGGCACCGCTACATTGATTTCGTTTTTAACCAGCTTGCAAGATCTAAATTTATCTCGTCTGAAACACGCCAATATTTCTGAACTTTTCATAGCGTCTTTTTAAGAGTGTTTCGGTGTTCATATTCTTTTTTTCTTTTATTTCGCTTAACAGAAGTTTCTTTATATCGTCTGTTATTTCGGTTTCGGTTTTTCCACTTTCACCTATAACGCAGTCAATAATATTAAACTTATTAAGGTCATTTGCAGTGAGCTTGAGTATTTCTGCGGCTTCATCCGCTTTTGATGAATCTTTCCAGAGAATTGATGCACATCCTTCAGGCGAAATTACGGAATACACAGAATTTTCAAGCATAACAACGGTGTCTGCAACAGATAACGCAAGTGCGCCGCCGCTTCCTCCTTCTCCCACTATAACGGATATAACAGGAGTTTTAAGAGTCATCATTTCCATCAGATTTCTTGCTATGGCTTCTCCCTGACCGCGTTGTTCTGCACCTATTCCGCAGTATGCCCCCGGACTTGCCACAAAGCAGATAACAGGCCTTTTGAATTTTTCCGCCTGTTTCATAAGGCGGAGAGCTTTTCTGTAGCCTTCGGGACTTGGGCATCCGAAGTTTCTTTTCATTCTTTCTTCAAGTGATGTTCCGCGTTCCATTCCTATTACTGTTACTGCAATACCATTTAATGTTGCAATTCCGCCAACAATGGCACCGTCGTCTCCGTAGTATCTGTCGCCGTGGAATTCAACAAAATTGTCGGTAAGCTTTTCTATGTAGTATAAAGCAGTGGGGCGGTTGCTTTTTCTTGCGTTTTCAACCTTTGTGTATGCATTCATATCGCTTTGCCTCCTTTTGAGGAATTTTCACTTTTACTATGGATTTTAAGTATGTTTGAAATTGTGGCTTTAAGCTCTTTTCTTTCAACAATAGCATCAATGAATCCGTGTTCAAGCATAAATTCTGCCGTCTGGAATCCTTTTGGTAATTCCTGACCTGTTGTTTCCTTTATTACTCTTGCACCGGCAAATCCAACAAGTGCTTTGGGTTCTGAAAGAATAATATCACCTTCCATTGCAAAGCTTGCGGTAACACCGCCGGTTGTGGGGTCGGTGAGAACTGTGATGTAAAGATTTCCTTCATCCTGAAATTTCTTCACGGCACCGCTTACCTTTGCCATCTGCATAAGAGAATACATTCCCTCCTGCATTCTTGCACCGCCCGAAGCCGTGAATCCAATAACAGGAAGTCTGTTTTTGCTTGCATATTCAAAAAGACGGGTAATCTTTTCGCCCACAACACTTCCCATACTGCCCATCATAAACTTTGAATTCATAACAAACACACAGCACTTAACCGAATCAATTTCGCAGGTTCCTGTGGTAACGGCTTCTGTTTCGCCGCTTTGTTTTGCCGCACTTTCAAGTTTTTGAGAATAGTCGGGAAAATCAATCACGTTTATACTTTTCAGCTCTGAATCGTGTTCATTAAAACTTTTGCTGTCGCATATAAGCTTTATGCGGTGCTTTGGTTCAATTCTCATATATGCTCCGCATTCCGGGCACACAAACATCGACTCAAGAAGCTGTTTTTCCGAAAATTCCTTTGAGCATTTTTTGCAGGTTTCTTTTTGGGGGAAAATTATATTTTTTATGTTCATATCAATCATTCCTTTTTGTCTACGATTGCAAATGAAAATTCTGCAGTAACGCAAACTTTGCCGTTAACGCTTCCTTTACCTTTGCAAAAGTAAAACGGTTCTTTGATTCTTACTATTTCGCACTCTGTTTCAAACATATCGCCCGGCACAACGGGATTTTTGAATTTTACTTCTTTGAGTCCCGTGAAGTATGGAACTTTTGAATCATCAATAGTTTTTCCGAGTGCAACGCAGGTTGACTGAGCAAGAATTTCGCAAAGTATCACCCCGGGCACAACCGGATTTCCCGGAAAATGTCCGTTTAAAAACCATTCATCGCCGTTAATATATTTTTTTGCAAATGCTTTTCCGTCGGAAAAGTATGCTTCATCAATCAGAAGCATACTTTCCCTGTGCGGAAGAATCTGTGTTATTTCTTCTCTGTTCATCCGTTTACCTTTCTGAATGCAACGCAGGCATTGTGTCCGCCAAATCCGAGAGAAACGGAAAATGCGTAATCTATATCGGTTTCAACACATTTGTTTGGTGTGTAGTCGAGGTCGCATTCTTCGTCTTTCTGAGAATATCCGATTGTGGGAGGTATTATGCCGTTTTTTACTGCAAGAATGCTTGCAATTGCTTCAACCGCACCTGCGGCACCAAGCATATGTCCGGTCATTGATTTGGTGGAGCTTATGTGAACGTCGTAAGCTTTTTCGCCAAATGCCATCTTGATTGCGGCTGTTTCGGTTTTGTCATTTAACGGAGTGCTTGTGCCGTGAGCATTAATATATACTTTTTTTGCATCTTCAATTTCGAGGCCTGAAAGCGCTTCCTGAATTGCTCTTGCCGGACTTTCAGCGGTGGGGTCGGGAGCTGTGATGTGGTGAGCATCGCAGGTGCTTCCGTAGCCACATACTTCGCCATAGATAACAGCGCCTCTTTTAATTGCGTGTTCATATTCTTCAAGAACAACTGCGCCTGCACCTTCACCCATAACAAATCCGCTTCTTCTTTTGTCGAACGGAATTGATGCTGCCGTTTTGTCCTCAGATTCGCAAAGTGCCATACACGACGTGAATCCGGCAACTGCAAGAGGACTTATTGTAGCTTCTGCACCGCCTGCAATTGCGGCATCGGTGTAGCCATGTTTTATTGCTCTGTAGGCTTCTCCTATGCAGCTCGTTCCGGTTGCACATGCTGTTGTAACAGCGACGCAAGGTCCTTTTGCACCGAATCTTATTGCAATACTTCCTGCTGCAATATTGGATATCATTTTTGGTATGAAATGAGGCGATACTCTTGCCGGACCTTTATTCAGAAGATTGTCGTGTTCTCCCGTGAAGGTGTCAAATCCGCCGATTCCCGAACCGAAATATACTCCGAGTCTTTCAGGCTCAATGTTGCCTTCAAGACCGCTTTTTTCCATTGCCTGTGCCGCCGCGCAGATTGCATATTTTGTATATAAATCATTTTTTCGTATTTCAGGCTTGCTCATATATTTTTCAGGCTCAAAGTCTTTAACCTCAGCCGCAAGCTTTACCTTGAAATCCGCAGTGTCAAAGCGTGTAATATTGTCAATACCGCAAACACCGTTTGTAAGATTTGTCCAGAATGTTTCCGTATCGTTTCCGACGGGGGAGATAACTCCCATTCCGGTTATAACAACTCTTCTTTCCATATATTAAATTCCTTTCTTTTAAAAAGTTACATCGCCAGTCCGCCGTCGATTCTGATTGTTTCACCGGTAATGTAGTTTGCGCTGTCGCTTGCAAGAAATACAGCAAGTGATGCTACCTCTTCCGGTTTGCCGATTCTTTTGAGCGGAATTGAGCCAATAATGGTTTCATTTTCTGAAAAATCAACCGTCATATCTGTTTCAATAAATCCGGGCGCTATTGCATTACAGCATATACCTCTTGATGAAAGCTCTTTTGCAACGGACTTTGTGAGACCTATTATTCCTGCTTTTGATGAGGCATAATTCGTCTGTCCGGCATTGCCCATAATTCCGGCAACAGAACTGATGTTGATTATTTTTCCGCTTCTATTTTTGGTAAATATTCTGTAGCAGGCTTTAATCATATTGAATGTGCCTTTGAGATTTGTGCCGATAACATCATCAAAATCCTTTTCATCCATTCTGAGCATAAGGTTGTCGCGTGTTATTCCGGCGTTGTTGATGAGGATATGTATGTTTTCGAAATCCTGCGAAATTTTTTCAACAGTTGATTTGCATTCGTCAAAATCTGCAACATTGCATTTGTAGCATTCTGCTTTCACTCCGAAGTTAATACATTCCTTTTTCACTGCTTCAGCAGATTCCGAGGATGAATTGTAGACAATTGCCACATCACATCCGTATGAGGCAAGCATAATTGCAGTTGCTTTTCCTATTCCGCGTGATGCACCTGTTATGATTGCGCATTTTGTTTCAAACATTGCTTTTCAGCTCCTCTAAAGTTTTTTCAAGACTCTGAGCGTCTTCAACGTTATATGTGCGTACATCCTTTGAAATTTTACCAATCAGACCGGTAAGTGTTTTTCCGCATCCGACCTCAATAAAATCGGTCACTCCGTCGGCTATCATATTTTCAATGGTTTTCTGCCACAACACCGGATTGTTTATCTGACGGTACATATTATCTGCAACATTTTCGCCGTAGGGCAGAGCATTAATGTTTGCATACACATCTGTCTTAGGCTTTTTCAATTCAAACTCCGCCAAAAATTCTCTGAAGCCTTCGCTTGCCGGATTCATAAACGGTGAATGGAATGCACCGCTGACACTGAGGTCAATGCATCTTCCGCCTTTCGCCTTAATTGCTTCTTTGAAGCTTTCGGCTTCATCCTTAATACCCGACACAACTGTTTGCGCACCGCAGTTGAAGTTTACGGCATATATGTTTTGGAATTCATCACACACAGCGCATACTTCATCGGGAGTAAGCTTTAAAACGGCAATCATAGCCGCTTCGTGGCTTTTGCTTGCTTCGTGCATCAATTCAGCTCTTTTCATAACAATTCTGAATCCGTCTTCAAAGCTGTAGGCTCCGGCAAACGCAAGCGCCGGAATTTCACCGAGTGAAAAACCTGCAACGAAATCCGGGTTGATGCCGGATTCTTTTAATGCAACTGCTGCCGCAAGGTCAGCCAGATACAAACACGGCTGTGTGTTGAGTGTGATTTTTAAAGCTTCTTCACTTCCCGAAAATGACTGCTCTTTTGTGCCGGGACGAAGAAGTTCGCAGGATTCATATAAATCCTTTGCGGATTTGCTTGAGTCATATAAACTTTTTCCCATACCGGGCTTTTGCGCACCCTGACCGGAAAATACAAATGCTATTTTACCCATTCACAAGCTCCTTTCAGAATCTTTTCTGTTTCTTCAATGATTTCTTCAATAATTTCTTTTGCGGTCTGCTCTTTTTCAATAAGTCCGCTTATCTGCCCTGCAAGAAAGCATCCTTTTTTCTCGTCACCGTTTATGGCGGCAAGTCTTAGTGCACCAACTGCAAGAGCTTCCAGTTCTTCATCGGAGAGGGCAGAATACTCCGCTTTTGCATAGTTTCGTGAAAACGGTGTTTTGATGCTTCTCACGGGGTGTCCGAGACGTTTGCCTGTAACGATTGTTGAAATGTCGGTTGCTTTAAGAATCTTATCTTTATAGTTGCGGTGAACACTGCATTCTTCAGCCACGAGGAATCTCGTTCCAAGCTGAACTCCCACAGCGCCGAGCATAAATGCCGCCGCCAAACCGTGTCCGTCTCCGATTCCGCCTGCCGCAATAACGGGAATATCAACATTTTTGCACACCTGAGGCACAAGTGCCATAGTTGTCATATCACCAACGTGACCTCCTGATTCTCCGCCTTCGGCAATAACCGCAAATGCACCGGCACGCTCCGAAAGCTTTGCCATCGAAACGGAACCCACAACCGGAATAACCGTGATTCCGGCATTAATCCATTTGTCCATATATTTTGAAGGATTTCCGGCGCCCGTTGTGACAACGCTTATCTTTTCTTCACAAAGAAGCTCTGCCACTTTGTCGGCATGGGGACTCATAAGCATAACGTTTACACCAAACGGTTTGTCGGTTTCGGCTTTTGCAATGGAAATCTGATTTCTCACGTATTCAACATCTGAATTCATTGCAGAAATGATTCCGAGTCCTCCGGCATTCGATACAGCCGCGGCAAGATGTCCGTCGGATATATGTGCCATACCGCCCTGAAAAATGGGATATTTTATTTTCAGCGCATCGCATATTACTGATTTAATCATATTCTCACTCTTTCAAAGATGCGATATATGCGGCAAGGTCAGAAACAGTTTTGCCTGCTTTTTCAACTTCAATTTTAACATCAAATTCGTCTTCAAACTCCATCATAATTTCAACAATGTCGAGTGAATCTGCACCGAGGTCGTCAAATGTGGTGCTTTCGTTGATTTCTTCTGTGTCCATTCCGAGGTGGTCTGCTAAAATTTCAATAATTTTTTCTTTCATGATTTTTGTCTCCTTTAAAATTAAAATATTTTACCATCTTATCAGGCAGGTTCCGGCTGTAAGACCGCCGCCAAATGCCGATAAAACGAGTAAATCTCCTTTTTTTAATGCACCGTTTCTGTTTAATTCATCAAGCACCAACGGCACGCTTGCGCTTGATGTGTTGCCGTATTTTTCAATGTTTGTGGGGATTTTCGAAATATCAACCCCGAGCTTTTTTGCTGCAAACTGCAAAATTCTTGTGTTTGCCTGATGGAGCACAAAGTATTTTATGTCATTATGTTCGAGAGAATTTTTTTCAAGAATGTAATTGATTTCTCTGACGATTGTGCTCACGGCAAATTTGAAAGTTTCCTGACCGTTCATTGTAATAACGGCATCGTGAGGTTCATTTCGGTAAAAAAGCGATTTTCCGCTGTCGCCCAGAATGTGAATTGCGTGGTTATCACCTTTGGTATAAAGCTTTGAATCAATATATCCGTCTCCGCATCCCACAACAGCCGCACCGCTTCCGTCACCAAAAATAACACAGGTGCTTCTGTCGGTCCAGTCCACAAGCTTGCTTAATCTTTCCGCACCAATGACAAGAGCTTTTTTGCAGATTCCTCTTTCAAAAAAACCGCTTGCCACATCAAGTGCAAAAACAAATCCGCTGCATGCGGCGCTTATGTCGAATGCCGGGCACGATGCCCCGATTCTTTTCTGCACTTCAGCCGCCACAGTAGGGCATATGTCGTCAGAAGAAATTGTTGAAACAATAATGAGGTCCAACTCTTCAGCTTTCACGCCAGAGTTTTCCAATGCGGCAATTGCCGCTCTGTATGCCATTTCAGCTGTTGTTTCATCTGTGGAAATCCGTCTTTCTTTAATTCCGACACGCTGAATAATCCATTCGTCGCTTGTGTCAACAAATTTAGATAAATCATTATTGCTAACAATATTGGGCGGCACATAACTGCCTGTTCCTAAAATAGAAAAACTCATTTACTTCGATATATCAGATGTAACTGATAATCATTCACTCCTTTCTTTAAAAATATATATTTTTATCCGACTAACTCGGTAAAAATCGTTTTTATAGTGGTTATGCAGTAAATAATAAATGTAAATTAAAGCATATGACAGCATAACTAAAAATCGACAAACCAACAAATCGACAAACCAACAAATCGACAAACCAACAAACCAATAAACCAATAAACCAATAAACCAATAAACCAACAAGCCGGCAACCCGATAAATCGTAATCCGATAGCCATATGAATATGTAATCACCCATACAACAAATCAAATCCCACAAAACTGTATGTGCTTAGCACACAGTGTGCTGAGCGTATGAAAATTTATTAACCTGTTTCAAGGTAATGGTTTGACCGTTATTTTGCAACAGATGCAATAACAGCGTTTAGCACGCAGTGTGCTGAGTGTATAAAAATTTATTAAACCGTTTCAGTGTAACGGTTTAACCGTATTGTGTAGCAGAGGTAATAACAGTGCTTAGCACATAGTGTGCTGGCTGTGCAAAAAATAAATATTATTAAGATTAATGTATTAACGGACAAGGTATTATTACCCATATCTTGTAAGGCTAAAGTAATAATGCTTGACACAAGGTATGCTGAATACATAAAAATAAATAATTTTAAAATCAGCGTATCTACAATCAAGTGTTTGAGCATTGCTTGGTTGGGATATATCAATCAAATTCAGCACATCGTGTGCTAAAATACGAATCTTAAAACACATATCATAGTTGAATTGATTTGCACCGGATTAATAATTAATCATAGTTAATATATTTGAAACAAATCATTCAGGATATATGTTTTGATTTGTGCTATATTATTTTATGTTTTAAGTCCCTGAAGAAACACGGAAAAAGTTTCGCTGTAAATTTTCAGCGCATCTTCAAGAGGAATATTTCTGTTTACAGCATCTGT
Organism: Clostridia bacterium; assembly: GCA_045536915.1. Classification (GTDB taxonomy): domain Bacteria; phylum Bacillota; class Clostridia; order UMGS1810; family UMGS1810; genus RGIG1828. Next base: position 10,886 of record JAZSOL010000054.1, read on the forward strand.
GTTGAATCCGCGGCAAAAACACCATATACTGTAGCTTATGTTTTCTGTGTTGATGTCATTTCGGATAAGTTTTTTGCTGATTGCCGTATCAAGAATATTTTTTACTTTATCTACCCACCATTTTCTGTTATTTTCAGACATTGAGTCGTGTTCAAACATAAAATGGCTGAATCTTTTTTTGTGGGTATATGTCATTTTTAGAACTTCTGCAAGAAGTCTGATGTGATAATCAATATAATCTTCCGATTCATCCCACTTTGAATTTTCGAGAACCTCACGCATTTTCATTACGGATAATTCATATATAACCTCGAGAAGCTCATGTATGTTGCAAAATCTGTTGTAGAAAACTCTGTTGCTTACTTTGAGTTCGCGTATAATAGCGCTCACAGTAAGCTTCTCAACTCCCCGTTCATTAACGATTTCCGTTGCGGTTTTGATTATTTTTGCAGTTGTTTCATCATCAATTTTTATTCCGTTTGAATATGACATATTAACCTCCGTTAGCACATAGTGTGCTAAGTGATTCTTCCATATAATACCACATTCTTAATTATTTGTCAAGATAATTATTTTTTAAGTTTCCCCATTTTTTTGAATCAATCGCAAAAATTTGATTTATAGGGGAGATGAAATTAAAATGGTGCGTTGTAGGGGACGATGCCCACATCGTCCCGTTATCAGAAAACATCGTACATCCGGGACGATGAGGCATCGTCCCCTACGAGATTATTCAATTATCAAACACCCCCATAAATCGAAATTTATCCACATTGTAATTTCATTTTTAGATTCACTCCAAATCGTGTATCTGTGCGATTTTTAGCGACTTTATTTTTGAAAAATGGTGAAACTCAAAAATTATTTGTTTTGAGTTTCACCATGTGTTTAATATTTGATTGACATTATCTTTTCCAAGTGATATAATTATATAATCATTTATGATATAATTTGTTTGAGTTACGAATGAAAGAGGGAGATTGTTTTGAAAATCCGAAGTGTTGTTGCTTTGATGCTTGCTATGGCGATGATTGCCGCTCCCTTTCAAACGTTGTGCTTCCAAAAAGTATATCCAATATTGATTATGATGCATTTGCACTTTGCGATAGCATTACAATAGTTGATTTTTACGGCGGATTAGATGATTGGGACAACGTCAGTGTGGGTCCCGAAAACGAATGCCTCACCGAAAAAGTTCACACCAATAATGGCAACAATGGTAACAACAAGTAATTAATAGATTTGATTTAATGTAATGGAGATAATGATGAGCAGTATCACAAAGGATTTCACCAAAGGGAACATTGCAAAACAACTTCTGGCTTTTACTCTGCCTTTTATGGCATCAAATGCCCTTTTGGTATTATACAGTACAATAGATATGATGATAGTTGGAAGATATGTTGGCACTCCCGGTCTTTCAGCGGTGGCGCAGAGCAGTCAGATAGTAAACTTTGCTGCAATGATGTGCCTCGGATTTTCAAATGCGGGGCAGGTGTTGGTGTCGCAGGCTCTTGGCGCCGGAAAAAAAGAAAAGCTCAGCAGTATAATCGGCACGCTGTTTAGCTTGTTGGTTATAATATCGCTCATTCTGACGGGCGTATGTCTGATTTTTCAAAATGGGATTCTCAGTCTCATAAATGTTCCTTCGGAATCTTATGATATGGCTATTGATTATCTTGTTATATGTGGCGGCGGACTCATTTTCACTGCCGGATATAATATGGTGTCGGCAGTTCTCAGAGGTATGGGGGATTCCAAAAGACCGCTTTTGTTTATTCTCATAGCATCGGTCATAAACCTTGTGCTCGACTTTTTGTTTACCGGACTTATGGGCTTTGGCGTGGCAGGTGCCGCGTGGGCAACCATAATTGGTCAGGCAGCTTCGTTTTTCTTCTCTGTATGGTATCTGTATCGTAACAAAGAAGCCTTTGGTTTTGATTTTAAAAGAAAAAGCTTTGTGATTAACAAAAACTATGCAAAAATGATTGTTGACCTCGGAACTCCTATGGCGGTTCAGTTTGGATTTATCAATATATCAATGTTGTTTGTAAATGCAATGATAAACAGTGTTGGAGTTGTTGCATCTGCAACCTTTGGCGCAGGAGTTAAAATTGACGATATTGTAAATAAGATTTCTCAGGGAATCCAGTATGCTGCAGTTCCGATGATAAGTCAGAATATTGCCGCAGGAGACAGCGCAAGAGCAAAAAAGATTGTTTATTATGCCTGGATTTATTCGTTTGTGCTCACGGTTGTGTTTATGCTTTTGTATTTACTGTTTGGAAAATATCTCTTTATGGCATTTTCCGACGACCCGAAAGTGCATGAAATGTCGGGAGTATTTATAAACGCAATTCTCTGGATGTTCCCTGCCTTTGCGGCAATGCGCGGAAGCGGTGCGTTTATTCAGGGAATAGGTCATTCACGTCTTGCCATGATTCTTGCTCTTCTTGATGGAGTTGTGCTGAGAGTTGGTCTGAGCTGGCTTTTCGGAACGGTGTTTAATCTCGGATTCTATGGATTTGTTCTCGGTTATGCTCTGGCACCATACGGTTATTCTGTGCCGAGTGTGATATATTTTGTTTCGGGCAGATGGAAAAAAAGAAAAGTGTTGGCGGATGAGCTTTAAATTTTGATTTATCGCTCTGTTTGATAATGAAATCAACGTGGTTGTATCGTAGGGGACGGCGTCCCCTACAACGCACTAACCTTGTTTCATCATCCCGATAAATCAAATTTTATAAATTATACTTGCTTTTATTTTGCTGTAATGATATAATAATCAAGTATATTTATTTATAAAAGGGCGGTATGCTAATGGTTGGTTATGCTCTGAGTGCGGCATCAGATGGGAGTTATGAGGATATTCTGATAATTATTATTGATGCTGAAGATTTTGCATTTGCCGGCGATGGCGATAAACCTGCGGTATACAGATATTCCCGAAGTCTTCGTATTGCCCGCAGAGTGGATGCGGATTGCAAAAATGAAGAAATTCCGTATGTGATTATTTATGAAATTGCAAAATATATAAGATATGAAGAAAGAAAATGGAGCTTTCCTGTTGCTTTGGTTTGGAGTTTTCCGGAATTCGGCAAACTTGAAATTTTAAGCACGGAGTTTCAGGAAATGTGGCCGGCGGTTATGTTTTTAATGCGTGGTATTAATGCACCATATATTAATATTACGGATATACTTTTTGAAAATGAACCGCGCCCGCTGTATGCATCATTTTTCTCCGATGTTTTAAATGAACTTGCATTTAGTTTGGGAATATATGTTGATGACGGATTTTGCCCGTGTTTAAATTCAGTGTTTTGCGATATACGTATTGCTTATGCTGTAAAATCAATGTTTAAAAAAGATTATATAAGCGCTGTGATTGATAAACGAATTATACCTGCCAGCGAAGTGCGAAATGCCGGTGAAATCAAGGTGAGCCGCCGTAGGGCAGTTAAAATGATTGAATCGATTGTGTGTGCAGATATGAGTAAAATGAAAAGCGTGGATATACGCAGTGAGCTTTTGAATCTGAAACGGCAGTGCATAAATAAGTGCCTTTCGGAAGTCTTAAACTGTCTCAAAGGTAAACTTACTTGCGAAGTTATGTATAACAATATTAAAAATCATATAAATACTGCTCTGTCCGGGATTTCGGATATGAGTGATGAATTGTTGAGAAAATACATAATCAGCAAAAGAACCGATATCTACTATATGACTTTTAATGATCTTCTGAGCTGTTTAACATTTTCAGATGAAAGAATGGATTTAAAAAGCGTTATCGGTATTGTAAGGCGTAAAAACGCAATTACTCGGAAAAACAGGACACCAAAAGTGATTCTGACAAGCGGAAGATGTTTGTTTTAAATTAATTAATATATTACGAAAGGGTAAGGATTATTATGAAAATTAAAGAAGGATATGTGTTGAAAGATATTGCAGGAAGCTTTGTTGTTGTTCCGGTTGGCGATAATATTGTTGACCTTAGTTCAATGATAACCGTTAACGAAACAGGTGCTTTTTTGTGGTCTCTTCTTGAAAATGACGCTGACGTAGACTATATGTGCGAGATGGTTCTTAAAGAGTATGAAGGTGCGCCTGAAGAAGAAGTGAAAAATGATATTGCAGAATTTGTGAATGTTTTGAAAGAAAAGAATATACTGGAGTAATTTGATATGATAATAAAGGATTTCAGACCGAGTATAACTGAAATTGCTCCGATTATAGACAATGCCCTGGCCTCCGGCAAAAAAGTTATATTAAACGTTACGGGGAGTAGTATGTATCCGATGCTTCTTAGCACAAACGATACCGTGATGCTCGAAAAGGCGGAAAACGTAAAAAAGTATGATGTATTGCTCTTTAAAAGAAAAACAACCGGTAAATATATTTTGCACCGTGTTATTAAAATTAAAGACAATGTCTACACAATAGCCGGTGATAATGAAACAAAAAAGGAATATCCGGTGTATCCGGATGAGGTTGTTGCAAAGGTATGCATCTACAGGAGAAAGGGTAAAAGTCATTCAACAAGCGGAAAACGTTTCTGGCTATACTCCAGACTTTGGCTTCTGATTTTTCCGTTCAGGCGTATAATAACAAAATTGTTTTTTAAAAGCCCCGGGTTGGAAGAAGATGAACTTGAGTGAATACGGTGGTGATTAAAATAGAAAATAAATATGCATCAATTAAATGGATTTCAAAAAATATCAGGGGAAGTATTTTGTCTGTTGTGATTCTTTCGCTGATATCTGTGTTTGTTTCGTATTTTGCGGTTCAGTTTGCTTTGGTATCAAAAGATTTGCTCGACTACGCTGTAAATGGCGAAAAGGGTATGCTTTCAAAAAGCGTTATAGAACTTGTGATTCTTGTTTTGATTCAGCTGACGCTACATATTGTATCAACTGTTCTCAGCATCAGTGCAGACGGAAGAATACGCAATCGTTTGCAAAAAAATCTGTTTTCAAGTCTTCTTTATAAGGACTGGTCTCAGCTAAAAGGCTATCACTCAGGAGAATATCTCAACAGATTAAACGGTGATATTGCATGTATAGGTTCAACTCTCATAACCCTCTTACCGTCGGTTATTGCATTGGTTTCAAAGCTTGTTCTGAGCTTTTTTGAACTCTACAGACTTGATTCGGATTTTGCACTTATATTTCTTATCATAGGTCCTGTGGTGATGATTATAGCAAGAATATACAGCACAAAAATGAAACCGCTTCACAAAAAATGCCTTGAAACTCAGGGTGAAACGCACTCATTTATGCTCGAAGCACTTCGTAATATCCTTGTTGTAAAATCATTTGGTGCGCACGAACGTATAACCGGGATTGTGGGTAATATTCAGGAAAAATTCTACCGTCTGATAATGAAAAGAGGCTACATAAGCCTTGTTGCAAGAATTCTGTTTTTTGTGTTCATCACAATCGGATATTATTTTTCCGTTGTGTGGTGTGCCTACAAGATTTCAATAGGAATTATGACCGTTGGTACTTTTGCTGCAATTGTTCAGCTTGTGGGTCAGGTTCAGGCTCCGTTTAAAGAACTTGCGGGTGTTCTTCCAAAATACTATGCTTTTATAGCATCTGTTGAGAGAGTGGAAGAAATTGAAAATCTTATTGACGAAAAGGAAGCAGTTTCAAGAGAAGAAGCTGACAGAATATACGGCTCAATGAGTGAAATTAAAGCTGAAAACATGAGTTTTTCCTATGAAAACGAAAATATATTTGATTCAGCTTCGTTTACCATAGAAAAAAATACTCTTGTTGCAATTTCGGGAAGGTCGGGAATAGGCAAGAGTACACTTCTTAAAATTATTCTCGGGATTATTCATCCCGAAGAGGGAAGTGTGACTGCTGTTGTTGACGGAAAAGAGCTGGAAGTGGATTCCTCTCTCAGAAGTCTTTTTGCATATGTTCCTCAGGGCAATATGATTCTTTCCGGCACAATAAGAGATAACATCACGTTTTTAAATAGTGATATTTCCGATGAAGATGTTGTTTCGGCTGCAAAAACAGCGTGCATATGGGATGCAATATGCGATATGCCCGCCGGATTGGATACCGTTCTTGGAGAAGGCGGAAGCGGACTTTCAGAGGGGCAGATTCAGAGAATTGCTGTTGCAAGGGCTGTGTGCTCCAAAGCTCCGGTGCTTCTTCTTGATGAGGCAACATCAGCTCTTGATGAAGCAACAGAAAGAAATATGCTTGAAAATATTATTGCACTCAAAAACAGAACATGTATAATAATTTCTCATAAAGATTGCGCTTTCGAAAAGTGCGATAAGATGCTAACAATATCATCAGGAAAGATTGTTGAGTCATAATCATATAAAAATTTATTAATTTTCAAAAAAAACATTGACATGGTGGATAAAATCTGATATAATCTTTATGATATTATATACTGATAGGAGAGTGTGCGTATGAAGTGCAGAAGTATTGTTGCCATTGCGGTTGCAATTGTGGTTTCATCATTTGGTGCAGTTGGCTTTGCAGCTGATGTCAATACAACAACTACATACAATACAAATTCAAATAAAATCGAAGTTGGTACAAGTGTTACCGGTGCTACTTCGGATAGCGAAGTTACATACATTGTAAAATCAGACGGTAAGGTGGTTTATATTGTTCAGGATACTGCCGAAGATGGAAAGGTAAACTTTACATATAAAATAGATAAAGATAAGATTGCCAGTGATTATATCACATCTGTTAAATTCGGAAGTTCTGCTGAAGATGAAAAATTTGATGGTATCGGTACTGATTCTCTCGGAATTAAAACCTTGCAGCAGGCAGAAGATGATAAAAACTATACCATAGTATATCCCGGAAACGAAATAGCATGGGGTTTTGGTGAAACAGTTACTGCAAGTGTTGTTCCGAAGTCCGGCTATGAAGTTGTTTCAATTTCAGTTAACGGTGAGATTCAGGAAACTATCAACAATACACTTGATATAAAATACGGTGATGAAATAACTGCTGAGGTCAAAGAAATAGTTGTTGAACCCGCCCTTACCTACATAGACCTCGGTCTTGAGGATGAAACAGGAGCAAATGAAGGCTTAAAATCAAGAATTGCAATTCTTAAACCTCAGGGTGAAGTAAAAGAAATCGGTGTTGTGTATAATGGTGAATTTTATAAATCATCAGTTAATGTGATGTCGGCTGTTAAAATAATATTCCCTAAAGATGAAGTGAAATGCGAATTTCATGGGGCATATAAAATAGACGGCAATGATGAAATAATATACGGTACCGAAGAGATTATTTCGGATTCTGAGCAGTAAGGAGGGGTTGGCTATGAAAAAATATGTGAAACCGTCAATTGATATTGTCGATTTAAAAGTAAAAGAAAATATAGCAGCACTCCCTCAGGGGCTCACGCCCGAAACAGACGAATCATATTCGTATGGCGGCAACACTATGACTCTCACAACATATAACCTTGCCGCAGTAACAACATCTCAGACAGTTAATCCCAATACCGTTCAGTAAAGAAATTATAAGTTTTGAATTTATGGGCGTTTATTTGGAAGCTTTCGTCCTCAAAACATATTTGCGGATAGTTACGGAATTTTTGCCCGGAATCCTTTAAGGATGTCCGGGCATTTCAATTATGATAGGATAGTAGTGATATGAATAAAACATATAAAATTGCAGGATTGCTTATAAAGATAACCGGATTTGCTGATGTGTATTTTGAGCGCAATGTCAAGCCGTATGTGTGTCATACCTTAAAAAAGCCGGATATCACAATCAGGACATATAAATCAGAAGATTTTATTGAAAATAAGTTTGAGCAAGTAAAAAAAATAGGGGAGTCTCAATATTCTCATGAAGATGAATTTTATGATTCTGTTATTTTTTATGACGAAAAGCTCTGCCGTATCGTAGCTTTGATACAGTTTAATAAAACCTATGATGATATATCGGTAACTGTGTGTGACCTGGAAAAGTTGTGCTCAATTAATCAGAATAAATTCCTTTTTAACGTTATTGGAATCGCAATGCACTACATTGTACGTATGAAAAACGGAATGGTGATCCATAGCTCCGCCATATATGCAAATGGCAACGGTCTTGCTTTTTCGGCGCAGTCGGGGGTAGGAAAATCCACTCATACTTCAATGTGGCTTAATAATATTTCCGATGCGGTTATGATTAATGATGACACACCGATAATAAGAGTGGAAAATGAATCCGAGGTTTATCTGTATGGCAGTCCGTGGGCAGGTACTTCCGGTTTGAACACAAATATCAGAGTGCCGCTTGATGCTGTTGTTTTTCTGGAACAGGATAAGAATAATTCAATGCATAAGCTTTCGGTATCTGAATCGTTCGGGCTTCTGTTTGATGCCATACGTCCGCCGCTTACCAAAGAAATGCACATCAAAACCCTTGATACTGTAGATGTTGTAATGAGGAAAAGTAAAATGTATCTGCTCAAATGCAATACCGATATAGATGCAATGAACACTGTGATGAATAAAATTAAGGAGTAACGGAGGTTAATATGAAAAAAATTGTATTTTTCTTAGTTGCTGTTTTGGCGTTTTGTTTTATGCTTTCAACTGCATATGCGGTTGAATTCTCGGATTTTAATCAGAGACACTGGGCATATGAATACGTAAATGAGCTTGTGAATTCCAAAACAATAAACGGCTTTGAAGACGGAACTTTTCGCCCGGAATCAAGAGTTACAAGAGCAGAATTTGTGAAGATGATAGGAATGGGACCTGAAAGAAGAGCAAGTGATTTTGATGATGTACCTATGTCGCACTGGGCATATGAGTATGTTATGACATCCGGACTTGAGGCTTTAGCAGGAAATGTATTTAAGCCGGATGTTTTCATAACCCGCGGTGAAGTGGCAGAGCTATTGTGGAAAAGAGGCGGCTCATTTAAGGGAATAAGTGTTCCTCCGATTGTGCACCGTCAGGCTGAAAATTATGATGCGGTTTCATGGGTTTACTCAAAAGGAATTATGAGAGGCGACAACAATTTAAATCTTCGTCTCGGGGATACTCTGACCCGTGCCGAGGCAACTGCACTCATTGTCCGTTCGCGAAATGTTTCCAATGCTTCGGGTAGTGCGGAATTTATGAGTCTTATCGACGAAAGACTCTTTGAAATTGCATACAACTCATTTAACGTATCCGATAAGCCGTATTTGGAAAATGCTAATCTTACCAACGGTGAACTGGCAATGGCTGCGGCAAGAATAATATGTGATGAGCATACTCCCACATATGAGAACATTTCGGCAACTGTGAGCTTTGAGCATAAATATGCTCAGTCTCTTAATATGCTTTGCAGATATTATCTTGGAGAAGAAAATGATAACATAGAGTATGTTGAAAAAAATGCAACCGTTAAAGATGCTGTTGCGGCTCTTATGTTTGCGATTACAAAGAGTGCAAATTCCATAATTTCCGCAGGTGATAAAAACGCAAACTACCCGTTGGCAAAAAATGAAACAAACCAAAAACTTAAAAATCTTCTGAGCATTGCCTATAATAATGGAATTTGCTTTGATACTCCGGATAATATGCCAATGGATAAGGAAATCACTCTTAAAGAGTTTGCCTGCCTGCTTATTGAATTCGACGGATTTTCCGGATTCTATACGGCAGACAGACTTGGGGTTTCGTCATACTATGTAGATATGAAGATGTCATCTGACCTCGATGCATATCCGTCAAATTCTGAAGACTACAGAATCATTCTTGAATCTGTTCCGGCATATGTGTATGAAGCACCATTTGCATCAGGAGTATCGCTTCCAAAAGACACATATTTTTTTACAAATGACTATAAAAGCATATTTGAATCAATGCTCGTAAACTGGATGTCGCGGGCACATGGAAACGGCGTTACTCTTGGCATTACATACTATCCGGGACTGGCTGTTGATAACGGTAACGGCTATACTATGAGGGTGATGGTTGCGGTTGAAGACGCAGATGCCGGGAAAAAACTTTCCGATATCATAAAATTAAATCCGGCAAGAGTGGAAGATTTCTTGCTAACAACCGGCGATAGCTTCTATGCAGACATAGAAACCGGAGTCAAAGTGAATGATGTTCGTCTTCCGGTGGATAATATGGAAATATCTTTGGTATTAAGATAACAAGGCGGTATTGTTATGAATAAAGTTATAAAACTAAGCTTGTACTCAGCAATTGCGGCATATTTGATAAGACTTTTTGTTGATATTGTTATGTATATTTTTATGATGAACACAAGCGGTGAAATGTATAATGATTTTTACTATCTGGTTGTTCCTCAGTTTGCGGCAAGCATATTAATAACCGGATTTTATCTGCTTTTTTTCAGAGAAGAATTTTTTTCGTGGTTTTTCAGAATATTTACGGTTGCGCTGATACTGATTAATATTGCGCTGTCCGTATTAATATGTTTTGATGCGAAAATAGGATACGTGTGGTATTTTGCAATGGTTGCAATAAATAATTTTTTCAATGCACTTTTTCTTAAATGCAACATAATTCCCGAAAGGAAAGACGGCTCAATAGAACATTATCCTATTATATTTGAAGGTCTGCAGTTTGTGTGTATGGTGATTTCCCTGTATGCTTTTTTCTGTGGATTTCCATATTTGAATACGGGCATATGGACATATTATGATTTGATTATATCATTCAAAATTAATATGGTTTGTGAAACAATGCTGGTTGTTGCGTATTATCTTTGCACAAGAAACAATGCTGAAATAATAAGGGATAATATGTTTGATTTCGAGGTTTTTGAGTAAATAAGGCCAAATTATAGCATTTACAACAATTTATGGCGTGTAAGTTTATGCAAAATCACAATGAATTTGTTTTGAAATATACTTGCAACAATTGGAATTATCTGTTATAATATTATTCGTAGACCAAAATTTTTAGGAGGTAGTAGGTAGAAATGAACAAAAGTGAATTAATTGCAAAAATTGCAGAAAAATCAGAATTGACCAAAAAAGATGCTGAAAAAGCTTTAAATGCATTCGTAGAAAGTGTAACAGAAGGTCTTATCGCTGGTGAAAAAGTAGTTCTCGTTGGCTTTGGTTCTTTTGAAACAAAGAAACGTGCTGCAAGAAAGGGTAAAAACCCCCAGACAGGTGCTATTATCGATATCCCTGCATCAACAGTTCCTTCTTTCAAAGTTGGTAAAGCTTTAAAAGACGCTGTTAAATAATTTAAGCTACATTGGTCTTGAATGCCCCGCTTTTTTGGTGGGGCTTTTTTCTATATGTTTTCAACAATAGATTTGCTATGAATTTTTCTGAAGATTTATGATATAAATAATATATATGTATTTTGTGAGGTGGATGTGTATGAAAAAAATTTATGTTGTTTTGCTATTGGCAGTTGTTTTTGTGTTTGGAGGTTGCAGCAGAGGTGATGAAAAGCTGATAGGTGTGGAAAAAGCAAAATCCATCGCTCTTTCAGATGCCGGAGTAAGTTCAGACACCATTACATTCAAAAAAACATCTCTTGAATGGGATGATGCAATGAGAATATATGATATTGAATTCTATGGTGCAGATAATAAACAATATGAATATGAGATAAATGCTGAAACAGGAAATATAATATCCTCGGATGTGGACGGCGGAGTGTTCGCGCCGGGTTCCTCGGATATGCCTCTAAATACTCCGGATTCTCAGCCTTCTGCGATAGATGAAGATGCGGCAAAGAAAATTGCTCTTGAAAAGGTTCCCGGAAGCACTCTTGATAATATACGTAAGTTCAGGCTCGAACATAAAGACGGAATAAAGGTTTATTCCGGTAAAATTATTTTTGAAAATAAAGAATATGAGTTTGAAATAAATGCTCAAACAGGAAAGATTATTGAATGGAACTCTGAGCCAATATTATAATGTAATAAAGAGGCTGTAGCAAAATGAAAAATAACGGTTCGTCGAGGACGCCGAACCCTACAAAT
>JAZSOL010000255.1:0-5967 GCA_045536915.1 Clostridia bacterium
TGTATAATATTAATGTTTATTTTTTATGGGAAATAGTGTATAATTAGATAAACATCCGTCTGAAATTAAGGAGATGTATAAACTTTGAATAATTTAACATATGTTCATTTTATTGGTATAGGCGGAATAAGTATGAGTGCAATAGCAAAGGTGCTTATTCATGGTAACGTTAAAGTTTCAGGCTCCGACAGTGCCGACAGTAAACTCACTGAAGAACTCCGGTCTTTAGGTGCTGAAATATTCCTTGGGCATTGTGCCGGAAACATAAAAAATCCTGACCTCGTTGTGTATACTGCGGCAGTTAAGGATGATAACCCCGAGCTTATGAGAGCAAGGGAGCTTGGTATTGAAACAATTGCAAGAGCCGAGATGCTCGGTCGTATTATGAAAAACTATACGAGGGCAATTTCCGTTGCCGGAACACATGGCAAAACTACTACCACCTCAATGATGACCTACATACTTATGAAGGCTTGTCTTGACCCAACGGTTATGGTGGGCGGAGAGCTTGATATAATAAACGGTAATTTCCGTATCGGAAAAAGTGACTGCTTCATAACAGAATCTTGTGAGTATTGCAGAAGCTTTCTGAATTTCTTCCCCACAATTGCAATGGTTCTGAATGTTGAAGAGGATCATCTTGATTACTACAGAGACCTCGATGATATCAAAACCGCATTTACGGATTTTGTTGCGCTTGTGCCTGAAAACGGAATTCTCACAGTTTGCGCTGACAGTGTCAACACGATGGATTGTCTTTCAAAAGCAAAGGCAAAACCTCTCACATATGGTTTTGATAACGGAGAGTACCGTGCTGAAAAGCTTGAATTTGATGATTTTGGCTATCCTTCATTCGACATTGTGAGAAATGGCGAAAAGCAAATCAGAGTTACGCTCAATGTTGTTGGAAGACATAACGTTCTAAATGCTCTTGCCTGCTTTGCAACCGCTCAGGCTATGGGAATAGATATGGATGCAATAAAGCAGGGGCTCGAAGCTTTTTCGGGAACAAAGCGCCGTTTTGAGAAAAAAGGCTACTGCAACGGTGCGCTTATAGTTGATGACTATGCTCACCATCCCACCGAAATTGCCGCAACCTTTGCATCTGTAAAAAAGATTAAGCATAACACGGTGTGGTGCATTTTTCAGCCGCACACCTATACCCGTACGAAAGCTCTTTTTGATGATTTTGCTACGGTTCTTTCTAAAGTCGACAGAGTGATTCTTACCGATATCTACGCAGCAAGAGAAAAAGATACCGGAGAAGTTTCATCAAAGGATCTTGCCCAAAAGATTCCGGGTTCAGCATATATTTCTGATTTTGGTGAAATAGCTCAATATATTAAAAGCAGAGCATCAAGAGGTGATATTATTCTCACTATGGGTGCCGGAAATGTTGTTGATATCGGCGATATGATAAAAGATAAATAATTCTTTGAAAAGCGTGGTGTTTGAAGTACTGCGCTTTTTTTAACATAGGAAATTGCGTCAGCAATTGCTTGTAACAACAAAATTTTCCTTATAAAATTTTGTTTATAACATAATTTTATAAGGTGCATAAAATAAAAATAGAACTTCTTGACATTTAACGGTAATGATGATAAAATTAACAAACTACCTTATATTTGCTGAAAGGGGAGTGAAAATGAATAACTTTGAAAAAACAACCCTTCGTGTTTCTGTGATTACGATAATTGTTAATATAATACTCTCGCTTTTTAAAGCTTTTGCAGGAATAGTTGCTCATTCCGGTGCTATGATTTCAGACGCCGTGCATTCTGCGTCAGACGTTTTAAGCACCCTGATTGTTATAGCCGGGGCAAAGGCATCCGGCAAAACTTCCGATAAAGAACACCCCTACGGGCACGAGCGCATGGAGTGTATTGCATCAATTCTGCTTGCTGTAATACTTTTTATTACCGGTTTCTCTGTGGGATACGATGCGCTCAGAGAAATTATTCGCGGAACCTACAAAACAGCTTCGGTTCCGGGAATGCTTGCTCTTTTTGCCGCTGTGGTGTCTGTTGCGGTTAAAGAATGGATGTTTCACTACACGAAATCTGCCGCAAAAAAGATTGACTCAACAGCTTTGATGGCAGATGCGTGGCATCACCGTTCGGATTCATTGTCGTCTGTGGGAGCGCTTTTGGGTATTGGACTTTCCATACTCGGATTTCCCGTGGCTGATTCTGTTGCAAGCATCATTATTTGTATTTTGATTTTGAAGGTTTCAATTGATATTTTTTGCGAAGCAAGCGCAAGAATGATTGATACATCAGCTGATTTGGAAACCGTGAAAAAATTAAAAGAATCGGTGCTTTCGGTTGACGGAGTTATTGAAATAGATGTTTTAAATACGAGACTTTTCGGTGCAAAGATGTATGTCGACGTGGAATTCTCAGCCGATGCAAATCTGACACTTTTGCAGGCGCATACCATTGCCGAAGCGGTTCATGATAAACTTGAAAACGAATTTCCAAGAATAAAGCACTGTATGGTTCATGTGAATCCGTATGTAGTATAATAAATGATACACATTACCGGGAGTTATAAGGAAAGCAATTATGAAAGAATTAATAGTTGCTGTTTAAGCTTTGCGCTTGATGGTGTTGTTTTGGTTGTATCAGGTTAAAATGCATAAGTGAATCAACCCCAAAATACAACAACTTCATTAATTCAGTGGTTTTGCACTCTGCCGATTTTATTGTGAATGCGAAAATGTATCTTACCAAAAATTGTTGAATGTCTTGATGGTAAAGGGATTGTATCTTACGGACGAATAAAATTTGTCAATAAATAAAACAGTTATTGCCTCGAAATCTGATAAGGACCTCGAACAGATTTCGGGGCAGTTTTATTTCCGGAAAACAGAAACCTTGTGCAGAGAATATACAACACCATTATTGACTACATACAGAGGAAATGCAATGAGTTGTGGTTGTATGGCATTACCCCTGCCACAAAAGATGCTACCGATATGCTTGGCAAGGAATTTGATACCGTTAAGGCTTTGTATAAAAAAGCTTTGGAAACTACTGAGAGGTTGCAGACAAAAGACGGTAAAACTTCTGGTGTTGGTGGGTGATGTATGCAAAAGAATTTTTTGGAAGCAAGGAATTTCAGCAGCTTAAATTAGATATCTTAAATGAGTATGAACTTAAAAATATAAAAGACTATATTCATGTTCAAAAGCAAGTTATAAGGAAGTTGAAATCAGATAATTTTTTCAGGCAAAATGATGGCGGTCTTATTGTGAAAAATAATGCCTCAGGAATGATAATTGAAATTACTCCTGATGGAATAAAGGAAACCTTGGGAGAGGGATCAAGATTCGAAAAACTTGGAGGTGGATTGAAAATTTCAAAAATTGCAACCCTGAGAAATCTTCCAGATATTTTAGAAAATGGTGATTTAGTAGAAGACAATGTTAAAAATATTCACAATAAAAAAAGTAGTGTAAAATATGCATATGTTCAAGGAGCAACTGATTTAAACGGTAAAAGAGTAAAAATTAATGTTTCCGTAAGAAAATCACCGCAAAAAAATAAATTTTGGATACATCAAGTTTATATAAAAAGTGATGATGCTGAAACTCCCGCTGGAGAAAATTACTCTAAAACGGGTTATAAACAATTTTCAACATCATCTGATAAAACTATATCACAAAATGATCTGTAAGTCAATACCGAATTATATTCCAAATCCCCAACCACCGAAGAACTCCACATTGACGACAGAACATATGAGGACGTGGGAAGCAGAAGTGTTAAAGCATTTCAGTTTTTGCATCCTGAGGTCAAAGCGTATTATGAGCCTATTGCGCACGAATTGCTAAATGATTTAAGCAATACTGTGAAAGGTGAAAAATTCCTTCTTGATGATGGCGAGGGTCGAAACTGGACAGGCACAAAAAGAATGACAAGTGAATCTATTGCAAGGATTAAAGATGATATTGGCGCAACGTATGCCGATATTGAAAAGGCACTTGATGCTCTGATGCAAGGTGGCGGTGCTGAAAACAATGCGCTTTCAAAGAGGATTGAGCTTGTTATTGATGATATGCTTACAAGAGGATACACGGATTTTGAAAACCATAAAATTCCTGCAGACAAAGAATACATACAATTAAAAAAACAGTTGAGGATTAAAAAGGTTGAAGCTGAGCTTCCAATGAGAATTGCGAGTGCTCCCGACCCGAAGGTAGGCGAAGCATTAAACAGAAGCATAGAGGAAAGAAAGCTTGCATCAATTAAGCTTAAGGAAGAAGTACAGAAAAAAATTAATGCATATGTTGAAAAGTACGGTGAGCTTGAAAAAGGTTCTAAGCCTGCAAGAAATATTACGGTCCCTAAGAAAACGAGTGACAAAACATTTGTGAGACGTAATACAAGGACTATTGCCGAGGCGGAAGCCATTACGGATGAAAAGGCGGCCGTGCTTCTTGAAGAGGTTGCAAATGATGAAAGCTGGACTACTTATGAGAGATTCGGTGATAAACAGGCAATTGATGCGGCAGTTACAGAGTTTGAAAGGCTTGGATATGATGCGGCGCTTACACCGGAATATGGAAAGAAACACTTTCGCAATATCGAAGTGAAGCTACCAACGAGGACGGAAGCTTAAATAAAGACCTTATAGATGAAGAGCTCACAGCAAAGGTTATAGCTGATGTATTGTTGGATGAGAATTTCATAAAAGAGCTTGCAAAGACCAACAGAAACTTTGCGCAGAGAATATATGACGTTATTGTTGATTTCTTCCAGGAATCGCTTAACCGTTTATATTCTTCAGATATGACACCGGAGCTTAAGGATGCGTGCGATTTATTGGATAAGAAATTTGACAAAATTACTACGGTATACAAAGCGGCACTAAGTGCTACCGAGAGGGTGCAGACGGAAAAGGGCAAAACCTCTGATGATGGTGGGGTGATGTTTTCAAAAAGTGGATTGACATCGGATGAGGATAGTGGTAAAATTAAGAAAGATGAAACACCAGAACAAAGGCTGAAAAGTAAACATATAGTATACGCAAAAACATACGCAGAACTTAATAATAATCCAGAACTTAAAAGGCTGTATGCAGAGGCAAAAAAAGGTAATGACGATAGTGCGTTTGAGCTTGTGCAAAGATTAGTTACCAATGAGTTTGCAGATAATCTTAAAAGACAGTATGGCAATTCTACTATTGTACCGGTCGAAGGTTTGATTGAATCATCAACCAATGCTATTCCAACGATTTTTGCTATGTATTTAAGGGATGTGTATTCCTTTAATATTTTTGAAGGAATAACGAAATTTACAAACAACAAAATGACTGGTAAAAAGATATCGGAAAGAGTTGGTGAACGCATAGAATATAATTTCGAAGAAGAATATTCTGATAAAGATATTCAAGGTAAGCATTTTGTTATTGTTGATGATACAATTAACACCGGAACTACAACAATGGCTTTGGCAAAATTTATAGCTAATAATGGTGGATATGTTGACGGATTTGCGTCTCTTTGTAAAGGGCAGGACAAAGTGATGGATATGGAAATATCTGATGTTACTTACCAAAAATTAGTTAATATCGTGAAGGGAGATTACGATGAGCAATTTATCAAACAAGAAGCAACTTGGCTCACAGAAAAATCAGCTCGGGAATTCATTAAAAAACCCGGCAGATGGAGTGCATATCTTGAGCAAAGAAGAAGCTCACAAAATAAAAGTGGAATTATACCAAAGAGTAAACAAGGTAATGAGAAAACATCTAGGGGACAAGCACAAAGATATAGTTCTTCGCAATCCGAAGTAGACGAATTAAATTCCAAATCCCCCAAACGCACCTCAAAACTCAAAGACATCAATCCCGAATATGTCAGAGGCGAGGTTACACGTGATTTTGAGTCCTTCAAAAATCTTGTTATAGAAACAATGGATGAAGAAATTGCCAAAGCAAAACCAACCGTTACAAAGGTTTCAA
>JAZSOL010000292.1:0-2222 GCA_045536915.1 Clostridia bacterium
GTATATGTTTTGGTAAACAAACCTTTCTCAGTAACGGGTGTTGGCGAGGTTCAGATTGCAGTCTGCAAATCACCGTCTGATAAGGACTTTAAGTCGACAGTTATAAATCCCGATGATGTAATAATCAAGAATCTCGGAAAACCCGGCTGGGAGCGTGAGGCGCACTTCATTCTTGATGAGCGAACAGATTCCAATATGCTTTATATAGGTGAAGCGTTTGTCAAGGGCGGTCAGTGGGCAAGCTATCCACCGCACAAGCACGATGATGACAATATGCCGACCGAGGCTGAAACCGAAGAGATTTACTATTATGAATTTAAAAAGCCGCAGGGCTTTGGTATTCAGAAGGTATATACAATGGAGGGCGATATCGACGAAACCTACACAGTTAAATCAGGTGATTTCGTTGAGATTCCTCGAGGCTATCATCCGTTCCATGCAGCACCGGGATATGATAACTATTATCTCTGGATAATGGCAGGCAAAGACCGCGGCTTCTATATGACAACCGATGAAGACCATAAGTGGCTCAATGCGTAGTATGAAATATTTACTTGGAATAGATTTCGGCGGTGGAGCATCAAAGACAACGCTTCTTTGTGAGAATGGAGAGATTGTTGCCACAAGCACATCAGAATATCCAACGTATTATCCAAAACCCGGATATGCCGAGCAAAATCCCGATGATTGGGTAAAGGCAACCTGTGAGAATATTTCAAATGTTCTTGCAAAGAACAAAATAAACCCATCGGATATTGCGTGTGTCTCCTTTGATGCGGCAACGCATACCGCGGTAATATTGGATGATGATTTCAATGTAATCCGCCCTGCAATTTACTGGACAGACACAAGAAGCATCCAAGAAGTCAATTATCTTAAAGAAAATTTCGCAGAGGTTATTGACCGCGAGGTTCTCCACAAGCCCGACACCATATGGTCGTTACCTGAGCTTTTGTGGATAAAGAACAACGAGCCTGAAAACTGGGCAAGGGTAGGCAAAATCCTCTTTGCAAAAGACTATGTACGCCACCAACTTACGGGCGATTATGTAACCGACTATATCGAAGCTGAAGGCTCCATGATGTTTGATATAAACAAAATAGAGTGGAGCGAAGTTCTCTGCGGCGTACTTGGTATCTCAACCGATATGATGCCGGAGATTGTAAAGCCGACAGATATTGTCGGAAGCATTACAAAAGAAGCGGCAAAACTAACCAAACTTTGTGAGGGAACCCCCGTTATCTGCGGAACAACAGATACGGTTATGGAGGTTTTTGCCTCGGGTGCAGTCGCAAAAGGGCAGATGACATTAAAGCTTGCAACGGCAGGCAGAATATGCGTTATTACGGATAAACCCTATCCCGATGTGAATTTAATAAACTATTCCCACATCATAGACGGACTTTTCTATCCGGGGACTGCAACAAAATCCTGCGCCGCATCATACCGCTGGTTTCGTGATACTTTCGATGATGATTACAAAACGCTTGATGCGCTTGCAGAAAGTGCACCGATAGGAAGTGACGGGCTTGTGTTCCATCCGTACTTAAACGGCGAGCTGACTCCCTATGCAAACCCGAAGCTTTGCGCTGATTTTGTAGGCGTGCGTGCATCACACACCAAAGCGCATTTCACAAGAGCAGTGCTTGAGGGCGTTGCAATGAGTATGCTTGACTGTATGGAAACGCTAAATAGCCTTGAAGTTTCGCACGATGAGAGCGCAGTTATAATCGGAGGCGGTGGAAAAAGTCCTCTCTGGCGGCAGATGATAGCGGATGCACTCGGAATACGTCTTGTTGAAATGAAGCATACGGATTCATCACTCGGCAGTGCAATGCTTGCAGGAGTTGCTTGCGGAATATTCGAAAGCTTCAAAAAAGCGGTAGATACCTGCAACAAACCTGTTTCCGAAACTCTCCCCAATGAGGAAAACACGATTAAATATAAAAAGCTTTTTAAGAAATATAAAGAAATTCAGAAGGCACTTGAGCCTATATATAACGGAGAGTACATATGAAGGTTCTTGTTTGTGTAAAGGTATCAAACGGCGAAATAAATCCGTTTGATGAATCGGCACTTGAATGGGCGCTCCGAATATCCGATGATGTAACCGTTCTTTCGATGGGGCCGAAAAGCATGAAGGATGTATTAAAACCGCTCACACGCCTTGGTGCAAAGGTCACGCTTTTAAGTGATTCAATCTTTGCCGGCTCGGATACTCT
>JAZSOL010000161.1:0-1560 GCA_045536915.1 Clostridia bacterium
GCCTCAAACACAATACGAGTTATTTTGAGAGACGATAAGCTCGATATTCTTTTGCCGCTGTGTGCAAGAATATTTTTGTCTGAAAATTTTATAATATCATTTTCAGCAGATGCACTTTTAAGATAAAAGGCTCCTGTCATAAAATCCGATGTTATAACATCAAAGCCCACAAAATAGTCGCCCGAAAGCTTTTTGGCAAATCCGAGAGCCTGCTTTGAATTATCAAGATAAAACACATAAGCCTTGTTTTGCCCGCCGTATTTTTCCACACGGCTCCGCTTTCCTTTCACGGTATAATCCTCCGGAATATCAAAATCCGCATATCCGTCAAATGCTTCGTAGAATAATAGCTCATCTGCCCACACATTTAATGCTCCTATGGGAAAAACATTCACAACCGTAAGCAAGCATAAAACCCAAGACAGTATTTTGTTTTTCATATGAACTCCTCCTCAATTTGCTTTTTGTGCATAGAGTCAAAAATTTATTTTAAAAAATATTTTTTATTTCATATATTATATATAATATCAAATTTATTTGTCAATGTACATTGCTATTTCGCTTAACAACATTGACATTCCGGTAAACTTGTGGTATACTACGCCCGAGGTGATAAAAATGGAGGAAAATTTCAGCAAACAGCTTCATGTTTTTCAGGGTGATACCGACATTTTGGAGATACACTGCAAATACGCACGCGGCTTTGATAACGCACGTCTTGGCGATGAAATTCACGAACATAACGAAATGATTTTCATGATGTCGGAAGGTGTGGAGCTTATATCCGAATACGGTCAGGTAAGAATCCCGCCCTACACGCTTATGATTTTTCCACCCAATACCTATCACAAGCTTGTGTTCAATGCTGCTGAGGAACCGTACCAACGTATTGTGCTTGCATTTCTTTTCATACCGGAGCTTGATGCTCTCGTCAAAAAGAAATGCAACAGGCTCATTTTGCTGCAAAACAATAAAATTTTTGATCTATTCATGCAGCTTAGGCTTCTTTTTGATACGTCTTACGAAAAAGTGGAAATGGATGCATACATCAAATCTATTTTTGCCCAGATTCTTGTAAACATCAATACCTCCGACGAGCTGGGCAAAAGCATAATGAAGCCGTTTGTAAATCCAATAGTGAGGGATGCTGTAGAATACATCAACACAAATATAGAAAAGCAGATTACTGTGGAGCAAATAGCGAAACATCTCATGATATCATACTCATGCCTTACCAAGCTTTTTAAAAGGGAAATGAATGTGTCGGTATACAAATTCATTCTCTCAAAAAAGCTTGTTCATGCAAGAAAAAAAATCCTGAGCGGCGAAAACCCCACTCAGGTTGCTTTTGACTGCGGATTCAATGATTATTCCGGCTTTTATAAACAATACAAAAAAATGTTTGGTGCAAGTCCTTCTCTTTCCAAAGCCTCTTTCCGTTCAAATATTGTTTCATAAGCAGGACGAATAGTCAAACATATCAGCAAAGCCGTGATTTGGCAGGAAATATGCCAAATCACGGCTTTGTTATTCGAGTTATACAAAGTCGGATCGTAGCCA
>JAZSOL010000189.1:0-8567 GCA_045536915.1 Clostridia bacterium
TTATATGTTCTACAGATTACTATGCACTCAAAGTATATTTTAAAACAAAAAATGCCTATATCACAGGATTTGATAATATAGACATACTTGATGATTATAAAATTAAAATCGATTCTGTTGCTTATTCTATGACGGAAATTGCTAAAATTGCAATTGATATTCTACTGGGCGTAAAAAGAGAAAATACAATTGTTAAACATTTTATTGTAAGCAGATAAATGATAATAAGATTATTTTGTTCTCTTGAGGACATAAAAAACGACTTGTCGTAACAAGTCGTTTTTTGTGGTGCCGGTGGTCGGGGTCGAACCGACACGGTATTGCTACCACGAGATTTTGAGTCTCGCACGTCTGCCAATTCCATCACACCGGCAAATATCAATTTTTTAAACGACTTAAATATAATATCACAAAAACCAAAATAATGCAAGACTTTTTTTAAAAATTTTTCAAAAAATTTGTTTTTGGTGTTTAAAATGTTTGACACAGAGGCAAAAATGTGGTAATATACCCATGAGTAAATCAGACAACTGCGGGCAGAAGCCGCAAGGCTCTGCATGAGGAAAGTCCGGGCATCACAGAGCAGGGTGCCGGGTAACTCCCGGTGGAGGCGACTCTAAGGAAAGTGCAACAGAAAACAACCGCCATAGTATGGTAAGGATGAAAAGGCGAGGTAAGAGCTCACCGCAATCCGGGAGATCGGATTGGCGTGTAAACCCCACCTGATGCAACACCCCTTTGCGACACATAGCTTGCTCGGCTGTCTGGGGGTGGCTTGAGGTATGCAGAAATGTGTATCCTAGATAGATAGTTGTTTAATACAGAACCCGGCTTACAGATTTACTCATCAATTGAATGATACCCCGCGTTTTTGCGGGGTGTTTTTTTTCGATAAAAAATTTGAGTTTCCCCATTTTGAAAAAGCTGAAATATGCGAAAACAACGCAAATAATGAATTTTACACAATTATAAAAATGAAATTGTAATGAGGAATTGTTAAACTCACAGATAAATCTATATTTTTCCAAAAACAGGGAAACTCAAAGATAAAAAAATATTGACTTTCTTTTTATAATGTTGTATAATAATAAAGTAGTTTTTTGAAACTCAAAAATGCAACGAAAGGAACATTTAGTATGAACTATCTTGAAACTTATCAGAAATGGCTCAACAGTGACTATGTTGACGTTAACACAAAAGAAGAACTTTTATCAATAAAAGACAATGATAATGAAATAAAAGAAAGATTCTATAAGGATCTTGAATTCGGAACAGGGGGCTTAAGAGGAATTATTGGTGCCGGAAGCAACCGCATGAACATCTACACGGTAAGAAAAGCAACCCAGGGACTTTGCGAGGACATTAAAAACAGCGGTGAAGATGCCATAAAACGCGGTGTTGTTATTGCATACGACAGCCGCCGTATGTCGCCTGAATTTGCACTTGAAAGCGCCAAGGTTATTGCGGCAAACGGAATAAAAGCATATCTTTTTGACGAACTCCGCCCCACTCCCGAGCTTTCATTTGCACTGCGCCACTTAAACTGTGCAAGAGGAATCGTTATAACGGCAAGTCATAATCCTAAAGAATACAACGGCTACAAAGCCTATGGTGAAGACGGCGGTCAGCTTCCGCCGAAATCTTCCGACTATGTTATTTCTATAATCGACAAAATGGACATCTTTGCCGATGTTAAGGTTATGGACGAAGAAGAAGCAAAATCAAAGGGACTCATTGAAATAATCGGCGAAGAAATCGACAAGGCATATCTTGAAAACGTTGTTAAGCAGTCTGTGACAACAGAAGCTATTGAAAAATTCGGCGATGAATTTAAGGTTATATACTCTCCTTTCCACGGCACAGGCAACAAGCCGGTAAGAAGAATGCTTGATATGATTGGCGTAAAAAACGTCAGAATTGTTAAGGAGCAAGAGCTTCCCGACCCCGAATTTTCAACTGTTAAATCCCCGAATCCCGAGGAAAAAGCGGGCTTTAGCTATGCAATAGAAATGGCAAAAAAAGACAGTGCGGATATTATTTTTGCAACAGACCCCGATGCCGACAGAATTGGTGTTATAGTTACGGATGCCAAAGGTGAATTTATTCCGCTTACCGGAAATCAGGTTGGTGTTTTACTTACAGAATTTATTTTGCGCAACAAAAAGCTAAACGGTACTCTCACTTCCAAAGGCGCAATCATCAAAACCATTGTTACAACCTCAATGATTTATCCGATTGTTAAAGATTACGGAGTTAATATCTACGACGTTCTCACAGGCTTTAAATATATTGGAGAGATGATAAAGGACTTTGAAGATAATGACTACTACAACGAATTCCTTTTAGGCTTTGAAGAAAGCTATGGCTACCTTTCCGGAACATATGCGCGCGACAAGGACGCCGTTGTTGCCGCAATGCTCATAACCGAAATGGCAGCGGATTACAAGGCAAAAGGCATGACACTCTATGACGGTCTTATGAAGCTCTACGAAAAATACGGCTATTTCCTCGAAGGTCTCAAAACAGTTACTCTCACCGGAATAGACGGAGCTGAAAAAATAAAGTCCATAATGGAAATGTTCCGCACAAATCCTCCGAAAGAGCTTGCCGGAATGAAAGTTACACGTATGTGGGATGTTAAAAACTCAGTCCGCAAAAATTTTGCAACGGGCGAAGATGAAAAACTCAATCTTCCGTCATCCGATGTGTTCCGTTATGACCTCGAAAATGATGCATGGTTTGCCGTGAGACCCTCGGGAACGGAACCGAAAATCAAGTTTTATTTTGGCGTTTGTGAGAATTCTTATTCAAAAGCAGAGCAGAAATTGGCTGAATGTATGTCGGAAATTGCCAAAATTGTTGAAAGTTAAAAAAATTTTATTAAATTGCTTGCATTTTTAATATTCTTGTGATATAATAATTCAGGTTTAATACGAAAAGTAATTTTATTCCGTTGAAAGAGGTGAACATAGAATGAAAGAAGCAATCCATCCTGATTATCAGGCTACCACAATCAAATGCGCATGCGGAGCAACATTTGAAACAGGTTCTACAAAGCAGAACATTTCTGTAGAAATATGTTCAAACTGTCATCCGTTCTACACAGGCAAGCAGAAGCTTGTTGATACCGGCGGAAGAGTTGAAAAATTCAGAAAGAGATTCGGTATTGAAAAATAATATCGCATTTAAACCCCTTCAGAAGAAGGGGTTTTTTGGTGAATACAGCAAAATACTTTATGATTGAAACAGAGGGATTAAGTTATGTCAGTCAGAGAAAATTTAAGAAACATCGCCATAATTGCCCACGTTGACCACGGCAAGACAACTCTTGTTGATGGTATGCTTAAGCAGGGCGGTATTTTCAGAGAAAATCAGCAGGTTGATGAAAGAGTTATGGACAACAACGACCTCGAAAAAGAAAGAGGAATCACCATCCTTTCAAAAAACACCTCGCTTATGTATAACGGTATTAAAATAAACATTGTTGACACTCCTGGGCATGCCGATTTCGGAGGCGAGGTTGAACGTGTATTGAAAATGGTTGACGGTGTTTTGATTTTGGTTGATTCTTTTGAAGGTTGCATGCCTCAGACACGTTTTGTTCTGAAAAAAGCGCTTTCATTAAATCTTAAACCTATTATTGTTGTGAACAAAATAGACCGTCCCAACGCAAGACCCTACGAAGTGGTTGATGAGGTTCTTGAACTTTTCCTTGAACTTGAAGCAACCGACGACCAGTTTAACTCTCCGGTTGTGTATGCTTCAGGAAGAGACGGATATGCAACCATAAATCCCGAACAGCCCGGAAGTGACCTCACTCCCCTTTTTGATATGATTGTAAACCACGTTCCGGCACCTGAAGGAGATGAAGACAAACCGCTTCAGCTTCTTATTTCCAACATCGATTATGATGAATACGTGGGTTCAATTGCCATAGGCAGAATTGAACGCGGAAGAGCAAAGGTTGGGCAGAGCGCTGTTATCTGCAAGAAAGACGGTTTAACTCAGCAGATTCGTCTTACGAAGATGTATATGTATGAGGGATTAAAAAGAATTGATGCCAACGAAGCTATGGTTGGCGATATTGTGCAGGTTGCAGGTGTTGCCGATGTTCAGATTGGCGAAACAATATGCGACACAGAGCATCCCGAAGCTCTTGATTTTGTTGAGATAGACGAACCCACAATTTCAATGAATTTCAGCGTTAACAACAGCCCCTTTGCCGGAAGAGAGGGAGAATTCGTTACAAGCCGTCATCTTCGCGACAGACTCTTTAAAGAAATGATAACCAACGTGAGCCTCAAGGTTGAAGAAACCGATTCTGCCGAAACATTCAAGGTATCGGGAAGAGGCGAACTTCATCTTTCCGTTCTCATTGAAACAATGCGCCGTCAGGGTTATGAATTCCAGGTTTCAAAGCCGGAGGTTATAACCAAAACTATTGACGGTGTTTTGATGGAACCTATGGAACAGCTTATTGTTGACGTTCCCGAGGAATTTACCGGAACTGTTATCCAGACACTCAGCGAGCGTAAGGCTCAGATGGTAAATATGACCACTGCCGGCACGGGATTCACACGTATTGAATTCAACGCACCATCGAGAAGTCTTATAGGCTACCGTTCTCAGCTTCTCACCGACACGAGAGGTAACGGTGTTATGAACCATATGCTTTCGGGATATGAAGAATACAAAGGCGATATCCCCGTTCGTCAGCGCGGTTCACTCGTTGCTTTTGAAGACGGCGAAACCATAACCTACGGTCTTTTCAACGCTCAGGAAAGAGGAAGTCTGTTTGTTGGTCCGGGCGAAAAGGTGTATATGGGAATGGTTGTGGGCGAAAACAGCAGAGGCGGAGATATTGACGTTAACGTCTGCAAGAAAAAGCACGTAACAAATATGCGTGCATCCGGTTCCGACGAAGCGCTTCGTCTTGTTCCTCCTGTTATTATGTCGCTCGAAAACTGCATTGAATTTCTTAATGATGATGAGCTTTTAGAAGTTACCCCTGAAAGCCTCAGAATCAGAAAAAGAATTCTCGACAAAACTCTCAGAGCGAAAGCAAACTCGAAAAAATAATCTGTTTTGAGGTGAGGATATGGTAGAATTCAATAATAGTTGGGATGATATCCTGAAAGATGAATTTAAAGAGCCGTATTATCTGAGGCTCAGGGAGTTTTTGAAAGCTGAATACTCATCACGCCCCATCTATCCCCCTATGTTTGATATATATAATGCGTTTAAATATACCGACTACAACGACGTTAAGGTTGTTATTCTCGGTCAGGATCCCTATCACGGCGACGGCGAAGCTCACGGACTTGCATTTTCCGTGAAAAAAGGAATTGCAATTCCTCCGTCGCTGAGAAACATCTATAAAGAGCTCCGGTCAAGTCTGGGATGCTACATCCCCAACAACGGCTATCTCGAAAAATGGGCAAGGCAGGGAGTGTTGCTTTTAAACACTGCCCTCACCGTGCGCAAAGACCTTGCAAATTCCCATCGCAATGTTGGTTGGGAAATATTTACCGATAAGGTTATCAAGCTTCTGAACGAACGTGAAAAACCCATAATTTTTATGCTTTGGGGAAGCAATGCGAAAGCAAAAGCAATGTATATAAATCAGAAACGCCACATTGTTCTCACATCGGTTCATCCAAGTCCGCTGTCTGCATCCAGAGGCTTTTTCGGATGCAATCATTTTAAAATCGCAAATGAAAAACTCGTTGATTTCGGCGAAACGCCAATAGACTGGCAGATTGAAAATATTTAATTTTCCTGCAGATACTCCTCTGCAAAATGAGCTGCATAGGCGCCGTCGGCAACTGCGGTCACAATCTGCCGGAATTGTTTTGTGCGTACATCGCCTGCGGCAAAAACGCCCGGGATGTTGGTTTTGGTGGTTTCATCGGCTATGATATATCCGTTTGAATCAAGGTTCAGATGATTTTTGAAAATTTGGGTCTGAGGTTCTCTGCCAATGCTTATGAAAACTCCGTCTAAGTCAATTTGTTTTTCTTCACCGTTGTTATTTACTGTTTTCAAGGCGTATATTTTTTCATCTGCAAGGAACTTTGAAACTCTGCTGTTCCACTCGAATTCTATGTTTTCCGCTTTGAAAAGAGGCTCACGGTAAACCTTTTCGGCACGCAGAGTGTCGCGCCTGTGGATAAGAATAACCTTTTTGCATATCTTTGAAAGATAAAGCGCATCGTGGGCGGCGGAATTTCCGCCTCCTATGACGGCAACGGTTTTTCCTCTGAAAAACATTCCATCACATGCGGCGCAATACCCCACTCCCCTGCCGATTAAATCCTGTTCGCCTTCAATTCCGAGATGACGGTGCTCAGCACCGGTTGCTATTATGATGCTTTTTGCTTTAAATATTCCGTCATCGGTCCCAACACTTTTGATTTCGTCTGCAAGATTCACACTGGTAACAAGCGTGCGCACAGTTTCACTGCCGAATCTTTCGGCTCCCTGCTGCATTTTGAATCCAAGAGT
This sequence comes from Clostridia bacterium, assembly GCA_045536915.1. Classification (GTDB taxonomy): domain Bacteria; phylum Bacillota; class Clostridia; order UMGS1810; family UMGS1810; genus RGIG1828. Next base: position 6,505 of record JAZSOL010000189.1, read on the forward strand.
AAACCCGTCTATACCTTCATCAAAACCGGGAAAATTTTCAATCATTGAGGTTTGAGTCATCTGACCGCCTGCGGAAAATTTCTCTATAACAAGAGTATCAAATCCGGCTCTTGAAGCATAGAGAGCCGCCGTGTATCCGGCAGGACCGCCTCCAAGTATTATAATATCGTATATTTTGTTCATTCAGTTTCACCTCTTTAAGCAGTCGCAGCTGCTTACACGAATCATTCAAATTATCAGTCAAGCAAAGCAAGAATCTGACTTTTCGGGATTGCACCAAAAGATTTATTCACAATTTCACCGTCTTTTATAACAAAAAGTGACGGTATGCTGATTATTCCAAACTGAGCCGCAAGCTCACCTTCTTGATCAACATTTATCTTTCCAACCTTTATTTCAGGATGCTCATCGGCGATTTCGTCAACAATCGGTGAAACCATCCGGCACGGACCGCACCACGATGCCCAGAAATCAAGAAGAACGGGCCTGTCGCTTTCCAAAACTTCCTTTTGAAAATTGCTTTTGTTTATAACCAATACTGACATAAATTCTTCCTCCTTTTAATTATTATTTGTTTTATCTTAAATTTTATTATATACCCGTTGAAATGTCAAGTGTGTTTTGCTTTTGAGTTTCCTGTTTTCCATATATATTTTGATTTATCTCCCCTATTAATCTATATTTTTTAAAAATGATGAAACTCAAAAATATAATTCTTGATTTTTTTTTGATTTTGTAGTATTATATAATATAGTAACTAAACATACAGGAGAGAAATATATGAATAAAATAAAAAAAATAGGAATAATGACCGGTGGCGGAGACTGTTGCGGTCTTAATGCAGTTATCCGCGCAGTTGTTTACACTGCAATCAACAAATATGGTTTTGAATGCGTAGGCATCAAAAACTGCTACAGAGGACTTTACCTCGGCGAAAGTCAGATGATGCCGCTTACAATCGACATGGTTGACGAAATCGTGGGCGACGGCGGTACAATTCTTTACAACTCCAACAAAGACAACCTTTTTAAATATCCTAAAAGAGACAAAAACGGAATAGTAAAAGGCGAAGACGGAAAACCCATCTATGAGGATGTTTCTCACATTGCAGTTGAAAACATCAAAAAAGCCGGAATTGATGCTCTTGTTATAGTGGGCGGTGACGGTACTCTCACTTCCGGAAGAGATTATTCAAGACTCGGTGTTCGCGTTATGGGTGTTCCCAAAACAATCGACAACGACCTCAACTCCACCGACCAGACATTCGGATTTGACACGGCTATCAACAGAAACGTTGAAGCTGTTGACAACCTCAAAACCACCGGCAGAAGCCACCACAGAGTAATGGTATTTGAGGTTATGGGAAGAGACGCAGGCCATATTGCTCTTCACACAGGTATTGCAAGCGGTGCAGATGCGATTATCATCCCCGAAATCCCCTATGATATAGTTAAGATTAAAGACAGAGTTAAAAAAGCGCTTCTGAGCAATAAGAAATATTCAATTGTTGTTGTTGCCGAAGGTGCTCCCGCTCCCGACGGCAAAGCTGCTACTGCCATCACTCAGGACTTTTCGCCCGACGGCGTTAAGCTTGGCGGTATCGGAAAAACCATCGCTCAGACCATTGAAGCTATGCTCAACTCCGACCGCGACGACAACGGCTATGCTATAAGCGAAGACATCATAGATGTTGAATGCAGGGCTTCAGCTCTTTCCCACGTTCAGAGAGGTGGTATGACATCTGCTTCCGACAGAATACTCTGCACACGCTACGGTAGTGCTGCAATAGACCTTCTTATGAACGGCAACGAAAAGCATATGGTGGCGCTTACAAACGGCGAAATGGTTGCAGTTCCGCTTGAAACCGTTATCCCGTCTGATGATATCCACGGTAACTTCAAACCCGTTGACCCCAATGGCGAACTCGTTAAGGTGGCTAAGAATATGGATATTTGCTTTGGTGATTAATAAGTTTAAAATGGACTGTAAAAAATCTACGGATTTTTTACAGTCCATTTTTGGGGAATAGGAAAAAATGATTCAGAATTGATAGAGAGGCTGTA
>JAZSOL010000098.1:0-5532 GCA_045536915.1 Clostridia bacterium
CAAATGACGTAACCCAAAACAAGGCAATGGCTATTCTTGCCTACTTTGGACCTCTGGTACTCATTCCTATTTTTGCCGCAAAGGGTTCAAAATTTGCCCGCTACCACAGCAATCAGGGTTTGCTTCTGCTTATCGCCTGCGTAGCGTGGAGCATCGTGACTACCATACTTAACAGTGTTATGTATGCTATCAGTTGGCGGCTTGGCTCTATCATAGGAACGCTGCTCAGTATTGTTAATCTTGTGTTCCTTGTGGCGGCAGTCATCGGTATAATTAATGCAGCCAATGGCAAGGCGAAGGAGCTTCCTGTAATCGGCAAGTATAAGATTCTTAAATAAGCTTAATGTCTCATGCAGAAAACACAGATTTAAGTCATTGACAGCACCCGGAGTGGTTTCGGAGTTTTACTGCTTCGGGTGCTGTTTTCGATTTGTAATCACAGGAAAATGCAATTTAAGATATGTGTATGTTAGGAGGGATATAGAATGGAAAAAACATCAGCTTCGGTAAATCTTAAAAAAATCACCTTATTGCATTCCAACGATATGCACGGCGACTTTATGGCCGAAAAGCTTGATGACGGTCTTCGTGGCGGTGTTTCCATGCTTTCAGGCTACATACAAAAGGTTCGCCATGAGGAGAAAAATGTTCTTTATACCATATCTGGCGATATGTTTCGTGGCTCTCTTATTGACAGTGAATATAAGGGCCTTTCAACCATTGAGATTATAAACATGCTGGGTCCCGATGTTGTTACACTGGGCAACCATGAGGTTGATTACGGTCTCGGTCATCTGCTGTTTCTTGAAAAATGCGCCCGTTTCCCCATCATAAACGCGAATATCTATATTACAACCAACCAGATCCGTCTGTTCCAGAGTCACACAATTCTTGAAATTGACGGAATGAGGGTGCTTTTTATCGGTGTTCTTACAGAGGAGGTTCTTGCGCAGACAAAGCAGGAGGAGCTTATCGGAACACTTGTTGATGTGCACGATGCGGCACAGGAAGTCGGCAGAATATGCAGCTGCTATCGTACGGAGGATATTGATTTCACCGTTCTTCTCACCCACGTAGGAATAGTTGAGGACCGAGTGCTGGCAGAGGCTCTTGATCCCAGCTGGGGTGTGGACGTCATAATTGGCGGCCACAGCCATACTCTGCTTGAACAGCCCGAAGTGGTCAACGGTGTTCCAATTGTTCAGGCTGTTACAGGCACCGACCAGATCGGACGCTTCGATATTATGATCGACACCGAGCGAAATACCGTAGACAGCTTTACCTGGGAACTGATTCCGATCAATGAAGAGAACTGTCCGAGAGATGCTGAAATCGAAAAGGTAATTGACAGATATCAGGAGGTAACGGACAGAAAATTCAGCAGATTCATCACAAGATTTGAGCGTCCGCTGACTCACCCCTGCCGCGACCGCGAAACCGAGCTTGGCAGGCTGTTTGCAGACGTTCTGCGTGACGGTCTGGGTGTTGACCTTATGCTGGTAGGCTCCGGCAGTGTGCGCAAGGATAAAATGGGACCTGTCGTAGATTACGGTGAGTTGCTTGAGGTTTATCCGTACAATCACGAGGTTTACCGTATTCAGATCGACGGTGCTCAGCTCAAACGTATGATACGCCACATTTTCCGTCCCGAAAGCTTTGAAGGCGAAACTGAGATGTATCAGTTCTCAAGCGGTATACGCATTGTTGTCTCCTTGTCGGAGAAAAAAGTAAAGAAAATCACATTTAACGGTGACTTCATTGATGATAAGGCCCTGTTTAATGTTGGTATACAGTCATACCACTTCAACAGCATCAAGGAATTTCTCGGTCTGGGACAGCGTGCCATAACAAAATATAAACCTACCCGTGTAATTGCCACAGGTGAAACAGATGTTATCGATGAATATCTCAGTCAGAAAAAATATATAAAATGTCCCACCGATGAGCGATGGATAACTGTTGAATAAGCATCGTATGTTTTAGTATGATGTCAAGGAGAAATCAATATGAGAACAATCTGCAAATCTATTACTTCGCTTATTCTCTGTATTATCATGCTGCTGTCCATCGTCGGCTGCACAACAACAGCAGAAAGCAAGCCCGAGGAGGATTTATCACTGCCTCAGCAGCCGGTTGTCAGCGGAGAGCTTCACGCCGATATTGCAACCGATGAGCTTATGTCAAAATTTGGCCTTATTTATTCATTCGGCAGTGATGAGTATGAGAATTACATTTTCTGGTGCGAAGCAGAAATGGCCGATTTTTATATAGTTGAGCTTTACCCCAATATTGAAAAATGGACAACCAATGGCATTCATCTGTTTGACGCCGAAAAAATTGCTCCAAATGAAGCGATAAATTTCCGCCGCACTGTGCCCGAGGGATTCCCCACCGATGCGGTAGTATATACCGCACTCGGCACTACCTATATGTACGCAATAGGCTATAACGGCAGAGACGGTGGAATAACTCTGGTTGAGATTGACCGTCTTTTCGTTGATGGAAATCAAGCTCCCGATAATGTTTCCGACTCTGCCGCCCCTGAAACTACGACTACAACCACCAAAACTACAACCATCAAAACTACAACCACCAAGGCGACAACCACAACGACAACCGCAACGGCCTCCTCGGAGTTTATGGCTGAGATTTTCTGGGTCAGTAATACAGGTGAGGTATTCCCCAGAGAAATGACCATCGAAAGCAATTCAAAATGGCACGTCTGGAAGGCTCTCAAACAGCTGAATGAAGCGATCCCCACCTCTTGCAGTTTTCTCGGAAGCGAAACAATCAAAGGGCGCAACGGCGTTGTTGTTCTCGATTTTTCCGATGACCTGCTGTTACTGGAGGATTTTGAACATGGCCATCTCGTTTTGCAGGCCATAGCCAATACATACATAGAAGCATATGGTTGGAATGCGATACGCTTCAAGGTTGAGGGCGAATATCTCGACAACACCATCTGCGGATATTCCGAAGAGTTCGGATATACCGACTTCTGATTTAATGAGCTGAGCAGCCCCTGAATTTCTCAGAGGCTGCTTTCATTCATTATTCTTTTGCTTGTAGTATTCATTAACAAGACTTCTGTAGCCTAAAGCCTTAATTTCATCATATCTGAAATTAAACCTCGCCTTGGTGCGTTTCCCGGTAGCAAGATAGCGGATACATTCCTGCATATAGGTGTCAATCTCCGCAAGGGTTCTGTCGGTGTTAATAACAGGGAAAAACCACCGCGACCATGTAAGCTCGCTGTAAACGGGATTATCATAGAGCTTTGCATTGAAGCGCTTTACAAATGCACGGGCTGCAGCTTGCCCCGGAACACCCTTTCTCGACGCCCACCGTGCCAGGGCATGGGTCTTACGGCGCATTTTTGCCTTTAGCTTTCCAAGAGAGACCGGACAGATGTCTATTACACCGTTCAAAAACGAAAAGCCAAGAAACGACCACTGCTCTCCCGGCTGTGATATTATTTCTTTTGCTTCGTTGACCTGCAGTCTGCGGTCAGCAAGAATCTTTTTGATGAGTTCAATATAGCTATGCAGTTCTTCCTCTGTCTTTGCAAAAACAATTATATCGTCCGAATATCTCATATACGGTATATTACGCTCGTAAAAGAAGCTGTCCATATCACGGAGATACAAATTTGCAAGGAAACCGGATATCGGCACTCCTGCCATTATCCCTTTTCTTTCTCTTACAAGCTCTCCGTCGATTTCAGCATAAGGGCACTCAAGCAAACTACGGATAAATCCGAACAGCTCAGGCTCGTCACTTAACACCTTACAAAGCTCTGGCATCAGCATTTCAATATCCACGGAATTGAAATAATCACTTATATCAACCTTATATACATATCGGCTGCCCAAATCTTTTACCTTGAGCAGCTCGTTTATTGCGGCCTTTACCCCTGTGTTCTTTCTGAAGGAGTAAAGATTCGGCGCAAAAATACTATCGTATTTCCGCAGCAGAAAAGCAACCAGTTTTAATATGTAGTTTTCTTCTCTGCCATAGGTATATACTACCCTCTTTTTCTTTACCCCTGCCTTGCCTATCAGCTTCTTCTTTGGGGCTGGGAAAGGCTCTTCACGATAAATCCGTTGAACTACAGGCAGATATTCCTCGTTTGCAATAAAGCTGTAAAGGTCCTTCGCGTCCTTTTCGGACATATTTCCCTGTTGAAGTTTATGGTCGTAGTACTGCTCCCATTCTAATCGTTGTGACAGACGCTCAAGTATATTCATAAAAAACTCCATAAAAAAACAGAGAGAAAACAATTTAACATCGCAAATTAGCGATACCAAACCGTACACAGACAAGCTGCCTGCAAAGCGTAAAAAAGTCTGTGCTGGGTTCATCGCAGGCGCACAATGCGTTTCTCTCTGTTTTTTGCATTATTGGGGAATCAGGAAAGATTTTCCCTGATTCTGTTTATAACATAGTCCTCACGGTTCTCCATGCCTTTATAGAATCGAATATACGGTATTCCGTTTGCATCAAGAACACGGTAGGTGCCTACAGCGATCATGGCTCTGCTCTGATTACGGTTCATAACCAGTACGGCAAGAACAGGTGTGCCATTCTTGCGGAAGAGATAGGTAATTGGATAGCATTTCTGATGAGCAGAAGCGTCAAATACACTTGCGTGAATTGAATGTTCAATGGAATATCCCGGAAATTTCTCATCCGAAATAATAGCTGCAAAATGATCGTCGCCGGTATTGTATATTTGTGTGTAAGTTTCAGTTTCTCTGTAAGCGGTCTGCGGTGTCCCATACGAAACTGAGACTGCTTCGGTTGATTCTCCGGTATCCGGATCAAGAAGCTCGGCAATCCCCGATTTGATTTCTTCCTTGATACCCTTTACTATTTTGTCAAATAATCCCATATCCATCCTCCTTTTTTTGATAAACATATTATATAACAATTACAGATAAAAATCAACAAAATTATCCGCGACACAGCTCAATAAATGTTGCATCGCTAACAAAAACATTATGGCTTGCAAGGAACATTATGCAAGCTTTATTGTCGTAAATAAATAGAGAGTGCTTATCTCAGAAAGGAGAAATGGAAAAATGCCATTAAAAATCAAACGAAAGAACGGCGAGGTCACAGACTTCATCAACTCGGAGTATCTTCCCGCTTACTACTTCATACCCAAAGAGATACTCGACAAGTGCGGTCAGAAGTTGAACAGCATACCGAGAAACATCCTGCAGGTTGTAAGGAGCTGGGATGCCATCGAAACGGTCGAAAGCGACTTGTTTGCTCAGTGCATCATTGATGCATATGCGTATATGGTTTGGCCGTACATGGGGCTCAATGCACCAAGAGAAGCATATTCAGGTTATGAGCCGTCGTGGCGGTTTTCTCACTGCCCATCGTACTGGATTGATGAGTTGATTCACGTCAATGCACTACCAACGGTAGTTGACCTCTACCGCACAACACCGCCCGATGTAGAGTTCGGATACACACCGCTTGAGATAGTAGATATCATCTTCAAGTGGCTGGTGCCGCAGGTGA
>JAZSOL010000325.1:0-2689 GCA_045536915.1 Clostridia bacterium
GGTGTAAGTAAGCAGACTCTTGACAGCCTCAAAAAAGGCGATATGGTTCACGTTAAGTTCAACAAAAGAAGCGAGATAAATCATCTCAATGTGTATCAGATAGATACCGACTATTATTCGCCATACGGTACTTACGGTTCAGGTGCAATAATCGTTGGAAGAGTCAGCAGAGTTGACCCGGCAGATTCAAAAATCAGAGTAAAATACGATGCCAACGGCTCGGAGATGTGCCTCATATATAACACGTCAATGTCGGTTTACGTGTGGGACAAGTCCGACGAAGCGGTGTATAAGACGAGTGCTCTCGATATTCTTCCCGGTGATAAGATTTATACCAATCTTACAAATCTTGTGGCAAATGAGATTGTGTTGGTGAGAGAGTAGGATGGATAAATCAAAATTTGAACCAATTAAAAGAGGAAAATCCAATGAAAAAACATATTTCCTTATTTGTAATTTTAATATTGATGCTTTCTCATACCTTTACTGCACATTCTTCCGAAACGGCTTCAACTGTTTCGGAAGATGCATTTTTAAACGGATGTGAAAAGGTAAGTCTTCCGTTTGTGGATGAGGATGTATATCTCGTAAAAGAAAATAGCAGGATTCTCTATGATAATGCTCTTTCCGGTGATACCATAACAAGCTCAATTGCAGATTTTGACGTTTTGTTTCCCGAAGGCTCAGGGAACTACATCAGCATGAGAGTGTTTAAAACCGAAACAGAATCATATGAGCTTTTTTGCATCACACCTTTTTCGACTGTGCTTCTGGCAGAGGGTGCAAAAGCTCTGGGAATTGAAGAGGCTACGGCAGATATTAACCTTACGGATGATGAAACAGGCGCTTTCAGATGTGCATATAGCCGGTGGAACAAAATACGCCTGACCTTTTCTTCCACCAACAACAAAACCGGCATATGGCACTCCGGCAATGAATTGAAGTATACCATTAAGGACACACGCCTGCATTCCTTTGCATCAGGCGGAGCATACAGGGTGAGCATAAGCCTCGGGCATGATTCCTCACTTGGTGCAGACACCGGAGTGTACATGAAGAATGCAATTGCATATACTGCGTACCTGAATGCCACAGCTCAGGCAGAACGTGAGGCTCTTGCCGACCGTAGCGGCAAATACAAATACCGCTACTCTGACAGCTCGGGAGATTTTCTCTATGAAATCAGATTCAGCAAAGCCACAAACTCCGGCTACGCAGTCATAACCGGACTTGATCCCAATAAGTGCACAAAGGAAATTGAAGATCCTGTATGCTTTGACTGTTATCTTCCGGCATATGCAGACGGTTATCCGGTGAAAGCCATTGGCGCATCTGCCTTTGAAGGCTTAACCGGAATGGAAAGGCTTGATGTTCCCTCGTGCATTACCAAAGTGGAAAGAAAAGCTTTTGCCGGTTCGTCTTTTGATACCATTGTTTTCAGGGGTAATGCCACGCTTTCGGCAGATTCATTTGCCACGGCAAAAATCGGAGAATTGGTTTTTCTTGGAGATGTCAGAGCAGATGCCAATCCCTTTGAAGCCGGAACGGAGCTTGCAGACTTTGGCAAAAGCGTGAGAGTGACAGACAAGAGCTACACCGGAAAAACAGAGCTCAGAAATGCAAAATATGATACATCCTTTGCATATAACAATAAAAAAGGCTCGCTATCGTGGGAATTCGGAGCGCACAACGGATTTGTTGTTCAGATTCCCTGTGACAGCTCATATACCAATGACTATTCCACACTCGACATCAGATATTACACGGAGATTCCCGGTCAGAAAATTAATCTTCTTGTAAATGAATACAACACGTTTACAAGCTCATCCGACAATAACTACTACATCACAAATCTTATAACCGGAAAAGGCTGGAATACTTTTTCTGTGAATCTGGCTGACGTTAAGAAGTATTGGAGTGTTGAAAACCCACAATATCTGTATGTTTATTTTATAAGCGGATGGGGACTTTCAACCGGAACAAAGGAAGAATTTGAATCCAAAGCAGCAGATGCAATTTCGGGCGAAAAGATGTATGTTGACAGTATGTGGCTTGCAAATGAAAGCGGCAAAAAAGCCGTTGCGGATTTTGCAATCGGAGCTGAAATGTATGACCATGCCGCAATAGGGCTTTCGCGTGGTCTGGTGAATACGGATGTTGCATTTCGTGGCAGACAAAGCTCTCTTGCATGGACTTTTTCTGATACAAACGGACTTGTATTGAAGCTTCCTTTTGACGAAAGCTTCAAGCAGAAGTATGAATATCTTGTAATCAGATATTATGCACAAATATCCGGACAGACCTTTGGTATTGGCATAAACGAAACAGACCATTGGGGCTCGCAGGCTATAAACAAATACCTTCTCAAAAACGCAAAAACAAGCGGAAAGTGGGAAGAATACCGCATTAAAATTTCTGAAATCCTGTCAAAATGGGATGAAGAGTCAGAATATCTGCACATTCTCTTTGACAGTAAGTGGTTTGGTTCAACTGCTGTGAAAGCAGAAGATTTTGACAGCGATGAAAAGCATGCAATAATCGGTGAAAAGCTCTATATCGACAGTATATGGCTTGAAGACGGTGAGTTTGTATCAAACCCGGACATAACTCCCATTTCCTTTGAGGGTGCATCCGGCATTAAATCAATTTTTGCATCCTGCCAAGCTCAGGCGGAGCTTAAAAAGGCTGT
>JAZSOL010000107.1:0-21811 GCA_045536915.1 Clostridia bacterium
AGATGCCTTAAATGTAACTAATGATTATGAGGTGCTACCTGAACCAGTAGTGCCTCTCTTAATATATAATGAAAAGGAGAAATGATTATTTGAATAATAGCACAAGCACAACGCAAGTTCCTGTTTGGGAACGCTTCTTACTCACAGTAAAGGAGGCATCCGATTACTTCAATATCGGTGAAAACAAAATGCACCGGATAGCAAATGATTATATGGAGTCTGACTATAAATTTGTTGTACAGAACGGTAACAGGACTATGATAAATCGCAAAAAATTTGAAAGTTTTTTAGACCAATCTACGGCAATTTAATAGAAATTTAAACAAGATTGGGATAATTTTTTATAAATAGTAGAAATTTAGCCATAGTTGTGGTATAATAAATATCGCACTATGGCTTCTTTTATGAAAGGAGCAAACAACAATGAGCGAAAAAAGGCGTGACAGTAAAGGACGCATACTTCGTAACGGTGAATGTCAACGCAAAGACGGCTTATATCAATATGACTATGTAGGATTAGACGGAAAGCCGAAATGTGTTTACAGTTGGAAGTTAGAAGCAACAGACCCTTTACCTAAAGGAAAACGCAAATGTTTATCGCTTAGAGAAAAGGAGCGAGAAATACAAAGAAACATAGATGACGGCATTGTTCCATACGGCGGTCAACTTACCGTAGCTGAGTTGGTTAAAAAATATACACTTCAAAAGACGGGAGTAAAAGAATCAACGAGAACCGGGTATAAAACTGTAATTAACATTCTTGAAAAAGATGATTTTGGCAGCAAGAGAATTGACAAGGTAAAGTTATCAAATGCTAAAGAGTGGTTAATTAAATTGCAGAATGAAGACGGCAGAAGTTACAGTTCTATACACACTATACGAGGTGTATTAAGACCTGCTTTTCAAGTAGCAGTTGATGATGATTTGATAAGGAAAAATCCTTTTGAGTTTCAGTTAGTATCTGTTATTGTCAATGACAGTGTTACGAGAGAAGCTATAACGCATGAGCAAAAAAGAAAGTTTTTGGAGTTTGTAAAGAACGATAAACACTTCAGTAAATACTATGATGGCATTTATATACTGTTCTTCACCGGTGTGCGTATATCTGAATTTTGCGGAATTACATTAAGTGATATTGACTTAAAAGCAAAGACCCTAAACATAGACCATCAATTAGTACGGACAAGTCAAATGAAGTATATAATTGAAACAACCAAAACTGATGCAGGTAAACGAGTGTTGCCATTACAAGATGAAGTGTGCGAATGCTTTAGACGGATTATTGAAAACCGCAAAAAATTAAAGACAGAGCCGATGATAGATGGCAAGATTGGTTTTCTGTATTTCGACAAGAATAATAAGCCGATGGTTGCTATGCATTGGGAAAAGTATTTTCAGCACATTGTAGAGAAATACAATAAGATTTACAGAATTCAAATGCCAAAGGTCACACCGCACATATGTAGACACACATATTGCTCACACAATGCCTCCGCAGGTATGAATCCAAAACATTTACAGTATTTGATGGGGCATTCTGATATAGGTGTTACACTTAATACATACACAACAGTTGATTTAGAGTGTGTAAAGAATGATGTAAAAGCCGTTGAAAAAGCTGTCCTGTAAATTCGCAAAAATGAGGTCAATTTACAGAAGAAATTACAGAGATTGACCATAAAGATAAATGGCAATTCGTGTCAAAACATAGAAAAAGATTTATAAGTTGTATGCCACTCAAAAATTCAAAATTATCGAAAAAGCCCATAAATCAAGGCTTTAAGGGAGGTTTGATATTAATGATACGTATTATATTTATATGCCACGGCAACATATGCCGAAGCACTATGGCAGAATTTGTTTTTAAAGATATGATTGAAAAATTGGGCAGAACAGATGAATTTTATGTTGCCTCTGCCGGTACGAGCTATGAGGAGATAGGTAATCCCGTTCACTACGGAACGGCGAGAATTTTGGATGGCTTGGGAATATCATACTCACATAAGCGTGCCGTACATTTGGAAAAGTCTGATTATGAAAAATATGATTATTTGGTTTGTATGGATAGTCTGAATGTGCGCAACACCTTGCGGATTGTAGGAGATGACAAGGGAAAAAAATATACAAACTACTTGAGTTTGCCGATTCTGACAGGGATGTTGCTGATCCGTGGTATACAGGAAATTTCGATATAACATACAAAGATGTCTTAAAAGGATGCAAAGGTCTTTTGAAACATATTGACAGCAAATAAAAATATCGAGCAATAGAAATTTGCATGTCAACAAAAGACTGGCATCTAAACCTTATATAATTAATTTATTTACAAACAATATTATGTATTACTTGGAGGATTTATGTTTATTGAATCGAAATGGATTTACTATACTACGGGCGAATATAAAACTGCTGATGATAAATACGGAAATCCGTCGCCGTATTTCAGAAAGGTTTTTGAGTTAAGGGAGAATGTTAAAAAAGCAACTCTTTTTGCATCGGCACTCGGAGTTTTTAAAATATACATAAACGGCAGTGAAGTCAGCAATGATTATCTTTCACCCGGATGGGTGAACTACAGGAAAAGACTTCCTCTGATGCGTTATGACGTGACGGATATGGTTTGCAAAAATAATGCAATCGGAGTGGTTTTGGGTGACGGATGGGCTGTGGGACATCTTGGCTCAACATATGCTTTTAAGCGCAACGGATATTCTGACCGGATTGAATTTACGGCTATGTTTCGTGTTGAATATGAAGATGGAACAACTGAAGATTTTGCCACAGATGAAACGTGGCGTGCAAGCGCAGGAGCTATTTGCCGAAGTGATATTTATATGGGAGAGTTTGTTGACAACCGTTTAAACAAGAGCGGGTTTTCACTTTTTGATTATGATGATTCAGATTGGGACTTTGCAGAGGAAAGTGTTTTCAAATTTTCGAGAAATGTGTATCTTGATGAAGTGAAAATTCCGCCTATAGTTGTTAAACATACTTTTAAGCCGAAACTTATAAGAAAAAAAGAAAATACATACCTTTATGATGTTACTCAGAATATTTCTGGTGTGCTTCGTTGCGTGTTCAAAGGCAACAGAGGTGCAATGGTTGTTATTCGTCACGGCGAGGTTCTTTCAGACGGTGAACTATACACCGAAAATCTTCGCAAAGCTGAAGCAACGGATACGTATATTTTGTCGGGAGACGGTGAAGAGATTTTTCGACCGCTCTTTACATATCACGGATTCAGATATGCTGAAATGAAGGTTTTGGGTAATGTGAAAATAGAAGATATTACCGCAGAAGCTATGTACACTGATCTTGAAAGCACAGGTGATTTTTCGTGTAGTGACGAAATTGTAAACAGAATTTATCAAAATGCACTCTGGGGTCAGCGCGACAATTTTTTAAACGTTCCTACCGACTGCCCGCAACGTGACGAACGTCTTGGTTGGACAGGTGATGCGCAGATTTTCTGTATGAGTGCAATGTTTAATATGGATTGCCGTAAATTTTATGAAAAATATCTTGATACTGTGCGTGATGAACAGCTTGGAAACGGAATTATCCCGGTTGTGGCACCTGTACCACCTGTTGGAACACACTCCTACACAGGTTATGATGCATCTGCGGGCTGGTGTGAGGCAATTGCTGAAATTCCTTATACTCATTATCTTATGTATGGTGATAAAAAGATTGTGCGAAATAATTTGCCTGCACTAAAAAGATTGCTTGACTACTATCAGACCGAAAGTCCCGACGGTATCAGAGGATACGTTGGTAAATACGGCGACTGGCTCTCGCTCGGAACTCCCACCGACCTCAGCGTTGTGTCTACCTTATATTATGCAAGGGCGGCATATTTGGCATCTGAGTTGTGTGAGGTATTGGGTGATTTCGAGGCAGAGTATTACAGGGATTTATATTTGTTTGTGAAAAAAGCTTTTTTTAAAAAGTTTGTTGATTCCGATGGCAAGATTTTATCAGATACTCAAAGTGCGTATGTTATGGCATACAGCTTCGGCATCATAGATAAGGAGTCTGCTAAGAAACATCTTGAAAGAAAATTTAAGGAAGACAACGGCAAGCTCACCACGGGATTTTTGGGAATCAGATTTTTGTTGCCCACTCTTTGCGATGTGGGTTTGAGAGATTTTGCCTATAGTCTGATAACAAGTACGGAATATCCCGGATGGGGCTACAGCATTGTAAACGGAGCCACAACAATTTGGGAACGCTGGGACAGCTACACAGAAGAACATGGCATAAAAAAGGGAATGAATTCTTTTAATCACTACTCCCTCGGCTCTTGTACGGAGTGGATGTATACCCACTGTCTCGGTATCCGTCCCGAGCTTTTGAAACCCGGTTTTCGCAGAGTGAAATTTGCGCCATATCCGGATTTAAGCAGTAAAATAGTGTCTGCAAATGGGCATTATGATACTGATTATGGCAGAATTTCAGTTCGGTGGTATAAAAATTGCAATGGTTATATATATGAAGCTTCGGTTCCGGAAAATGTTGAATGCAGTTTTGAATTTAATGAGATGTCAGTTGTAAAAGAGAATTTTGAAAATGGGACTTATTATTTCGAATTGGAACAATAAAATATAGCTTGAAATAAGGCGATATGATGAAAGCAATTCAAAATATGGAACTTGAAAATTTCGAGTAAGAAATGATTAAAAAATTCGTGAAACATAAAAAATATTATTTTATCTAAAAACACGTGGAAAAATTTTCTCGATGTGTTATTGCATGTAATGAAAAAATTTTTGAAATATTTTGCAACCTTTTGATATTTTGAAAAGTATTATATACGTAAAGCAAAAAAACAAACAGAAAGGTGATAAAAAATGAAAAAACTAATCGCATCAATTTTAGCAGTATCCATAGTGGGAGCATATGGCGTGTATGCCAATAACGTTGAAAAAGATTCATCAGATGACAACGTTATGCTCATAACGGAAGAAATTCAGGAAACAGTGTCCGAAAAGAGAGTTGTTGAAGGCATTGTAAAATCTGTGTCCGAAACTCAGATTGAGCTTGAAGACCTCGTTTTAAACATAGGTGAAGAAACCCTTATTGCTACATCCGACCTTGTTCCCGCAGAAGTTAAAGAGGGTGACCTCATTACAGCTGTTGCAAGCACTGCGGCAACTTTCAGCATTCCGGCTCAGTCGGCAGCTTACTACGTGATTATCCGCGAAAGCGAAGAAGCTATGGCGCCGATTTATATGACTGTTGATAAGGTTGAAGACGGATTTATTTATTCTGAGGACGGCAACTACGAGGTTTCTTTTGAAACTGCAGAAGTTGGAATGTATAGAACCAAAAACATTGTTAAGGCAGAAGAACTCACAAAGGGTTCTGAAATATTCGTGTATGCAGATGTTATGACAATGAGCATTCCCGCTCTTGTGAATCCTTCAAAAATTGTTATAATGTCAATTGCAGAAGTTTCTGAAGAAATAGAAGGTTCCGAAATTGCAGAAACAAAAGATGTTGAGTTAGATAAAGCAAAAGCTTTAAACGAAGAGGGAATCCTTCTCGGCACGGAAAACGGCCTTGAACTCGACAGAGAAGTTCTTCGTTCGGAAGCGGTTGCGCTTATTCATAGAACATCCCCTGCCGACAGAATGGCATATCATTCAAGCTTTGACGATGTTCCCGAAAGCCACTGGGCATACATCGCAATCAGCTGGGCTGTTGAAAAGAAAATAGTTGAAGGTGTTGGCGACAACAAATTTGAACCCGACAGAGGCGTTACCGCTAAAGAACTTTCCAAAATGTTCTTTAATGCTCTCGGAGAAGAAGTTGAATTTGAAGATGCTTTTGAAAAAGCATGCGAAACAGGTTTCGTTGCAGAAGAAGACGGCATCAAAGAAGATGACGTTCTCACAAGAGAAGCAACAGCAAAAATGATTTATAACTATCTTAACAGATAATTAACACCAAACTCCCGTTCCGGTTTATGTGGAACGGGAGTTTTTTTACCTGTTGTTCGATGGTGACACGCCGGATTTTTTCTTGAGGGTATGGCAAAAGCAGCTTGTGTCGGGAAATCTGCAAAGCGAAGCCACATCTTTTTTTGCATTTTGGTTTGTGAGTATGAAATTTTGCGCATAGCGAATTTGAAGATTTAAAATATAATCAAAATTTATTAATGGGCCTTTTTTTACAGTAGCATTGTTATATCAAACTTTATTATCAGATTTTTTATATTCTTACACCTATCTGCTGACCCAATTTTACCTTATATTCTTTTCCGTTGTTGCTTTCTTCTTTGATGGTTGTGTCAATGAGTGCAACATCTTTTTTTATCAGCATTATTATTGTTGAACCGCCGAATTCAAATCTTCCTTTTTCTTCGCCTCGTTTGAATGTGTAGTCATCGTGGTAGTTTTTAATCTTACCCACAAGCATTGCGCCAACTTCCATAAAAACGATTTCATCAAAATTATTTGTGTGAAGAAGCGAATACTCTCTTGAATTGGTTTTGAATACATTGCAGCTTTCAAGTGCAACAGGCTGAACCGTATGCAACACACCGGGTATTTTTATGTTTTTGCTTTTTGCACCGGAATCGGGGTATATATATCTGTGGTAATCAGACGGTGTGAGCCGGAAAACAAGGCATAAACCTTCATCATATTCTTTGGCGAGATGCTCATTTTCAATAAGGTCATTAACTGTGTAGGAAGTGTTTTTTATTTCAAATGTTGAATACGGTGTTATGTTATACACCGTGAGATAACCGTCGCACGGTGCAATAAGCGCGTTTTGGCGCATAACGGGTTCTCTTGCGCCCACTCTCAGATTTCTGCAAAAGAAGTCATTGAAAGAAGACCAGTTTTCCACTTTATAGTCGCTCATATCTATTGAGTTTTTTCTGATAAAAGGATTAATCAGAAGCTTTGAAACAGATGTGCTCAAAAATGCACCTGCAATTTTTGAGAATGCAGGTGCCGTAAATATCTTAAGCAGGCATCGACCCCATAATGTTGAATAAAGACGATGTAGCATAGGCGATTTTATCTCCTTCTTTAATAATAAGTAAAAAAACAACCAATCCGAGAAAGGCGCCAACAACAAGACCGCGCATATACGGTTTTTTGATTTTGAATTTAGAAACAAATGCAATAGCAATTAAAACGAGAGCAATGCTGTATATTTTAATGGGTATAAATCTTTCGTAGAACACTCCGATAAGGAAAATCACCGGAAGCAGAAGGGAAACGGACGTAACCGGAAGACCTTCATAGTATTCTCTCTTCTGATTTGTGGTTGCAGTGCGGTTGATTTCGGATACGTTGAAATATCCAAGCCTTATCACAGCCGCCAGAACATAGAGTGTTGAAGCAATAATATCAAATGAATTCACTTCAATATCCTTAAGACCGTATCCGAGCATAGCCGGAAAAACTCCAAAACAAACAAGGTCGCAAAGAGAATCGATTTGAATGCCAAACATTTTTTCGTCATCATTGCGCTTGCATTTTCGGGCAATGCTTCCGTCGAACATATCGCACAATCCGCATACCATCAAACAGATAAGTGAAATTTTAGGGTCACCTCTCAGAGCTTCTGTCATACCGTAGATAGCACTGAAAAGCCCGAGATATGTTAATATCACAGATACATTATAATAACCTATCATTTAGCTTACACCTCTAATAAATTGCTTTTCGGCAAATTTTAATGCTTATCTGCACATTATAACACATTTTTCGTCATAATTCAAGTGTTATTTATTCTTTGAGTTTTCCAATGAAGAAATTCAAAATAAATAGAACCACGGTTTGAGATTTATATAAAATCAACCGAATTTAACAATCTTTTTCATCATTCTGTAGCCGGAAATAAAAATTTTTCTTCCAATTCTTCCCGGTAAAAGAGTCAGAGCGGCAACAGAATTGTATCTTAGCTTTTTATAGAGAAATTGGTCTTTTGCTTTCAGTCTTTTCCATATGTTGTAGTATTCGGATATTTTTTCTTTATCACCGGATAAAAACGAAAAGGAAGCATTTATCAGCATCATTATGGCTAAGTTGTGAAGCATATATGTGTAGAGCTGTTTGCTTTCTGATTTGATTTTTTTTAAGCTATGAGCTTCAAACATAAGCTCTGAAACGTATATTTGCTGATTTATCCGTTTTATCATCATATTTTCGCTCACAGACTGGTCATCTCTGCCGATAAAATATCTGTATAGGTCAACATCAAGATAATAAAGACTTTTAACATAAGGAAGCGGTCTGTACATAAAGAGATTGTCAACAAAGAAGGTGTGTTTGGGAAGAGGCGTATAGTTTTTTTTCAGAAAATCTGTTCTGAAAAAAACGGAATGCATCATAAGGCACTCGGATGCACCGAATTTTTTTGATTCTGCCCATGATGTTAATTCGCCGCTTTTGAAAACGCCTGAGTATTTCATAGTGTGTTGAGTGTTGTCGCAAACGTGCTCATAAACATAATTACACACATACATATCGGGCAGAGTATCGTTTTTGAAATGCTGTTTGATTTTGCATATCAAATGCCCGAAAGCTTCTTCATTCACCCAGTCATCAGAATCAACAACCTTGAAATAAAGTCCTTCTGCGCTTAATACTCCCTGATTTACTCCCTCGCCGTGTCCGGAATTTTCCTGATGAATAACTTTTATGCATCCGGGATATCTGAGGGCATATTCATCTGCTATGCTTCCGGTTTCATCGGTTGAGCCGTCATTTATTATTATAATTTCGATATCGTTTTTTGCCGAAAGCAGAGTATCAATGCAATGGCGCATATATGAAGCTGAATTGTAGCACGGAACTGCCACGGATATATATTTCATTTTTGTCATACCTTTCATTTGAGACTGACATTAACAGCAGTTATATTTTAACTGCATTTTTTAGGAAAATCAATATATTTTTTGAATTTTTAATATATTTTATATATCTTTCAAACTGATGAATTATTCTTTGTAAAAAAGCCATAATATAAATCGGAGGTGGTAAGAGTGAATAATAAATTTGATAGCAAACAAAACAAAAACAACAACCAGAATAAAGACAATAACCAGAATCAAAATCAGAACCAGAACCAGAATCAGAGCAACCAGAAAAACTAATAGTTCTGAACAAATAATGCAGATCGGATATGCTTCGGTCTGCATTATTTTTTTGGGTTTATTTGAGTTTGCTTGCTTTTTATGCAAAATTTAGCATGAGTTTTTTAAAATTCATTAAAAGCATAAAAATTATTGTTGATTAAATTTCGGTTTGGTAGTATAATAAATGATATATTACATACTTAAAGAGGTAAATATGCAATACGGTTACGTTTATTCTCACAATATCAGCAGTAATATAATTGATGTGAGTATTCCGGAAGTTATGAGATATTCCGGAGCGCAGGGGAGTTTGGATAAAAATCTTATTTCTATGGCGCAAAGAGCAATAGATGAGATAAGAGAATGCGCAGCTTTCAGAGCTTGTTTTATGCTTATGCCGGTTAAATTGAGTGATGAAACAGTTGATTTTTCAGCTTTTTGCGTTAAATCCAAAAATCTCAGTAAAAATCTGAGAGGTTGCTTTGGTGCGGTTATCTTCTCGCTTACTTCCGGTGTTGAATGCGACAGGCGCATTTTTAAATATCTTAAAACCTCTCCGTCTTATTCAATTGTGTTTAATGCAGCTGCAACGGCGTTTGTTGAAGCCTATGCAGATGTGCTGACACTCGAAATCTCCGGCAGGCTTTCAGAAGACGGATTTTTTATGAGACCGAGATTCAGCCCCGGATACGGTGATTTTAATATACTTCATCAGAAAGATATTCTTGGTATTCTCGATGCCCGACGGCGTACGGGAATAACACTTAGCGATAATCTGATGATGATTCCGTCAAAATCAATAACCGCAGTTGCCGGAATTTCGAAAGAAAATTCGGGTTGCAGGATTAACGGTTGTGAGCTGTGTGAGAAAAAAGAATGCGTGTACAGAAGAAATATAATCAAGGAATGATAAATATGGATATTAAAAGTATATTGGGAAAAGAATATCTTATTTTCGACGGTGCAATGGGCTCGCTTCTTCAAAAAAGAGGACTTAAAACCCGGGAGCTTCCCGAAACGTGGAATACAGAGCATAGCGAAGAAATTACGGGCATTCATCTTGAATACTTAAAAGCCGGTGCAAACATATTGAAAACCAACACCTTCGGTGCAAACAGGCTTAAGTTTCCGGGAAACGGTGAAGTTGACAGAATCGTTTGTGCCGCTGTTTCAAATGCAAGAAAAGCCATAAGCAAAATGACAGATGATAAACCCAGATTTGTTGCACTCGATATCGGTCCCACAGGAAAGCTTTTAAAACCTCTTGGCGACCTCGAATTTGAAGAGGCTGTTTCGATTTTTGCCGATGTGGTTCGTGCGGGACGTGACGGCGCCGACCTCATACTCATAGAAACCATGAATGATTTGTATGAAACCAAAGCGGCAGTTCTGGCGGCAAAGGAAAACAGCGACCTTCCGGTTTTCGTTACGAATGCATATGATATCTCCGGGAAACTTATGACCGGTGCAAGTCCTGAAGCAGTTTGCGCCACACTTGAAGGACTCGGCGTTGATGCAATAGGTCTTAACTGCTCGTTCGGACCAAAAGAGATGTATCCGGTTGTTGAAAGGCTTACAAAGGTTTGCTCTGTTCCTGTTATTGTGAATCCGAATGCAGGGTTGCCTTCTTATTCCGACGGCGAGACGGTTTATACAATAAACGAAAACGAATTTGCTGAGTATATGAAAGATATTCTTTCTCTCGGAGTGCACGTTGCGGGCGGATGCTGCGGAACAACCCCCGGCTATATAGCCGCACTTTCAAAAATTGTTGAGGGCAGGAAGTGCCCGAAACCCTACGACAAGAATATTTCTGCGGTAAGCTCTTACACTCACGCCGTAACATTCGGAAAAAAGCCTCTTATTATTGGCGAAAGAATAAACCCTACGGGCAAAAAGCTTTTTAAAGAGGCTCTCAGAAATAATGATATTGACTATATATTGAATGTCGGCTTAAAACAGGAAGAAGCCGGCGCGGATATTCTCGACGTTAATGTGGGTCTTCCCGGGATTGATGAAAAATCGGTTATGGTTCATACAGTAACGGCACTTCAAAGCGTTACAGACTTGCCGCTTCAGATAGACACAACCGACCCCGAAGCTATGGAGGCGGCGCTCAGAATCTACAACGGAAAGGCTATGATAAATTCCGTTAACGGAAAAGAAGAAAGCATGAGCACCGTTTTTCCGCTTGTGAAAAAATACGGAGGTCTGGTGGTTGCTCTTACTCTCGATGAAAACGGCATTGCATCAGACTGGAAAGAAAGAGTTAAAATTGCAGAGAAAATATATGCCCGGGCGGCTGAATACGGAATTTCCAAAAAGGACATTATTGTGGATACCCTTGCAATGACAATAAGTGCAGATAACACCTCTGCCGTTTCCACCCTTGATGCACTTGGCGCAATAGCTGAAAAAGGCGGTCTCACAAGTCTTGGAGTCTCAAATATATCATTCGGACTTCCAAACAGAGATTTTGTTAATGCCGCATTCTTTACTATGGCTCTTTCAAGGGGATTAAGCGCGGCAATAATTAATCCGCATTCCGTTGAAATGATGAAAGCCTACATGGCATATATGGCTCTTTCCGGAAATGATGAGAACTGCGCCCAATACATAGAATTTGCGCAGAACGTATCCGTTTTGGATGCTACTATTCAGACTGCCGTTAAAAACGTAGATGTGCACGGACTTAAAGGTGCAATAATCAAGGGTCTTAAAGAAAGCGCATATAATCTTGCAAAGGGTTCGCTTGAGAAAAACAATCCTCTTGATGTTATAAATTCTGAAATAATTCCGGCTCTTGATGTTGTGGGAAAGGGATTTGAAGAAAAAACAGTTTATCTTCCTCAGCTTTTAATAAGCGCTGAGGCGGCAAAGGCGGCATTTGATGCAATGAAAGAGAAAATTGCTTCTTCAGGTGAAAATCAGGAGAAAAAATGTCCGTTTGTTATTGCAACTGTAAAAGGTGATATTCACGATATCGGAAAAAACATTGTTAAGGTGCTTCTGGAAAACTACGGCTTTGAGGTTATTGACCTCGGAAAAGATGTTGCGCCCGAAAAGGTGCTCGAAGCAGTGAGAGAAAAAAATGCACCCATAGCGGGTCTCAGCGCACTTATGACAACAACCGTTCCTGCAATGGAAGAAACCGTGAAGCTTCTTAAAAAGGAAATGCCGGACGTTAAAATTGTTGTTGGAGGTGCTGTGATGACAAGGGAATATGCACAGCTTATGGGAGCCGACAAATATGCATCGGATGCAATGGAAACCGTGAGATATGCAGAGGAAATCAATAACAATTTAAAATAGGAGAATCGCTATGTTTAACGGAAAAAGAAAAGCAGTAACTTTCAGCTATGATGACGGCGTAACTCAGGATATCCGCCTCATTGAGCTTTTTGATAAGTATAATTTAAAGTGCACATTCAATCTTAATTCCGAACTTTTCGGAATTAATGGAAATATCATCCTGAATTTAATAAAATGCTTGAGTTTGCAGAGGAATTCGTGAATTCAAAGCCCGACACAGACCGGATATTCTACATATGGGGGCATGCATACGAATTTGATATATACAACAACTGGGATGCTATGGAAGAGTTTTTAAAATACATAAGCGGGCGCGACGACATTTTTTACGGTACCAACACAGAAGTGCTTTTGGGAAAATAATCAGGAAAAATTTTTTATGAACAATAATCTCATAGAAAAATGCGTATACGTAATTGAAATATTTGATTCTGATGCAGAAAATAAAATAAAGAATGTTTTCGGCGATAAGGATGCAAAGGTTTATATTATCGGATAAAAAGAGGATGTGCCATGAAAATAAGAAAAGCAAAGCCGGATGACCTCGACTTAATACTCACCGTGTATTCACTAGCCCGAGAATTGCATACCAGCGTTACCGAGAAGCTTGAAAGCTATTTTTTGCCGACATAAATAAAATGATATTTGGAGGATTATTCAATGAAAATAACGGTACTCGATTCGGGAACACTCGGTTCAGACCTTGATTTGTCACCGCTTTTAACGCTCGGCGAGGTGTGTGAATTTGGGTCAACTGCACCTTGTGATGTGAGAAAAAATTCTTTCGGAAGCGATGTTCTGATTTTAAACAAAGTGAAAATCAATTCCGAAACGCTTGGAGAAAATTCGGGAGTTAAGCTCATATGCATTGCGGCAACCGGATTTGATAATGTTGATCTTGATTTTTGCAGAAAAGAGAAAATAGGAGTTTGCAACGTGGTTGGATATTCCACCAATTCCGTATCTCAGCTCACGGTTGCAATGGCGCTTTCTCTTTTAAACCACATTCCCGAATACAACCGCTTTGTTGAGGACGGAAGCTACACAAAAAGCGGAATTCAAAACCGTCTTGAACCTGTTTACCACGAAATAAGCGGAAAAACATGGGGTATAGTGGGTTGCGGAAATATTGGAAACAAGGTTGCAAAAGTTGCCGAAGCACTCGGATGCAGGGTTATAGTAAACAAAAAAACACCACATCCCAAATACGAAACAGTTGATATAGATGTGCTTTGCAAAGAAGCGGACATTATTTCCGTGCACACTCCGCTTACAGAAGAAACCAGCGGACTTATAAGTAAAGAACGAATTGCAATGATGAAGTCCGATGCTGTGTTTATAAACGTTGCAAGAGGCGCTGTTGCAGATGAGGCGGCTTTGGTTGAGGCAGTAAGGGAAAAAAGAATAGGCGCAATAGGAATAGATGTGTATTCCACAGAGCCGTTCAGCGAAGATTCGCCCTATGTTCAAATTGCATCCCTGCCCAATGTGTGCCTGACTCCTCATATGGCGTGGGGTGCTTATGAGGCAAGGGTAAGATGCCTTAATGAAATTATTGAAAATATTAAAACGTTCTTCGGAGGCGGAATACGCAACCGTGTGGATTTATGACAGGAGAAATAAAAATGCTTTTTGATACACACGCTCATCTTAACGACAAGCGTTTTGATGAAGACAGAGAAACTCTTATTGCATCATTAAAAGAAAACGGAATCGGCGCATATTGTGAAATAGGCTATGACATCAAAAGCTCCGAGGCGGCATCTGAGCTTGCCGGAGGCTATGATTTTATTTATGCCGCATGCGGAGTTCATCCTCACGATACTGATGAACTAACAGATTCCGATATGGATGTTTTAAAAAAACTCATCGGCAAAGAAAAATGCGTTGCACTCGGCGAAATAGGTCTTGACTATTACTACGATAATTCATTAAGGGAAAATCAGCGCAAATGGTTTGACCGTCAGCTTTGTCTTGCAGATGAATGCAAAATCCCGGTTGTGATTCACACACGTGATGCAATGAAAGATACAATCGACATTCTGAAAGCCCATAGTAAAGCAGAGGGGATAATTCATTGCTACAGCGGCAGTGTTGAATCGGCAAAGCTACTTCTTGATATGGGGTTTTATATATCCTTTGCCGGACCCGTAACATTTAAAAATGCATCAACTGCACTCGACGTCATACGCTGTGTTCCAATAGACCGAATGCTCATTGAAACCGACAGCCCCTATCTTGCCCCCGTGCCCCACAGAGGAAAGAGAAACTGTCCGGTGTATGTGGCGGAGGTTGCAAGGAAAATTGCTGAAGTAAAAGGGGTGGATTTTGAGGAAGTTGCATCGGTTACATTTGAAAATGCAAAAAGTGTTTACAGAATAAAATAATTTTGTATAGTATTGATATGGAAATACTTTCAAACAAGTGATACAATATGGGTATCGGATTTCCGATACTCATATAATGCAGAGCAGAAATTGTGCGTTGTCCGCTTTTTTGCGGGCGCAGTGTCAGAGAATGGGAGTATAGTCTCTGAACGAAAAGTCCTTAGACTTGCGATGCAATTTTTCATCCGCTGTTACAATATTTCAGCTTCCGTCCGGAAGGTAACAGCCCCTCTGTGTAATACGAAAGGGGATTTTTTATGTTTGATGTAATTTTATTGGCGGTAAAGGTTTTGCTTATAGCAATGGCGGCAGTGTTTTTGGGCTATAAGACGGGACTTTTCGGATTGAGGAGAATTGCTTCCGTAATTGTTTTTGCGGTTTTGCTTTGTGTGTGTTCGCTTGATTTGTATGCGCAGTTTTTCTATCCGGACATAACACTGCTTTTGATTTTTAAATCAAGTTTTTTGAATTTCACTCTTGATTTTTCGTTTTTCCTGAGGATATTCATCATAACGCTTCTTTTAGGACTTGTGAGTTCCGTGTTTGGAGTTAAGCTTTCGGCGCGAATAAAAACGGTCAGGGAACTTTGTATACTTGCGCTTCTTATTGCGCTCACGGCTGTTATGGCAATTTATTGCACGTTCCGTTTCGGAAGCTTTATAAAGATTCCTTTTAAATTTATTCCGGTTTTCGTGACATCCGCAATATTCGGACCTTTATGGGGCGGAATCGTGGGTGCACTCGGTGACATACTTGCCTATATAATTTTTCCGGTTGGCGGAGCGCCGATTCCTCAGATTACAATGGTTGAATTCCTTTATGGATTTACCTACGGTCTGTTTTTCTTCAATCTTCATTCGTGGACCGGTTTTAAAACAATGATAAGGATTGTTGTGTGCGTTGTGTTGCAGATTGCTGTTTTGAATCTCTGGCTCACCTCGTTCTTTTTGGCAGATGTGTTTGAAATGCAGTTTGAAAATATGCTTATCCAGAGAGCGATTCCGGGTGTTATAAATATGGGCTTGCAGCTTGTTGTTATAACAGTGCTCAGTAAATACATCTCAACATTCAGAAAGGTGCTCAAATAAATGAACAAAGTGAATTATTCTTTGCTTATGGAAGCGGAAATAAAGAAAATTGATGATGAGGGAATAAAACCAAAACTCCTTTTGCACAGTTGCTGTGCGCCCTGTTCGAGTGCGCCGCTTGAAGAACTTTGCAGGCATTTTGAGGTAACTGTTTTATACTATAACCCAAACATCTACCCCGAAAGCGAATTTCATAAACGAAGCAAAGAACAGGAAAAATTCTGCACTGATTTTGCAAAAGGCGGCGAAATATCATTTGTGGCTGCAAAATATGATTCAGAGGATTTCTGCAGGGTTTCCAAGGGTTTTGAAAATGAAAAAGAGCTTGGAAAAAGATGCACGCAGTGCTACCGCCTGAGACTTGAAAAATGTGCAGAATATGCATCTCAAAACGGATTTGATTATTTCACAACAACTCTTTCCGTAAGCCCGTTAAAAGATGCTCAGCGCCTGAACGAAATCGGTTTGGAACTTTCTGAAAAATATAACGTCAGATATCTTACGTCGGATTTTAAAAAGAAAAACGGCTACAAGCGTTCCTGCGAGTTGAGTGAACAATTCGGTATATACCGTCAGGATTACTGCGGATGCATTTATTCAATGGTTGAAAGATATCTTGCAAGAGCAAAAGGCTTTATATTTGATGTTGACGGGACTCTTTGCGACACAATGGGGTTTTATGAAACATTTCTTCATGATTATCTTAAAGGTATGGGCATTGAGCCAAAGCCGGGATTAAGAGATGAAATCCGCGGATTCACCATTCCCGAAGCCTTTATGTATATTATGGAAGAATACAACATTCCAAAGCCTGGACATGAGATTCTTTCCGATGCCGACAGAATACTTTCAGAATTTTATTCAAATCAGGCAACGCTCAAAGACGGTGTTGTGGAATTTCTGGAGTATGCGCGTTCAAAAGGAATTAAAATGTGCATAGCAACGGCAACAAACCGCGAATATATTGAGCTTATGCTTAGGCATTTTAATATAGAAAAGTATTTTGAGTTTATCCTCACATCACCCGAGGTTGGAAGAGGAAAGAAGTTTCCGGATATCTACAATATATCTGCCCAACGTTTGGGATGCACCATAGGTAACACAATCGTGTTTGAAGATGCAGTGCATGCCGTGAAAACCGCAAAGAAAGAAGGATACACGGTTTTTGCATTGAGTGATAAATATCAGAAAAAATTTGAAGATGAAATACGCCTGAATTCAGATATATATGTGGATTCAATGAGCAGTCTTATCAACAGAAGCGAATTATAATAACAATATGAAAAGAGGGATATTGCAATGGTCAGACAAAAGCTTGAAAACATACTTCCGTTTGTGGAAAAACCTGCGCGCTACACCGGCGGTGAACTCAACAGCGTTACCAAAAATGCTTCGGAAGTGGATATACGTTTTGCATTTTGTTTTGCAGATGTGTATGAGGTGGGTATGTCTCATCTCGGTATGAAAATACTTTATTCTCTTATGAATGAAAGAGATGACATATGGTGTGAAAGAGTTTTTGCACCGTGGATTGACATGGAAGCAAAAATGAGAGAAACTGATACTCCGCTCTACGGTCTTGAATCACTCGACCCTATCAATACTTTCGACTTTATCGGATTCACGCTTCAGTATGAAATGTGCTATTCCAATATCGTGAATATGCTCGATCTTGCAAAGGTGCCCGTTTTCTCGGCTCAAAGAGGAGAGGGAGACCCGTTTGTGTGTATGGGCGGACCTTGCGCCTATAGTGCCGAAGCGCTTGCTGATTTTGCGGATTTCTACATTTTGGGCGAAGGCGAAGAAGTTAATCTCGAGGTTATGGATGCCTACAGGGAATGGAAAAAATCCGGCGGAAAAAGAATTGATTTCCTTAAAAGAATTTCAAAAATTGAGGGGATATATGTTCCGTCGTTTTATGATATAAGCTACAATGCCGACGGCACGGTAAAAGCCATCACTCCCGTAAATTCCGATGTTCCCAAAAGTGTGAGAAAAAGAATTATTGCCAATCTCGACACGGTTTATTATCCCGATAAATTTGTTGTTCCTTTCATTGAAATCGTGCACGACAGAATAATGCTTGAGGTGTTCAGAGGATGTCTCAGGGGTTGCCGTTTTTGTCAGGCGGGAATGATATACCGTCCCGTTCGTGAGAAAAAAGCCGGAACCCTGATTGACAGTGCGAAAAAACTCATTGAAAGCACAGGATATGAGGAAATCAGCCTTTCGTCTCTTTCAACGAGTGACTATTCGTGCCTAAAAGAGTTTACAGATGCGCTTTTGGAGGTTACGGAAAGTGAGAAAATCTCATTGTCGCTTCCGTCTTTGCGTCTTGATTCTTTTTCAATGGAGCTTATGGAAAAGGTGCAGAAAGTGAGAAAAAGCTCTCTTACTTTTGCGCCGGAAGCCGGCACTCAGAGAATGAGAGATGTTATCAATAAAAACATCACCGAAGAAGACCTCCTCACAGCTGCAAAAACTGCCTTCGAAGGCGGCTACAGTTCAATTAAGCTGTATTTTATGATAGGTCTTCCCTTTGAAACTGTTGAAGATGTTTGCGGTATTGCCGACCTTTCTAAAAAGGTTGTGCGTCAGTATCTTTCAACGCCAAAGGATAAAAGGGCACCGGGGCTCAGAATCACAACATCCGTTGCCTCTTTTGTTCCGAAAGCATTTACGCCGTTTCAGTGGGCAAAGCAGGATGACAACGAAACTCTTCACATAAAACAGATGGCTCTTAAGGATGCTATGGACGATAAGAGAGTGAAATACAATTACCACGAAGCGCCCGTGAGCGTTTTGGAGGGTGTGTTTGCAAGAGGTGACAGAAGACTTTCAAAGGTTCTTTTGAAGGTTCACGAAAAAGGTGTGCGTTTTGATGGCTGGAGCGATCAGTTTAATCTTGAAAAATGGCTTGAAGCCTTTGAAGAATGCGGTCTGGATATTTCTTTCTACACAAGGGAAAGAAGCTTCGACGAAATTCTTCCGTGGGATATGATAGACGTTGGTGTAACCAAAGATTTCCTTATATCCGAGGCTAAAAAAGCAAAAGAGGGTGTAACAACTCCTCATTGCAGAGAAAAATGTTCGCTCTGCGGTGCAGCTTGCTTTAAAGGGGGTGTGTGCTTTGAATCAAGAGAATAAATTTGTCTACCGCATAACCTACGAAAAAGGCGAAAGAGTAAAATATATCTCTCACCTTGATTTTATCAGATGCTGGGGAAGAGCTTTTAAAAGAGCCAAAATGCCCGTTAAATATTCAAACGGATTTAATCCGCACATACTTTTAAACATAGCACTCCCGTGTCCTGTTGGGGTAAGCAGCAGTTGTGAAATGCTGGATATTGCGTTTGTTGAAAAAATTGCCTGTGATGAAATAAAAGAAAAAATGACATCAGCGCTTCCGGATGCAATCCGCGTTTTAAAGGTTGAGGAAAACGCAGGTATGAATGATTTTTACGACATACTCAGCGCTTCCTACACGGTGATGTTTAATTCATCCGATAAAATTAACATTGATGAATTTAACAATGCAGAAAGCTTTATGATTGAAAAGAAATCCAAAAGGGGTATGAAAGAAGTAAACATAAAGGATTTTGTGCAGGAAGTGAGCCTTCTTGAAAATGACGGATGCGGTTATAAAATCCGAATCCGCATAGACGCCGGAAATCAGAGCAATCTCAAACCTGATTTGCTTCTCGGTGCAATGCAGAGCTTTTTCGGAGCAACGTTCAGCGATATATATATCAACCGTGATGAAATATTTTATGAAAAATAATTTGTTTTATTAAACATTGCGCAAACAGAGTGTTCGAAAAATCAAGAAGGTCATATCGTAATCAAACGGTATGACCTTCTTGATTTATTAACAGTTAACGAGCGATTTTCCTTCCCATTCTCTCGGTGTTTCTATTCCCAGAATATCTGCAATTGTTGGCGCAATATCGAGAATGCTCACGTTTTCAAGCTCCTTGTTGCATTCAAACTGTTTGCCGCAGAAAAACATCGGAATAGTCATATCCTCGGGCATATCCGTTCCATGGATTCTGTCGTGTCCGCCTTTTTCGTCGGTTTCAACCATATATAGAAAAACAAAGTCGGGTTTTGCAAGATTTATGTAGTTTAATGCACGTTCGGTAAGCATTGCATCTGTGTAATCAAAGGAATATGCATTAATAATATCAATATTCATCCGTAGTGTCAAGATTTTTTCGTAATTTATAAATGAAATATCAAAAATGAAAGAACAAATGGTACAATCCGTCAAAATAGGTGCAATGTTTTTTTGTTTGTTGCATTGCCGGATGAAGAAAAATACTGTTTTGACATTGTGTATCAAACCGCGTGAGTGCTGATGTTTGGGAAGATAGCACAATAAGTAAAATAGGTTTTTGGAAATTCTATAATCTTGTGACAAATTTTGAATTTTGACGTCAAAGAACTTGCAATTTTGCATAATATATGATAGAATATCATAAAATTATGAAATTTTTAGATTTTTGCGTTTCAAAACGGAAGCAGAAAAGGAGATATAAAATGGAATTTTCAAGAAAGTTCGAATCTATTGCACCGTCACCAACACTTGCAATAGATGCAAAATTCAAACAGATGAAAGCAGACGGAATGGACGTAGTGGGATTTGGAGCAGGTGAGCCTGATTTTGATACACCTCAGCATATAAAGCAGGCTGCTATAGACGCTATTGTTTCCGGTAAAACCAAATACACCCCGGCTTCCGGTACGGTTGAGCTTAAAAAAGCTATTTGTGAAAAATTCAAAAATGATAACGGTCTTGACTATGCACCTTCCCAGATTGTTGTGTCGAACGGTGCAAAGCATTCGCTTATCAATGCATTCGGTGCTATTTTAAATCCCGGTGATGAGGTTATTGTTCCTGCGCCGTATTGGGTAAGCTATCCCGAGATGATTAAATATAACGATGGTGTACCCGTTATTCTCTACACAAAGGAAGAAAACAAATTCAAGTTTTCTCCGGAAGAACTCGAAGCGGCTATTACCGATAAAACAAAAGCTCTCGTTTTGAATACTCCCTCTAATCCAACAGGTATGGTGTATACGGAAGATGAGCTCAGAGCAATTGCAGATGTTGCTGTGCGTCACAACATTTATGTTGTGTCCGATGAAATTTACGAGCATCTTGTCTATGGCGGAGAAAAGCACGTTAGCATTGCTTCTTTCAATGATAAAATCAAAGACCTTACCATCATAATAAATGGTGTTTCCAAAACATATGCCATGACGGGATGGAGAATCGGCTTTACTGCATCAAGTGAGAAAATTGCAAAAATGATGTCAAACGTGCAGAGCCATACCACATCTAACCCCAACTCAATAGCACAGGAAGCAACCATTGCAGCTCTAAAAGGTCCTAAGGAAGAGCTTGAAAAAATGATTAAAGCTTTCGACGAAAGAAGAAAATATATGGTGGAAAGAATCAGCGCCATAGATTCTGTTTCCTGCACAGCACCCGGTGGTGCATTCTATGTTATGATGAACATTTCAAAGCTCATCGGCAAAACAATCTGTGGCACAAAGATTTCAAGTGCAGATGATTTTGCTCAGGTATTTCTCGATAAGCAGCTCGTTGCCGTTGTTCCCGGAACAGGTTTTGAAGCACCTGAATATGTGAGATGGTCGTATGCAACAAGTAAGGAAAATATCTGCGAAGGCATAAACAGACTTGAAAAATTGCTTAAAGAAGTTGAATAATGAGTATTTGATTTTCCGCGGATTCGTGGTTGATAAAATTAAATAATATATAAAAAAATGGGACTGTAAAAAAAGTCACTTAAAAATCGAGGATGAAAATTCTCGATTTTTTTGTGCACAAAAATAGCTGAAACCATAGCGGAATCAGCCATTTTGTGGTATAATTTTAATATGTTCAGTAAAAAAACTAACCA